>CAMVJQ010000013.1 GCA_947167845.1 uncultured Prevotella sp. | reverse complement strand
GTAGGAGGGGGATTGAATACAAAGAGTGTAACTAATCCCCCTCCTACAGGAGGGGAATTGAATACAAAGAGTGTAACTAATCCCCCTCCTACAGGAGGGGTTAGGGGAGGTCACAACAACCGGCTTTTCGGACTGCCCCGAAATTGTCACAGTCTGTTAAAAGTGTACAAAACAATGTTAACGCAAACATATTTCTTGCACGTTATCAAATAGTTTTTGTTAACTTTGCATCGATTATTTGCCTAATGAGGCTTTAAACCCAAGACTTGATATGAATTTAAAGACATTGAAATCTACACTAATAATTGCCGTAACGTCGCTATTCGCACTCCCGATGCAAGGTCAGGATCTGCTGGCACGTCAGGCTCCCGTTGACAAGAAAATGAAGAAAGTCGACTCAGTGGCCCTCAGCCGCCTGATCTTTCAGGAGATGATGGAGAGCCCCGCTGCCGACCTATACGACGAATGGGACACCCAGATGACCCACTATCATAACGCCAATGCCATCCTGCCCGACACGGCCACGATTGACCTGCGCGGATTCTGCATGCCCACGCCGAGCCGCGTCATCACCTCCAACTTCGGTGCCCGCTGGGGACGCCAGCACAAAGGGCTTGACATCAAGGTCTACATCGGCGACACCATCCGTGCTGCCTTCAGCGGCAAGGTGCGCATCGTGAAGTATGAGCCCAGAGGCTATGGCAAGTATGTGGTGATACGCCACTACAACGGCCTGGAGACCTACTACGGCCACATGTCGAAACAACTCGTCAGAGAGGATCAGGAGGTGCGCGCGGGAGACCCCATCGGACTCGGTGGCAACACAGGCCGAAGCACCGGTTCACACCTCCACTTCGAGACCCGCCTCTGCGGTGTGGCCCTCAATCCGGCCCTCATGTTCGACTTCCGCAACCAGGACGTGACAGGCGACTTCTATACCTATCGCCGCAGCAAGTACGCCCGCGAATCGGCCATGGCCACACGTCTGCGTGGCGCCAACGGCAACAACGACAGCCGTATCGACACTGAGGAAGACGAGGACATCGAGTTCGCCATCGCCGCACCGGAGGCCACCTTCGCACCAGAGGTACACTTCCACAAGGTGAAGAAGGGCGAGACCCTGCAGTCGATAGCCCGCAAGCGCAACATGACAGTGGACGCGCTCTGCAAACTAAACCACATCGGCAAGAACATCCGCCTGATGCCGGGGCAAATCCTGAAATACAATTAATCACATAAAGGCTCCCCGAACGGGAGCCTTTTTTGCAAAAGGAAGAGACTATGTACGACAAGGAACGCGGGCTGTATATCGCCCATTGCGCCAACGGAGCGCTCAGTATCACAGGTAAGATGGCCAACCGCCACGGACTGATAGCGGGAGCCACAGGTACAGGTAAGACCGTCACCCTGCAGGTGATGGCCGAGACATTCTGCCAGGCAGGCGTGCCCTGCTTTATGGCCGATATGAAGGGAGACCTCTCGGGCATCTCGCAGACAGGCAAGATGAGTGGCTTCATCGAGAAGCGGCTCCCTGAGTTTGGCATTGAGAATCCAGTGTTCCAGAACTGCCCCGTCCGTTTCTACGACGTGTTCGGCGAGCAGGGCCATCCCATGCGGGCCACCATCTCACAGATGGGGCCACAGTTGCTCTCGCGCCTGCTCCAACTCAACGAGACGCAGGACGGCGTGCTGAACATCGTGTTCCGCATCGCTGACGAGCGCGGCGTGCTGCTCGACGACCTCAAAGACCTGCGCTCCATGCTCGACTGGGTGTCGAAGCACGCCAAGGAGTACACCACCAAGTACGGCAACATCTCCATCCAGACAATCGGCGCCATCCAGCGCTCACTGCTCCAGTTGGAGAACCAGGGGGCTGACCACTTCTTCGGCTTGCCATCCTTCGACATCCAGGATCTGCTGGCCGTGGAGGGCGGCAAGGGCGTGATGAGCGTGCTGGCTGCCGACAAACTGATGATGCAGCCGAAACTCTACTCCACCTTCCTGCTGTGGCTGCTCTCTGAACTCTACTCCACGCTGCCTGAGGTGGGCGACCTGCCGCTGCCGAAACTCGTCTTCTTCTTCGACGAGGCCCACATGCTGTTTACCGACACCTCGAAGGCCCTGCTCGACAAGATCGAACAGGTGATCCGCCTCATCCGTTCCAAGGGCGTCGGCATCTACTTCATCACCCAGAGTCCTACAGACATCCCAGAAAACATCCTCGGCCAGTTGGGCAACCGCGTGCAGCACGCCCTCCGCGCCTATACACCGAAAGACCAGAAGGCCGTGAAGACGGCTGCCGACACCTTCCGCGCCAATCCCGACTTCAAGACAGACGAGGCCATCATGAACCTGGAGACAGGCGAGGCCCTCGTCAGTTTCCTCGACGAGAAGGGTGCTCCCAGCATCGTGGAGCGCGCCAAGATACTTTTCCCGCTCTCTCAGATAGGCGCCGTCACTGAAGGCCAGCGGCTCGACATCATCAAGCAGAGCCGCATCTACGGCAAGTACGATACGCCCGTAGACCGCGAGAGTGCCTTCGAGGTGCTGATGGCCGAGGCTGAGAAGCAACTGGCAGAGCGGGAGAGCCAGGAGGCCGCCTCCGAAGCCACGGAGAAGCCTGCAAAGGCGGAGAAGAAGAAAGCCGGCATGATGAGCAAAGTGTGGAAAGCCGTACTGACAGCCGTCACCTCCACCCTCGCCACCATCCTGGGCACCTATATCAGCGACAAGGTGACGGGCAAGAAGACCAAGTCGAGCACATCCTCGACAGGACGTGTGGTGAAGAATGCCACCAGCGCCGCCACCCGCACCATCACCAAGGAACTCACCCGCGACATTCTGGGCAACCTGACGAAGTAAGGACTTATGATACTCTTGAGTTTTGACACGGAGGAATTCGACGTGCCCCGCGAACACGGCGTGGACTTCTCGTTAGAGCAGGGGATGGCCGTCTCGAAGACCGGCACCAATCGCATTCTCGACGTGCTGAAGCAGAACGGCGTACGGGCCACCTTCTTCTGTACAGGCAACTTCGCCGAGAACGCCCCCGAAGTGATGCGGCGCATCATGGACGAGGGGCACGAGGTGGCCTGCCACGGCGTAGACCACTGGCAGCCGAAGGATACCGACTTCGCCCGCTCTAAAGAGATCGTGGAGCGCGTCACGGGCCGCACCGCCTACGGCTATCGCCAGCCCCGGATGTTCCCCGTGGTGGAGTCGGAGATTAAGCGCGTGGGCTATCGCTACAACTCATCCCTCAACCCCGCCTTCATCCCAGGGCGCTACATGCACCTGACGGAGCCGCGCACATGGTTTATGAAAGACGGAGTGATGCAGATACCCGCCTCCGTCACGCCGCTCATCCGATTCCCCCTCTTCTGGCTGTCCCTTCACAATCTGCCAGAGTCGCTTTATCACTGGATGGTGCGCCGCGTACTGAGCAAGGACGGCTATTTCGTCACCTACTTCCACCCGTGGGAGTTCTATGAACTGAAGGAGCACCCGGAGTTCAAGATGCCGTTCATCATCCGCAACCACAGCGGCCAGCAGATGTGCCAGCGCCTCGACCGGCTCATCAAGATGCTGAAGGCGCACAGCCAGGTGTTTGTCACCTATAACGAATTTGTCGACGCCGTAAAGCCATGATCAGATTAGCAACCGTATCACCCTGCTACAACGAAGAGGAAGTGCTGCGCCACAGTGCAGAACGGCTGACGGTCCTCTTTGAACGCATGATCGCCGAAGGGCTCATAGCCCGCGACTCGGCGATCGTGTTCGTCAATGATGGCAGCCGCGACAACACCTGGGACATCATCCGCCAACTCCATGAGGAGAACAAGTTCGTGCGCGGCATCAACATGTCGCGCAACGTCGGCCACCAGAATGCCATCATGGCCGGCATGATGACAGCACGCGAATGGGCCGACGCCGTCATCACCCTCGACGCCGACCTGCAGGACGACATCGAGTGCATCCCCCGGATGGTGAAGGACTTCGAGGCCGGCAATGATATCGTCTACGGAGTGAAGGTATCCCGCGATGCCGACCCGATAATGAAGAAACTCACAGCCCAGGCATTCTATAAACTACAGAACTCAATGGGTGTCGAGAGCGTCTACAATCATGCCGACTTCCGGCTGATGAGCCGCCGCGCCCTCGACATGCTGTCCACCTATAAGGAACACAACCTGTACCTGCGTGGACTGATACCCCTGATCGGACTCCAACACACCACCGTCGACGACGTCATCAGCGAGCGCTTCGCGGGTCAGTCGAAATACACCCTGGGCAAGATGCTGCGCCTGGCCCTCAACGGCATCACGGCATTCTCCGTGCGCCCCCTGTTCGTCATCTACAACATCGGCATTCTCTTCCTGATCATCGCATTCCTCATCGGCATCTATGTCACCTATTCCCTTATCGCCGGACACGTCGTACAGGGATGGGCCTCCCTGATGCTCTCCATCTGGCTCGTAGGCGGTTTCATACTGATCTCGCTGGGCATCACCGGCACTTACATCGGGCAGATATACACCGAAGTGAAGCGACGCCCGCTCTACCATATACAGGAGATACTGGAGTGAAACCACAAGAAACAGCATCCCACACTTTACTAATAAGGAAAGGCCAATGATTGACAGAGCGACGATAGACAAGATCATGGACGCTACGAATATCGTGGACGTGGTGAGCGACTTCGTGACACTGCGCAAGGCGGGCGTAAACTATAAAGGCCTGTGCCCCTTCCACGATGACAAGACACCCTCGTTCATGGTCTCCCCGTCGAAAAACATCTGCCACTGCTTCGCCTGCGGTGAAGGCGGCAATGCCGTCAACTTCCTGATGAAGCACGAACAGATCACCTACCCTGAAGCCCTGCGCTGGCTGGCAAAGAAGTACAACATCGAGATACAGGAGAAGGAACTCACTGACGAGGAACGTCAGCAGCAGAGCGACCGCGAGTCGATGCTGATTGTAAACGAGTGGGCGAAGGACTACTTCCAGGACATCCTGAAGAACGACCCCGACGGCATCGCCATCGGCAAACAGTACTTCCGCAGCCGCGGCATCCGCGACGACATCGTGGAGAAGTTCAGCCTCGGCTTTGCTCTGCCCAAGCGCGACGCCCTCGTCACCGCAGCCAAGGCCAAGGGCTATCAGGAGGAATTTCTCGTAAAGACAGGCCTCTGCATCCGCAACGAGCGAGGCGTCTACGACCGCTATGCCGGGCGCGTCATCTTCCCCTGGCTCAACGTCAGCGGACGGACAGTAGCCTTCGGCGGCCGACTGCTCGACTCACGCACCAAGGGCGTGCAGCAGAAATACGTCAATTCACCCGACTCCGAAATCTATCACAAGGAGCGCGAACTGTACGGCCTATTCCAGGCCAAGAAAGCCATCGCCAAGGAGGACCGAGTGTTTATGGTGGAGGGCTATACCGACGTGATAGCCATGCACCAGGCCGGCATCGAGAACGTGGTGGCCAATTCAGGCACGGCACTCTCCGTCTATCAAATCAAACTGCTTCGGCGCTTCACCCAGAACATCACCCTGCTCTACGACGGCGACGAGGCCGGCATCCACGCAGCCATGCGAGGCACTGACATGCTGCTCAGCGAAGGCATGAACGTGAAGGTGCTGCTACTGCCCGACGGCGACGATCCCGACTCGTTCTCGAAGAAGCACTCGGCACAGGAACTGAAGGACTATATAGAGAAGAACCAGACGGACTTCATCGAGTTTAAGACACGCCTGACGATAGAAAATGTGACTGACCCCGTAAAACGCTCGGAGGCCATCGGCGGCATTGTGAAGAGCATCTCCGTCATCCCCGACCAGATACTGCGCTCCACGTATCTCAGCGAACTATCCCAACGGATGGGCATCAAGGAACAGACTCTGATCAACTCGATGAACGACATGATACGCAAAGACATCGAGGAAAAGGAGAAGGAGGCTGCGAGAGGAGAAAGAAACACGCCCGACGCCGACGGAACAGGCACAGGGCAGACAATCGCAGCCGAGTTTATCGGCATACACTCCGTGGATGAACAGACCCGCGAGGTGGAACGGCTGCTGATACAGAGCGTCATCAGAAACGGCGAAAAAATAATCTTCGAGAATGTGGAGACGGACGACGGCGGCACCTGCAGCCTGACCGTCGCACAGTATATCTACTACGACCTGTCGCAAGACGACCTGCAGTTCCACGACGAGCGCTACAACCAAATACTCGCCGAGGCCGTCAGCCACAGTGGCGAGACAGGCTTCGTGGCAGAAAACTACTTCATGCAGCACCCTGACGTACAGATCAGCCGCCTGGCCACGCAACTGGCCTTCGACCGCCATCAACTGGGCAGGGGCTTCCAGTTGAAGGAGAGGGAGGGCAGTCTGCGACAACATGTGCTCCATCTGGTGCTCGACTTCAGGATGGACATCGTGGAAAAGCGGTTGAAGGAGATACAGGCCCAACTGAGGCAGGTGGGCAACAACATGGAACGCATCAAGGAACTGCTGGCCGAATACAAGGATACACAAGAACTGCGTGACGCACTGGCCAAGCAACTGGGCAACGATCTGGTAATATAACGATGAACGGACTGCACTTCATACTCGTCGGCATCTATCAGTTGATAGTCATCCTGACCATCATCCACGTGGTGATGGACAACCGCCAGCCTGCCAAGACGATGGCCTGGACGCTGCTAATCTGGTTTATCCCAGTGGCAGGCATTGTGCTGTATCTGTTCTTCGGCATCAACACCCGCAAGGAGAAATTTGTCAGCCAGCGTAGCCTCGACCAACTCTCGAAGCGCTCGATGCTGGAGTTTGTAGAGCAGAAGGATCTGCGACTGCCGGAATCCTACAGAACCGTCATCGAACTCTTTGTCAACGAGAATTTCTCTTTACCCTTCAGAGGCAGTTCGTTTCAAATCTACCAAGACGGCTACACCTTCTTCCCCGCCCTCTTGTCGGCCATCGCCAAGGCCAAGGACCATATCCACATCGACATGTACATTTTCGCCGACGACGCTTTGGGACAACTGGTGGCTGACGCCCTGATAGACAAGGCACACCAGGGGGTGGAGGTGAAGGTCATCTACGACGACGTAGGCTGCTGGAACGTCAGCCACAATTTCTATGAGAAGATGCGCAACGAGGGTATCGAAGTGGTGGCATTCCTACCCGTGAGATTCCCATCTTTTACCAGTAAGGTGAATTACCGTAACCACCGCAAACTGATTATCATCGACGGGCATACAGGCTTCGTGGGAGGCATGAACATCGCTCTCCGCTATGTGAAAGGCACAGGCAGTCAGGCTTGGCGCGACACGATGGTACAGGTGACTGGCAGCGGTGTCTACGGTCTGCAGCGCGCTTTCCTCGTTGACTGGTATTTCTGCGACCGTACGCTACTGTCCGACCGCCACTATTACCCTGTGGGCATCAGCACGACAGACAGCACGCTGGTGCAGACGGTGACGAGCGGCCCCGTCACCCCCTACCCCGAAATCATGCAAGGCTATGTCCGCATCATCTCGTCGGCCAAGAGATATGTTTATATGGAAACGCCCTACTTCCTGCCAACGGAATCCATCCTCTTCGCTATGAAGACGGCAGCGGCTGCAGGGGTCGACGTCAGGATTCTGGTGCCCTATCGCAGTGATACTAAATTTGTGGAATGGGCATCCAGAAGTTATCTGCGCGAGGCGACGGAGGCAGGCATCAAAGTGTCACTCTACCAGGCGGGCTTCCTGCATTCGAAACTGCTGGTGGCAGATGACGATATTTGCAGTTGCGGTTCCACAAATGTCGACTTCCGTAGTTTTGAGAATAACTTTGAGTCTAACATGTTCTTCTACGGAGAGGAGATGGCCGTCAGGATACGCGACATCTTCTTGTCAGACGAGCAGAGCGCCGTCCTGCTGTCCCGACTGCCCGATCGGATGCATCCCCCATTCCTGAAACGGCTGTGGGAGTCGCTGGTAAGGATGATGTCACCCCTGATGTGACGGGCGGAACAGGCTGAAGTTGACGCTACCGTAATAGCGGTGCTCTATGAAGTTCGGATGGCCGGAGAAGTCGTAGTCCTTACCATGCTCGAACACGAAGATGCCATCTTCCTTGAGCAATCCCTTCTCCATGATAAGCGAAGGTATAGTGGGCAGTTCCTTCAGTGCGTATGGAGGGTCGGCAAAGATAAAGTCAAACTGCTGCTTGCACGACCTGACAAAGCGGAACACATCGCCTCGCAAAGGCACACATACATCGGTATCGAGTTTCTTCAGGCAGTCCGTGATGAAACGATGGTGGTCGCGATCCTGCTCCACACTGATGACGTGGGCACAACCACGCGACACAAGTTCCAGCGAGATACTGCCTGTACCCGAAAACAGGTCGAGCGCCGTCGCCCCCTCAAAGTCGATGTATTGCGTCAGCACATTGAAGATATTCTCCTTGGCAAAGTCGGTGGTGGGCCTTGCCTTGAACGAACGGGGGATATCGAAGTGCCGCCCCTTGTATCTGCCGGTTATGATTCTCATCGTCCTTTGGTAAAGAGCGTCATCAGGTCGAAAGGCATCCCCGCTATCTGAGTGGCAGGTGCCCGATTGAACTCTGCTGACGGATTGATAATGTAAGCATTCTGCAGGTAAAGGCGCAGTTCCTCGAGCAGCCACTCTTTCTCAGGGATGTCACCTACGAGGTGCATCTCATCGTGCTCCGGCTGGAGGTTCAACTGCTTCCACACGTACAGCATGAAGTAGAGCGCGTCGTGCCCCTGAGAGGCATCGAAGACATTGCAGAACTTGAATCGGTTCTTATGAAAGGAGAAGATGCCCACGCGCTTGTCGAAGAAGTAAGCGTAGAGTTTGTTGCGATGGCCTGTAAAACTGCGCTGATGCAGATAGTTCCATACAGGCGAGGCAGCATAGATCAACTGGACATCGTCGAAACGGTCGTTGACAACCATCAGCAGGTCCTTATTGATGCCGAAGACAGCGACGGCATTGAGCGTGGGCATGACGTTATGGCCAACAGTCAACTGACTATCTGAAGGGAAGGCATGACGGAACAACAAGCCTTCCTCTGCCTCCAGAAACTGCTCGACGGGCACCAACAACACTGGTCCGTCAATCAGCACCCGCACTCTGCGGATACCTGACGACAGAATGTCGGTGGTCTTAAAAGCCTCACGCAGGTTGGCAGCCATTGATACACCGCTTTTCACGATGTAAGGCTGATAGACGATGGGCTGCTCGCGATTGGCGATGTCCGTTGTCGTAAACGACAATGAGTCACGCCCCACGCGAATCGTCAGTTTCTTGTTGGAAATGGTCTGTTCACTCATGATAGTCACCGTCTAACTCATTCCTGCCACCACACTGGCAATGCAGACGGCAAGCAGACCTGCCGCCACAAGGGCCAGTATGATATTGATTTTCCCGTTGGATATCTGCATAATCGGGTGCAAAGTTACGAAAATTAGGCCACACATTTCACAGATTAACACAGATTAATAGGTATTTTCAGAAAGAATCTGTGAAATCTTCGGCTTTTTTAGTAATTTTGCAAACAAAATGATTCAGGACGAGTTGAAATACCGCATCTTGCAGGCGCTTGGCTTCCCACCGACAGAGGAGCAGGCGCATGCCCTCGACATGTTCGGGCGATTTATGACTGACCGTCAGGAACACGCGGTGATGATACTGCGCGGGTCAGCCGGTACAGGCAAGACCACACTGGCAGGTGCCATCGTCAAGGCGATGGCTTCCCTACAGCAGAAGATGATCCTGCTGGCACCGACAGGACGGGCGGCAAAAGTCTTTTCGATCTATGCAGGTCATGTTGCCTACACCATCCACCGGCGCATCTACAGACAGAAGACGGCGGGCGACCTGTCGGCCTTCAATCTGAACGACAACCTCTATCGCGACACCTTGTTTATTGTCGACGAAGCCTCGATGATAGCCTCCACCTCCCGTTTCCTCCCCCTTGAGGGGGTGGCCTTCGGCAGCGGCTGTCTGCTCGACGACCTGATGCAGTTTGTCTACAACGGCCAGAACTGTCGGATGCTGCTCGTGGGCGACAAGGCACAGTTGCCCCCTGTTGGCGAGGAGGAAAGTCCGGCGCTCATGGCCGGGGTGCTGCAAGGCTACGGGATGAAGGTATATGAGTGCGACTTGAATCAGGTGCTGCGTCAGAATGAAGAATCAGGCATCCTCTGGAATGCGACAATCATCCGGCAGATGGTCACTCACGACGAGATGACCCAGTTGCCACGAATACGCTTCCGTGGTTTCGCTGATATCCAGATAGTACCAGGCGACGAACTGATAGAGTCGCTCGCCTCCAGTTACAGTCGGGTGGGACTGGATGAGACTATGGTCATCACCCGCAGCAACAAACGGGCGAACATCTACAATCAGGGCATCCGCAACACTGTGCTCGACCGTGAGGATGAACTCTGTCGCGGCGACCTTCTGATGATTGTGAAGAACAACTATTACTGGATGGAATCCAGGCGTCAGGAAGACAAGGAGTCGAGGAAGCAAGAAAACAATTTCCAGTTTATAGCCAATGGCGACCGTGCTGTGGTGCAACGGGTACGCAACACCCACGAACTCTACGGATTCCGCTTCGCCGAAGTAACCATGCAGTTTCCTGACTATGACGACTATGAACTGACGGCCATCGTCATCCTCGACTCTCTCACCAGTGAATCACCCGCCCTCACACGGGAGCAGACGGAACAACTTTACAATGCCGTGATGGAGGATTATGCCGACGTGCCGCTAAAAGCCGACCGCATCAAGAAACTCAAGAACGATCAGTATTATAATGCCCTGCAGGTTAAGTTCGCCTATGCCGTTACGTGTCATAAGGCGCAGGGCGGTCAGTGGGCTCACATCTATCTGGACCAAGGCTATATGACGGACGACATGCTGACACCCGACTACATCCACTGGCTCTACACCGCCTTCACCCGCGCCACAGAAAGACTCTTCCTCGTCAATTGGCCGAAGACACAGACGGCGGATTAGTATCCCTTCCAGGCCAGGAGGCATCAGGCGAAATCAGAGCATTACAGTTTGTCCAGCAGGATATCAACGAGCCGGGGAATGCCGTAGTTGTCGATATCCTCCTCACGGATCCATATATAGTCATCGGGAAGTGCCGGACGCTCTGCAGGTTCCCACAGATAGAAGTCTGCCAGCAGCACCTGGTGCGTCAGCACATGCTTCACACCTTTCGCCACGAGTTTCAGCCCCATCTTTTCTCTCTCCTCTCTCCTCTCTCCTCTCTCCTCTATCGTCTCTTCCCTCTCCTCTAGCAGAGGCTCCCAAAGCCCCTGCCAGATATCACCCTCTCCGCGCCGATGGATAGCCGTGTAGCCCTGACAGCGGATGTATATATAAATAAGGTGGCGCGTCCTGACCTTCAGGTTTCTCCGTTTCACGGGCAGCATGCTTACCCTACCCGTCCGCAATGCATCACAACTCTCTGCCAACGGGCACTGGATACAGCGAGGCGCCTGTGGCGTACACAGGATAGCCCCGAAGTCCATGATGGCTTGATTATAGGCCGCCACTTCTTTCAGAGGCAACAGTGACTGTGCCAAGGCTGCGAATTCCTTCTTGCCTTCCGTCGTATTGACAGGCGTCTGAATGCCGTAATGTCTGGCCAGTACACGATACACGTTGCCATCGACTACAGCGGCCGGAATGTCAAAGGCAATACTCCCAATGGCAGCGGCCGTATAGTCGCCGACACCTTTTAGCGACTTAATGCCCTCGAGCGTCTGCGGGAAGCCCCCCATCTCGACTATCTGCCTGGCGGCAAAGTGCAGGTTGCGGGCACGGCTATAGTAGCCCAGCCCCTGCCACTCGCGCAGCACCTCGTCCTCCGTGGCAGCAGCGAGCAACTCCACTGTGGGCCAGCGGTGCATGAAGCGCTCCCAGTAGTCCCAGCCTTGCTTCACCTGCGTCTGCTGGAGGATGATTTCAGAAAGCCATATAGCGTAAGGGTCGCGCGTTTCCCGCCAGGGAAGTTGGCGACCGTTCTCGCGGAACCAGGCCAGAAGAGTCGTAGAGAATTCCATCTGAGGGAGACCTACTACAATTTTCCTTGATCTCCCAAGTATGAATCCTTGAATCCGAGGAAGTAGAGCACACCGTCCAGGCCGATGGTATTGATCGACTGCTTGGCATTGGCCACCACGCGCGGCTTGGCATGGAAGGCGATGCCCAGTCCGGCCTCCGAGATCATCGGCAGGTCATTGGCACCGTCGCCCACGGCGATAGTTTGGGCGAGATTGACCTTCTCCACCTGCGCAATCAGTTTCAGCAGTTCCGCCTTGCGATGCCCGTCGACAATCTCGCCCACATAGCGGCCCGTCAGTTTGCCGTCCTCGCCGATCTCCAGTTCATTGGCATACACATAGTCGATACCGTAGCGACGCTGGAGATATTCACCGAAGTAAGTGAATCCGCCGGAGAGGATGGCAATCTTATAGCCACAACGCTTCAATATGGTCATCAGGCGGTCCACACCTTCCGTTATCGGCAGATGCTCGGCGATGTCCTGCATCACGCTCACGTCTAGCCCCTTGAGCAGTGCCACGCGACGGGTGAAACTCTCCTTAAAGTCAATCTCGCCACGCATGGCACTCTCCGTGATGGCCCTGACCTCAGCCCCTACACCATTACGCTCTGCCAGTTCATCGATACACTCCGTCTGAATCAGCGTGGAGTCCATGTCGAAACAGATTAGGCGGCGCATACGGCGGAACATATCATCGCGCTGGAAGGAGAAGTCGATGTCCATCTGCTGCGACAACTTCATCAGTTTCGACTGCATCTCCTGACGGTTGATGGGCTCGCCGCGCAGAGAGAACTGGATGCAGGCACGGACATGCTTGCCGGGGTTCTTGATACTCTTGCGCCCCGTCAGCCGCAGGATAGAGTCGATGTTCAGGCCCTGATCAGCCAGGATGCGGGTGGCACCTTCGATCTGCCTCGCCTCAAGTTGACGCCCGAGCACCATCAGGATATAGCGGTTCTTACCCTGATGGCCCACCCAGTCTTCATACTCATCGTCGCTGATGGGTGAGAAGCCTATCTGCACCCCCAGTTCGGTGGCTTTGAAGAGCAGTTCCTTCATCACCTGCCCGGAGTGGGCCTCGTCCATACGGATCAGGATGCCCAGCGAGAGGGTGCTGTGGATATCTGCCTGACCGATGTCGAGTATTTGTGCGTCGTACTTGGCAAGTATGCCCATTATCGAGGCCGTCAGTCCCGGACGGTCCTGGCCTGTGATTCTGACGAGGATCTGCTCCTCATGATTGGTACTTATCTCCATAACGTATGATTTATTCTATTTTATTTCCGGCTGATATATCTGCAGATCGTAATCGGCAGCCTTGGCAAAGATGTATTCCATGATGTCGCTGGTATCATGCTCATAGTTGAGGGCATCCTTGGCCTTCAACCAGAAGATAAATTCCACACAGCAGCCACTGGCCAGCGTATTATCAACCAATTTCACCAGCGGGCTCTTCTCGCCGACGACCCTTGGATTATCCTTGAGCCATTTCTCCATGTCATGACGGAAGCGGGAGATGTTGACCTCACCATTCTCATCGACCTTCAGCGAATGGAAGTCGAAGAACACCTTGCGCGACTGCTTGCGCCCCTCGCCCTGCTCCATGCCAATCCAGTTTTGGAAAGAGCCGTCCACCAGTGCCTGCGGACTCAGGGTGACCACAGTATTGTCGAAGTTGCGCACCTTGACCATCGTCAGCGTGATCTCCTCCACTCTGCCGTTGGCACCAGCCGAGGGCACGGTGATCCAGTCGCCGATGTGCAGCATGTCATTGTTCGTCAGACGGATACCAGCCACCAGTCCCTTGATGGTGTCCTGGAAGGCCAGCATCAGGATGGCAGAGGCAGCACCCAGGCCGGCAAAGAGCGTCGAAGGATCCTTGTCGACGGCAATCGCAATCACCACGATGACGGCTATGAAGATCATCAGGATCTTCAGCACACCGCAGAGTGAGTAGAGATACTGTTGCCTGGCCGTTCGTTTCCCGTTTTCCAACTGCTTGAAGGAGTCGATGAAGACGATGGCCGTACGTACTGACATGACGGTGATATAGATGGCCGTCAGACGGGCCAGCACCTCACGCATCAAGGGATAGTCGAAGAACGTCCATGGCAGCAGTTGCCAGATGACAATGGCCGGCACAATGCTGCAGGCCGACACCAGCACCCGTTCACTGAAGACGACATCATCCCATCTGGCCTCCGTTCTGGATGTCAGTTTCAGCAGCAGCGGCACAATCAGTTTTCTGCACATGATGCCAGCCAGGGCTGCCAGCAAGACCGCAATGACGACCAGAATGACGTGACTGACGACGGCGATGCCGTCACCCGTCACTCCAATGGCGACAACCATCTGCTCAACAAATATCTGAATCCTTTCCATACAATTCACAATGCACAATTAATAATTCGTAGTCGTATCTCTCAAGGTCGGCACAGTGCGGCACAGACCTTGTCTTGGAAATCCCGGCCGCTGGCTGTTCGGAGCACGCCCTGGTTGATGATGCAGAAAGCCAGCAGGTGGCCGTTGGCTGCCGTACAGAATCCTGCCAGACTGGAGATACCCGTCAGGGTGCCCGTCTTGGCTCTGACATTACCACTGGTGAAAGCCCCCTTCATCCTGCTCTCCAGCGTGCCGTCCACGCCGGCAACGGGCAGAGTGTTAGACAGCCGGAAATAGAGTTCCTTGTTCTGGTAGGCATAGCGCAGAAGCCTGACCATCAACTCAGCCGTCACATAATTGTAGAGCGACAGGCCGCTGCCGTCGGCAAACTTGTATTCGCCCGGATTCAGTCCCAGTCGGCTCACCAGTTTCCGCTCCCACTGGCGTGCCTTGTCGGCAGAGGCCCGCTTGACGCCACCTGAGGCGGCTATCTGATAGTAGACCGACTCCGCATAGAGATTGTCGCTCGCCTTCATCATCTGGATGAGGACATCTTCCAACAAATGGAAACGCGAAGTGATGATACGCGCCCCGTTGGGCAATGGACCCTCCGTGCAGGAGCCCTCCAGTCGGACGCCCGCCTTTTGTAACTCCGTCATCAGACAGTCCACGAACTGATCCTTCCGCTCTATGAGCAGAGGAGTCAGCACAGGATTATCGTCATCCCAGCACCAGCCCTCGCCCAGCAGGTTGCTGTCCTTCATCGACTTGTCGGCCACAATCCTCCCCTTGATGGTGTCGACCCCCATCCTACGGACGCTCTCGGCCAGTGCCCGCATGTCGTCATTGCAGAAGAGCGGATCCATGCCGCCCACGCAATAGATGTCGCCTGTCAGAGTACTCCCGTCAATTCGGCCCGTATAATAGAGAGAGGTACGCAACTGGTAGTCACTGCCCAGCCTGTCCATGGCCGTGATGGCCGTGAGCAGTTTCATCACCGAGGCCGGGCGTAGCGTCTGCCGCTCATTCTGCCTGTAGATGGCAGAGTCCGCTGTCAGGTCGTAGACCAGTAGTCCCAGTTGGGTCTTCTTCAGCAGCGGTTCCTTCATCAGCCGGTCCAGTCGCTCCACCACATACTCGGGGCACGGCCTGTCAGTCTGTGCCGTGTCAAGCAGCAGCGTGTCTGTCTGTAGTGGGTCGTCCGTCTGCACCACCGCCTGAGTGCCGCCGACCGGAGTCAGCAGCCCTTCCAGTTCCGCCGGAGTCTGTGCCGACAGTCCTGCTGCCAGCCACAAGATATAGGATAAAATCAGTATTTTCTTCATAATTTGCTGCAAAGTTAGTCATTTTTTGCTAAAAACCTGTGTAGTCTGTGGCTTTTTTCGTAATTTTGCAGCAAATTTATCGCATCTACAGTATATGGTTTACAAGTACGATTTCCTCATCATAGGAGCAGGCGTGGCCGGTATGAGTTACGCCCTGAAGGTGGCGCGCGCCGGAAAAGGCCGCGTATGTCTGATTTGCAAGACCTCGCTCGACGAGGCGAACACATCGTTTGCCCAGGGCGGCGTGGCCAGTGTGACGAATCTCGAAGTGGACAATTTCGACAAGCACATCGAGGACACGATGATAGCGGGCGACTATATCAGCGACCGCGCTGCCGTCGAGCAGGTGGTCAGGCGCGCACCGGAGCAGATACGCGAACTCGTCGGCTGGGGCGTCAATTTCGACAAGAACGAGCAGGGCGACTTCGACCTCCACCGCGAGGGCGGGCACTCTGAGTTCCGCATCCTGCATCATGCCGACGACACTGGGGCCGAGATCCAGCGCGGCCTGATGGAGGCCGTACGCCGCTGTCCCGGCATCGACGTCAAGGAGCACCATTTCGCCGTGGAGATCATCACCCAGCACCACCTCGGCGTGCGCGTCACCCGGCGGTCGCCCCATATCCAGTGCTATGGAGCCTACGTGCTCAACCCCACGACGCAGAAGGTGGACACCTATCTCTCCAAGATCACCGTCATGTGTACCGGCGGCTGCGGAGCCGTCTACCTGACCACCTCCAACCCCGTCATCGCCACGGGCGACGGCATCGCGATGGTCTATCGCGCCAAGGGGACTGTGGCCGACATGGAGTTCGTGCAGTTCCACCCGACGGTGCTCCACAATCCTAAGGAGACCCATCCCGCCTATCTCATCACGGAGGCCATGCGTGGCTATGGCGGCATTCTGAAACTGCCCAATGGCGA
Source organism: uncultured Prevotella sp. (assembly GCA_947167845.1). Classification (GTDB taxonomy): domain Bacteria; phylum Bacteroidota; class Bacteroidia; order Bacteroidales; family Bacteroidaceae; genus Prevotella. The sequence goes on along the minus strand of CAMVJQ010000013.1, from coordinate 32,157 downwards.
GACGTTCATGGAGAAATACGACGAGCGCCTCTCGCTGGCTCCGCGCGACATCGTGGCCCGAGCCATAGACAAGGAGATGAAGATCCACGGCCTCGACCACGTCTGTCTCGACGTCACCCACAAGGATGCGGCCGAGACCCGTCATCACTTCCCCAACATCTACCAGAAATGCCTCTCCATCGGCATCGACATCACCACCGACTACATCCCCGTCCGCCCGGCGGCCCACTATATGTGCGGCGGCATCAAGGTCGACCTTAACGGACAGTCCAGCATCGAGCGGCTCTATGCCCTTGGCGAGTGTTCCTGCACCGGGCTCCACGGAGGCAACCGTCTGGCGTCCAACTCGCTCATCGAGGCTGTGGTCTATGCCGATGCGGCCGCCAAGGACTCGCTGGAGCACGCAGACCTCTACGACTTCAACGACCGCGTGCCAGAATGGAACGACGAGGGCACGATGACCAATGAGGAGAAGGTGCTCATCACGCAGTCGGTAAAGGAGGTCAACCAGATCATGTCCAACTATGTGGGCATCGTGCGCAGCGACCTCCGCCTGCACCGGGCCTGGGACCGCCTTGACATGCTCTACGAGGAGACCGAGCGCCTCTTCAAGCGCGTCCGTGCCACCCGTGACATCTGCGAACTCCGCAATATGATCAACGTCGGCTACCTCATCACCCGATGGGCCCTGGAGCGCAAGGAGTGCCGGGGGCTCCACTTCACCACCGACTATCCGCAGCACGCATACGATAAGCAAGCCCCATCTGCGTCAGGCTCCTTGTGATTCAAAACACAAAATTCTTCAAAAGTTACACAACCTACATCGGCGCAAAACAACTTCCTGACTTCGGCAGTTTTAACAAACATGCAAAAAAAACGATTTACAGGTTGTAACGTTGTAACATCGCCGATGTACAACGTTACAACCTATATTCAAAAAAACTGTATGTAAAAAGTCAGACCGACACAAAATCGGGGCAGTCCGAAAAGCCGGTTGTTGTGACCTCCCCTAACCCCTCCTGTAGGAGGGGGATTAGTTACACTCTTTGTATTCAATTCCCCTCCTACAGGAGGGGGTAGGGGAGGTCACAAATTGCAAATGACTTTTGGGATTGACCCACAAAACCCGGCTCATGAAATGATGATTTGAGTCGAGTCAATCGATAAATCGACTCGAGTGAACGAATTTTGTGAGCCGGGTGAAAGAGCCGTTTTTCCTACGCCGAAAAAATGGGAGTTCAATTCCGATAACTTTCTGCACTTGAAATTTGGAAATCTCAGGGAAAGTTACTATCTTTGCCAGCAAAACGGTACTGCAATGATGACGACACGACGATATCCTATAGGCATACAGACGTTCTCGGAGATCATCCGAGGCGGGTATGTGTATGTAGACAAGACAGACCTGGTGTGGCAGATGGCCCACTATGCCAAGTACATATTTCTGAGCCGCCCCCGCCGCTTCGGCAAGTCGCTGCTCACGTCAACACTGGAGTCATACTTCCAAGGCGAGCGCGAACTGTTCGAAGGGCTGAAGATTATGGACTTGGAGCAGGAGTGGGTGCAATATCCGGTCATACGGCTGGACATCAGTACGGCGAAAGGCCAGAGTTCGGCGGATGCGCTGAGAGACCGGCTGATGCTGACGCTGGAAAACTATGCGGACACCTATGGACGCAAGGAAACAGAGAAGACTCCCGGCGGACTGTTGGAAGGCCTTATCAGGCGGGCCTACGAGAAGACCGGTCGGCAGGTCGTCGTCATCATCGACGAATATGATGCCCCACTGCTGGAAGTGCTCCACGATGACGACCTCGCGGAGAGACGCAAGGTGATGCAGGAGTTCTACGTGCCCCTGAAGGCCAGCGAGCGCTACGTGAAGTTCTGCTTCATCACGGGCATCACGAAATTCTCGCAGTTGAGCATATTCTCGACTATCAACAATCTGACGAACGTCACCCTTGACACGGCCTTCTCCACAATCTGCGGCATCACGGAGGAGGAACTCACCACGGTATTGAAAGAGGACATCGCCCGACTGGCCGACCTCAACGGCATGAACTACGAGCAGATGCACCAGACACTGAAGGAGCGCTACGATGGCTATCACTTCACCGAATACTCTCCGGAAGTCTATAATCCTTTCAGCCTATTGAAGGCCTTTCAGCAGCGCAAGGTCACTAATTATTGGTTTGAGAGCGGCACACCGGCGTTCCTCATCCGCCAGTTGCAGCATTTCAATACCGACATCATGTCGTTCGACAGTTTGGAAGCGTTTGCATCCGACTTCGACCAGCCTACGGAGAATATGAAGAGTGCGCTGCCCCTGCTCTATCAGAGCGGCTATCTGACCATCAAGGGCTACGACCGCGAGTCGGAGACCTACACGCTGTCAATTCCCAATCAAGAGGTGCGCATCGGCTATATCGAGGGTCTGTTGCCTGCATACACAGGGCTGGACTCTGGCTATGTGAAGGGCGGCTTCGCCCTGAAGTTCTGGCGGGCACTGAAGACTCACGATACAGACCAGGCCATGCGCGAGATGCAGGCATTCCTGGCCGGGGTTCCCTACGTCGAGGGCTTCAAGAAAAAACTGGAGGACGTGGCCGTGAAAGAGGGTTTCTACGAATACACGCTGTACCTCATCTTCACGATGCTCAATTTCTATGTCCGCACGCAAGTAAAGGTGGCCGGAGGCCGTGCCGACATGGTGGTATGGATGCCCGACACTATCTACGTTTTCGAGTTAAAAGTTAACGGCACAGCGCAGCAGGCCCTGGCTCAGATAGATGAGCACGGCTATGCCATCCCCTATCAGGCCGATGGCCGCCGGGTGGTGAAGGTCGGCGTGAAGTTCAATGCCGACACCCGCGTACCCGAAGACTGGGTCGTCGCAGGATTATAGCGTACACATGAGCAGGCCCGTCAAGTTTTTCCCGGCCTTCACCAAACATCCTGCCAATTATCCCCCGATGAAGGAATCCTACTGTGCCACCTGTCTGGTGCGTCCCCGCGTCTTCGAGGTCACGTCAGAGTGTTCTCGTGGACAGACTTTTCAATTTGAAGTTCCGTTTTTCTCATTTAACGTAGGGCATTTTGCTTGTCAAACGCCAAGTCAGAGGCTGACGGTGTTTGACAAGCAAGACGCCCTACAGTAAACGGAGACGTATTTCCGCACTTGAATTTTTATATATTCGAAACCACAAGAGCCTCCTGTTTGACTGCAGGAGACCCTTGTTGAAGGGAAATGGCATGCGTGCCTGTCGGACGGTCAGAATGGCAGATCGTCGGCACTACCCTCTCCTGCAGGTTCCTGAGCAGGCGGGAAGGGGGCAGCGGCAGCATTAGGCTGCGGCGGGAAGGGAGCGGCTGCAGGCGCGCCAACTGGGGCTGCGGCCTGGGGTGCCACCTGACCACGGATCACATTATAGGCACGGACTTCATTAAACCAACGCCCCTGATACTCATGGGCATCAATATCAAACTGAATGGTCAGATCCTCGCCGTTCTGAATGTTGAACTGCTTGATCCGGTCTTCGCCAAAGAGGCGGAAGACACATCTGCGGGGGAACTGACCCGGCACCTCTATGACATACTCCTGAGACATCCATGGGTTACCTGTGCGGGCTGACACGCCGCTGTTTGCGGGTAGCACCGCAATAATCTTACCTGTTAATTCCATTACTCAAAATGTTTTTATTTGTTGTTTTTTCTTGTTTCGGGTGGCGAAATTACTAAAAAAAGTTTGAATCACGAAAATTTATCGTCTTTTTTTTGTTCATAACAACGTTTTTTTGTAATTTTGTACTCAATTATAAATAATGTAAACAGAAACAAAAAACTATAAGATTATGCGATTCACCGTATCAAGCACAGCGCTGGGCAATAAACTCTCAGCACTTTCCAAAGTAATCAACAGTAAGAACGCCTTGCCCATTCTGGGAGATTTCGTGTTCGAGGTGGACGGTCAGACACTGACGCTGACGGCCTCTGACAGCGAGAACACGATGCGCACGACGCTGGAACTGACTGAGAGCGACAGCAACGGGCGCTTCGCCATTGGCAATGTCGACCTGCTGAATGCCGTGAAAGGCTTCTCGGAGCAGCCCATCACGCTGGATGTCAACCAGGAGCAGAGCACGGTAAAGATATCCTATCAGAACGGACTTTTCTCACTGCCCATCGAGAATGCCGACGAGTTTCCGATGGCACAGACCGTCAGCGACAACTCACACACGATCATACTGCCGAACGCACTGCTCGCCGAGAACATCAACCGCAGCATCTTCGCCACTGCGCAGGACGAACTTCGCCCCGTGATGAACGGCATCTACTTCGACCTGACACCCGACTGTCTGGCGGTGGTTGCCAGCGACGGGCACAAACTGGTGCGCAACAAGATTTTCAGCATGAGTTCGGATCAGCCCGCCTCATTCATCCTGCCCAAGAAGCCGGCCAACCTGCTTCGCAACCTGCTGGGCAAGGACGGAGGCGACGTCATCATCCGATTTGATGAGCGCAACGCCGAGATCAACTATGGCGACGGCATCATCCAGTGCCGGCTCATCGAGGGGCGCTATCCTAACTACAACTCCGTGATTCCCCAGAACAACCCGAACGAACTGCGCGCAGACCGTGCCGGCCTGCTGGCCGCACTGCGCCGCGTACAGCCGTTTGCCAACGGCAGCAGCAACCTCATCCGCTTCCATGTGGAGAACAACGTGCTGCAACTCGACGCCGAGGACTACGACTTCTCGAAGACCGCCACGGAGCGCGTGGGCTGCGAATACCTCGGACAGCCGATGAGCATCGGATTCAAGGGCTCCGCCTTCATCGAGATACTGAGCAACTTCGACTGTCAGGAAGTGATCATACAACTGGCCGACCCCAGCCGTGCGGGGCTCGTACTGCCCTCAGAGCAGCCTGAGAACCAAGACATACTGATGCTGATGATGCCAATGCTGATAAGCGACTAAGCCATGAGACTGAACCTACAGAAGCCACTGGTCATCTTTGACCTGGAAACCACTGGGCTCGACCTGGTGAAAGACCGCATCATACAATTGTCATATATCAAAGTGCTACCTGACGGCCGCGAGGAGCGCGGCAACGAACTGATCAACCCGGAGCGCCGCCTGCTGCCAGAGATAACAGCGCTGACAGGCATCACTGACGACGACCTGAAAGACAAGCCGACCTTCAAGCAGGTGGCCGCAAGACTCAGCGAGACCTTCACGGGCTGCGACTTCGCCGGATTCAACTCCAATCATTTCGACATCCCCCTGCTGGCAGAGGAGTTTCTCAGGGCTGGTGTAGACTTCGACTTCTCCAAGTCGCGCCTCATCGACGCTCAGACCATCTTCCACAAGATGGAGCGCCGCAATCTGGCTGCCGCCTACAAGTTCTACTGCGGGCGGAAGATGGAAGAGGACTTCGAGGCGCATCGTGCCGACCAGGACACCGAAGCCACCTACCGCGTACTGATGGGCGAACTGGACATGTATGCCCCTGGCGCCAATGAGGATCCGGAGAAGGTGATCGAGAACGATATGGACCAACTGGCCGAGTTCTCAAAGATGAACAACAACATTGACTTTGCCGGGCGCATCGTCTGGGGCGAGATGAAAGGCCCTGACGGCAAGACGCTGCTCGACGCGAACGGCAACCCGCGCCTGACGGAGGTGTTCAATTTCGGCAAGCACAAGGGCGTGCCAGTGACACAGGTACTGCACTCGGACCCCGGCTACTACAGTTGGATTCTGGGAGGCGACTTCACCCTGAACACCAAACAGGTGCTGACGCGCATCCGCCTGCGTGAAGCAAAGATGAACGGATGAGAAGAATCGTCACAACGATATTAACTGGAATGTTTGCAGTTCTTGGCTACGGCCAGGAACTGCAAATTAAGGTTTCTGTCAACCATAGCCAGATACAGGGCACAGAAGCCTCTGTGTTCGACAACCTGCGACAGACGATAGAACAGTTTGTCAACGAGCGGCAATGGACAGACCTCCAGTTTCAGGAGAACGAGCGCATACAGGCGACGCTGAGCCTCACGGTCAGCAAGTACGTGCGCGAGGAGAACGCCTTCGAGTGCACAGCCCTCATACAGGCCAACCGTCCTGTCTACAATGCCAGTTACGCCACCACCTTATATAATAATAGGGACGCCAGTTTCAACTTCACGTTTGCACAGTTTGACCAACTGAACTATAACGACGAGACCATCGACAACCAGTTGACAGCGCTTCTCGCCTACTATGCCTACCTGATCATCGGCATCGACCTGGACAGTTTCGCCCCGATGGGCGGCACCGATATCCTGCAGCGCTGCATGCTGCTGGTGAACAATGCGCAGAATCTGGGATTCCCGGGCTGGAAGTCGTTCGAGGACTCACGCAACCGCTTTGCCATCATCAACGACTATCTCGACGAGCAGATGCGCCCCCTCCGCCAGTTGCAATACGACTATTACCGCAAGGGACTCGACGAGATGGCCAATAATGCAGAGCGCGGGCGCACAGAAATATCCACGGCCCTGGAACTGCTGAAGAAGGCTCACGAGAACAAGCCGCTCAGTCTGCTGCCTCAGATATGGACAGACTACAAGCGCGACGAACTGGTGAACATATACAAGGGCAAGGGCACGCAAAAGGAGAAACAGGCCATCTACGACATGCTGATGAACATCAATGCCTCGCAAAGCAACAACTGGGCGAAAATCAATCAATGAAAGGTAAAAAGGTAAAAAGGGATACTGGATATTTATGCTAAAACACTTATACATCAAGAACTTCGCGCTGATAGACCTGCTGGACATCAGTCTGCATCCGGGTTTCTCCGTCATCACAGGAGAGACTGGAGCCGGTAAGAGTATCATCCTGGGAGCCATCGGACTGCTGCTGGGACAGAGGGCGGACGCCAAGACGCTCAAGCAGGGCGCGGACAAATGCGTGATAGAAGCCCACTTCGACCTGTCGCGCTATAGCATGGCCGACTTCTTCAGCGACAACGACATCGAATACGACGCCGAGGACTGCATCATCCGCAGGGAACTGACGGCTGCCGGCAAGAGCAGGGCATTCATCAACGACACGCCCGTGCAACTCTCGATGCTAAAGGAACTGGGAGAGAAACTCGTTGACGTACACTCGCAGCACCAGAACCTGCTGCTCAACAAGCAGGACTTCCAGTTGAGCGTGGTGGACATCATCGCAGCAGACGAGAAGGAACTGGCTGACTATCAGCAGACCTATGCCGACTATCAGGCAGCGGAACGGGAACTGCAGGCGATGGAAGACGACATCGAGCGCAATCGCCAGAATATAGACTTCCTGCAATTCCAATACGACGAACTGCATCAGGCCAACCTGACAGAAGGCGAACAGGCCGAACTGGAGCAGAAGAGCGACACGATGACCCACTCGGAGGACATCAAGACGGCACTCTACACCGCAGACCATGCGCTGCAGGCCGACGGGACGGGCATCGTGGAGGAACTGCGTACAGCCGTGGGCGCCCTGAGGAGCATCGGGCATGTGCTGCCAGACGCCACAGAACTGACACAGCGCATGGACAGTTGCTATATCGAACTGAAGGACATCGCACAGGAGATAAGCAGCCAGTTGGAGCGCATCGACTTCGACCCCGCAGAACTGGACGCCGTCAACAACCGCCTCGACCGTCTGTACGACCTGGAGAAGAAGCACCATGTGGAGAGCGTGGAGGAACTGATAGCCCTGCGCGACAACCTGAAGACGAAACTAAGCAATATCGAAGAGAGCGACGAGGCACTTGCCGCCATCCGCCAGCGGCTGACGCAACTCAGGAACACATGCCAGAAACAGGCCGACACGCTCAGCAGACAGCGCACGAAGGCGGCCAAGCAGATAGAGAAGGAGATGCAGCAGCGGTTGGTGCCACTGGGCATGCCCAACGTGAGATTCCAGATTGCCGTCAGCCAGGAGTCGTTCGGGCGCAATGGCCAGGACAAGATAGCCTTTCTCTTCTCCGCCAACACCTCTACCCCACTCCAACCCGTCGCCCAGGTGGCCTCTGGGGGTGAGATAGCACGCGTGATGCTCGCCCTGAAGGCGATGATCAGCGGTGCCGTCAAACTGCCCACCATCATCTTCGACGAAATCGATACGGGCGTGAGCGGCAAGATAGCCGAGAAGATGGCCGAGATCATGCAGGAGATGGGGCAGCACGAGCGCCAGGTGATCAGCATCACCCACCTGCCGCAGATAGCCGCACTGGGTGCGGCGCACTACAGGGTATCGAAAGAAGAGACCCCGCAGGGCACCATCAGTCGTATGGTGGAACTGTCACAGGAAGAGCGCATCCATGAGATAGCGCAGATGCTCAGTGGCAGTGATGTGTCCGAAGCAGCCATACAAAACGCCAAACAACTATTGAAGATATGAAGAAGATTATATTCGTTTTATCGTTTATCATTTGTCAATTATCATTCTGCGTAGCCCAGCCATCGTGGGTGAAGAAAGCATCGAAGTCGGTCTTCACGCTGAAGACGTTTGCCGCCGACGGCTCCCTGATAGCCAGCAGCAACGGTTTCTTCATCGGTGCCAATGGCGAGGCCGTCAGCAGTTTCGCGCCCTTCATCGGAGCCAAGCGCGCCATTGTCATCGATGCCGCCGGCAAAGAGCAACAGGTGACGGGGATGATGGGTGCCAACGAGATGTACGACGTGGCAAAATTCCGCGTCGAAGGCAAGACACAGCCCCTCATGGTGGCTGCAGCAAAGGCGCCTGTGGGAAGTACACTATGGATGCTGCCCTATCGGGACACGAAGAAGGCGGCCGGCGGCACCGTGCGTAAGGCCGAGACCTTTCAGACCGACTATGCCTATTACACCATCGCCCTGCAGACAACGGAACTGGACGTGAGTTGTCCGTTGCTGAACGAGGCGGGGGAGGTCGTCGGCATCCTGCAGCCTGCCGCGTCAGGCAGGGACTCGCTGAGTTATGCCGTCAGCGCACGTTTTGCCGACTCGCTGAAGGTGAACGGCCTGAGCCTGAACAATCCTACGCTGAAGAAGACTTTCATCAAGACGGAGATGCCCGACAAACTGCAGGACGCCAACCTGATGATGTATATCGCAGGCTCTTCTGCCGACTCTGCCACCTATGTCAGACTGGTGGAGGACTTCATCCAGAAGTTCCCATCGGCTCCTGATGGCTATACCTATCGCGGACAGTTTGCCGCAGGCTATGGCGACTTCGCAGCCGCCGAGCGCGATATGGAGCAGGCCATCAAACTGTCATCAGAGAACAAGGACAATGCCCACTTCAACTATGCCCGCGTGATCTACAACAAGATCATCTATCAGGAGGATAAGCCCTACGACAAATGGACGCTCGACAAGGCTCTGGCGGAGATTCAGCAAGCCGTCAGCATCAATCCGCTGCCCGCCTATCGGCAGGTGGAGGGAAACATCCTCTTTGCACAGAAGAAGTACGACGAGGCCTACACCATCTTCAAGGAACTGACCAAAAGCAATCTCGACGAGGCCGAGATGTGGTTTGCCGCTTCGCGCTGCAAGCAGCACCTGAAAGACTCTGTGGCGATGCTGGCCCTGCTCGACAGTGCCGTCAACACTTTCAGCAAGCCCTACCTCAAGCAGGCCGCGCCCTATCTCTGGACACGTGCCAACGCCCGTATGGATGCTGGCAGATACCGTGAGGCCGTGAGCGACATGAACGACTACGAGCAACTGATGAGCACTGATGTTAATGCCCGCTTCTACTACATCCGCCATCAGGCAGAGGTGGAAGGTCACCTCTTCCAGCAGGCTCTCAACGATATCAACAAGGCCATCGAGATGGAGCCTAAAGAGACGCTCTACTATGCTGAGAAGGCATCGCTGCAGGTGCGTGTCGGCATGTACGACGAGGCGATGGCAACGGCCCGTGAGACGCTTGCCATCGACCCCAACAGCAGCGACGGCTATCTCTTCCTCGGGGTGGCCCAGTGTGCGAAGGGCAACACGAAGGAGGGAATACCCAATCTGCAGAAAGCCAAGGAACTGGGCGACCCTCAGGCTGAAGGGCTGATACAGCGATATTCGAAATAGGCTATCGAGCAGGAGGGAAACGGGCTGATTATGCCAATCAGACAGATACGCAAAAAAAGTATAAATTGTGGATAGTGAATGACGGTATTTGAATTAAATATTGTAACTTTGCAGTCCATATAAACGACATTTTCACATTATTAATAATATTACAGTTATGACAATCAACGAATTCAACTTTGCCGGTAAGAAGGCAATCGTACGTGTAGACTTCAACGTACCCCTTGACGAGAATGGTAAGATCACTGACGACACCCGTATCCGCGGCGCCCTGCCAACCCTTAAGAAGATCCTGGCCGACGGCGGTGCCACCATCATCATGTCGCACATGGGCAAGCCCAAAGGAAAGGTGAACCCGAAACTCTCCCTCGGACAGATTCGCGAGGCTGTGGAGAAGGCCCTGGGCGTGCCCGTGGCATTTGCTCCCGACTGCGCCAAGGCTGCCGACGCTGCCAAGGCCCTGAAGATGGGCGAGGCCCTGCTGCTCGAAAACCTGCGCTACTATCCTGAGGAGGAAGGCAAGCCCGTAGGTGTTGAGAAGGGTACACCTGAGTACGACGAGGCCAAGAAGGCCATGAAGCAGAGCCAGAAGGAGTTCGCAAAGACGCTCGCTTCTTATGCTGACTGCTACGTGATGGACGCCTTCGGTACTGCTCACCGCAAGCACGCTTCTACCGCTGTCATCGCCGACTACTTCGATGCTGACAGCAAGATGCTGGGTCTGCTGATGGAGAAAGAGGTACAGGCTGTCGACAACGTACTCTCCAACATCAAGCGGCCGTTCGTAGCCATCATGGGCGGCTCGAAGGTGTCGTCCAAGATCGGCATCATCGAGAACCTGCTCGGCAAGGTCGACCGTCTCATCCTCTGTGGAGGTATGACCTACACCTTCGCCAAGGCTCACGACGGTGAGATCGGCAACTCTATCGTTGAACTCGACAAACTGGATGTGGCTCTGGGCGTTGAAGAACTGGCCAAGAAGAACGGTGTGGAACTGGTTCTGGGCAGCGACTGCACAGCCACCAACGGCCTCGACTTCGGTACGATGACCGTGAAGCCCGGCTCTGAGATCATCACCTGCCCTGCCAACAAGGTGCCAGCCGGTTTCGAGGGCGTGGATGCTGGTCCCGCTTCTCAGGACGACTTCCGCCGTGCCATCAAGGGAGCAAAGACCATTCTGTGGAACGGTCCTGCCGGTGTGTTCGAGTGCGACAACTTCACAGCCGGCAGCCGCGCCATCGGCGAGGCTATTGCCGAGGCTACAGCCGAGGGTGCCTTCTCGCTGATCGGCGGCGGCGACTCAGTGGCCTGTGTCAACAAGTTCGGTCTGGCCGACAAGGTGAGTTACATCTCCACTGGCGGCGGTGCATTGCTTGAGGCTATCGAGGGCAAGGTGCTCCCAGGCGTTGCAGCCATCAAGGGCGAGTAATCACAACAACAATACAGGGCTTCGTGGTTTCAAGGTTCAAGAAACCATGAAGCCCTGTGGTTTTATTTTGAAATGTACACAGAAGGAAAATACAGACACACTTATACATCGACGGCATCGGACATCACGCCACTGTACAGGCTGACACCCAACGCCATGCTGATGTACTTCCAGGATAGTTTTGCACGTCTGATGACCATCCACAATGTTGCCGCATTCGACATCGTGAAACAGCGGCGGATGTGGGTCATCACAGAAGTCCAGATGGATGTACAGCCGACAGTCACCTACTGGTCGGAGGATTTCACCGTAGAGATTTGGGTGAGCGAACTGACATCGCTCCGCATCTACTGCGACTTCCGCATCATACGCAGCAAGGACGCTACCCGACTGCAAGAACAGGGTGACGGGAATAGAGGAGAACAGTTGATAGCCTCAGGCACCAGTCAGTGGAACATCCTCAACCTTGACACGAAACGCCTGGAGACGACTGACTTCCTTGCCGACAAGGTGACGGTGGTGCCAGAACTGATGACCGGCAGTCATAAGAAGGTGAGATTTCCAAAGTCAGAGTCGTCCGACATGCAGACGGTGCATCGCGCCACACGCCTGGACCTTGACTTCAACTTCCATGTCAGCAACCGCAGTTATGTCAGCATAGCCCTGCTGACGATGCCCGACGAGGTGCTTGCCTCGCAGATACCTGTGTCGCTCACCGTCCACTGGCTGCGCGAGACCTATCTTGACGACTTGCTCACCTGCAGCATGTCGCGGACGACAGACGGCGACTACCTTCACACGCTGACTAACGGTGAAGGTGCTACAGTGTGTGAACTCATGAGCCGCTGGGAGCGTGAACGGGAGACGGCTGATGTCAGCGAGGTGTTGAACAGGAATTTATAACCTCCTCTATCACCTTGGGGAAGTATTTCATCTCCAGTTCGTGTTCTTTCTCAGCGATGTCGTCGACAGTATCGTGGGGCGAGAGGGCCACTCGATACTGGACGATGATGTCGCCGCCGTCGCAGACGGGAGTGACCCAATGGACAGTCATGCCCGTCTCCGTCTCACCCGCCGCCTTCACGGCCTCATGCACATGATGCCCCCACATGCCCTTACCGCCATACTTCGGCAGTAAGGCAGGGTGGATATTGATGATCCTGCGAGGGAAGGCCTCGATGAGGAAATCGGGGATGAGGGGGAGAAAGCCGGCCAGAACGATGAAGCCGATGCCGTACTTCTGAAGCAGGGGCAGCATCACGTCGGGATTGTGGAGGTCGGCCTTGGGAGCGACAGCGGTAGGGATGCCTAAGCGCCCGGCACGGACGAGCGCATAGGCATCTGACTTGTTGCTGACCACGAGGGCGCAGTTGACGCTCTCAGAGTCAGCAAAGTATCTGATGATGTTCTCACAGTTCGTACCGCTGCCCGATACAAAGATGGCTATGTTCACTTTTTACCTTTATATCTTTACTTTTTTACCTTTGTACTTTTTTTACCTTTATACCAGGTGCTCGATAAGGTCGGCACGGTCGCCGGGGAGCATGTCGATGACGGGTATCTCAACCATCGTATAGCAACCAGACTGCAGACGCATGGAGGCGCGGGCCACGTTGACAAGCACCTGTCCCGTGAGGGCAGGATTGTTGATGCTCATATTAAACTCCAGGCGCTGGTTCTGCGTCTTGCCGCTGACACCTTTGCGCACGAGGTTGACACCATGGCCCATGTCGCGGACGTCGTCGACGCTCTCCACCTGGAACACGTGGGTCTCGTCTGAGGCGAAATAGGGGTCGGCCTTGATGGCTGCAGTCACCTCTTCGAGCCGGGCTCCTTCTTCCAGTTCAACATACACCATGCGGCGGTGAATGCCCTCACCGAGGGGGATGGTCATCGACAGGGCGTTCTTCACGCCAGCCTTCGAGCGCACGCAGACGGAGTGGCCCATCGACATGCCTGGGCCGAAGTTGGTGTAGGAGAGGCCCTTGGGGGCGAGACTCTGCATGAGGGTGCGCACGATGGAGTCGCTGCCCGGGTCCCAGCCTGCGGCAATGACGCTGACGGTGTTGGTCTCCTTGTTGAGTTTCATCAGGCGCTCGCGGTAGCCACGAATATTGGTGTGGATGTCGAAAGAGTCAACGGTATTGATGCCGAGGGGCAGTATCTGGTTGGCATATTCCTCACAGGAGCGGGTAGGCGTGGCGAGGATGGCCACATCGACATCCTTCAGTTCGCGGATGTCCTTCACGACGTCATACTGTGCCAGTTCTGCAGGCTTGTTCTCTGCGCCATTGCGGCGCACGATGCCTGCCACTTCGAAGTCTGGGGCTGCCTCCAGTGCCTGGAGCGAATACTTTCCGATGTTGCCGTAACCTACGACGGCTGCTCTGATTTTCTTCATAATTCTATGTCTTTTGTTGGTCGTTAATCACAATTCGGTTGCAAAAATACTGTTTTTCATTGAAATACGTAACGTTTTGAACGAAAAATTATCGAAATACTGTCATTTTGTGATAATCCTCAAGGATTTGAGACTCTCATACAATAAAACACGGGCTTAGTACGTTTTAAAGTAAAATTGAAGAATTGAAAAATTGAAGAATTGAAGAATGATAGAATATATTAAGGGTGAACTGACTGACCTGACACCAGCCCTGGCCACGATAGAGACAGGCGGTGTAGGCTACGGCCTGAACATATCACTTAACACCTACACGGCCATTCAGGGCAAGAAAGAGGTCAGGCTCTATGTGTATGAGTCCATCCGCGAAGACGCATACGTGCTCTATGGCTTCGCAGGCAAGAAGGAGCGCGAGATGTTCGAACTGCTCATCACGGTGAGCGGCGTCGGCACGAATACGGCCCGCATGATGCTGTCGGGGATGAGCGTAAGCGAACTGTGCAATGCCATCTCGACAGGCAACGCAAGGCTGATACAGGGCATCAAGGGCATCGGAAAGATGACGGCACAGCGCATCATCGTGGACCTGAAGGAGAAGATCGTGGCACTGGGCATCGCCGACGAGATACCGGCGGGAGGCCAGATGTCGGCACCTGTCAATAATCAGGTGAAGGACGAGGCTATCTCAGCCCTGACGATGCTGGGCTTCTCGCCTGCTCCGACGCAGAAGGTGGTGCTCCAGATTCTGCAGCAGCAGCCCGACCTCGCTGTGGAGCAAGTGGTGAAACTGGCTTTGAAACAAATAAAATGATGGCTTTAGCAACAGACTACAGGACTCCAGGACTTTAAAAATCAGAATCAGACGGTGACTAAGAGTCCCCGAGTCATGAAGTACGCTGCAAAAAGGAGATATGAAGCGAGTCGTTTATATCATACTGGTGCTATTGAGCGTGACGGCACTAGCCATTCCTCCGCAGGACGTGAAGACGGGGGAAAAGAAACCTGTACCGAAAGCCCAGCCTAAGTCGATGGTCGAGGATGAGACAATCCCCGACTCGCTTTTGCACGCGCGCTGGCGCATACAGAAGACGGCCCCGATGGAGGTGGCCGACCTCGACTCGTCGGCCCTCGACCTGAAGATGCCCGACAATATCCGCCAGACGGTGGAATACGACGACTCGCTGAACGTCTACTATCTCGGCTCGAAGATGGGCGACACCTATCTGAATGCGCCTGTACTGATGACACCTGACGAGTATCGCAAGTGGAGCGAGAAGAAGGCCCTCCATGAGTTCTTCAGGTCGAAGGACGCGGAGAACGTGAAGAGCGAGGGCAAGGACAAGTTCTCGTTTGCCGACATGCACTTCGACCTGGGTCCCGCCGAGAAGATATTCGGCCCGGGCGGTGTGCGCATCAAGACGCAGGGAACGGCAGAACTGAAACTGGGGGCCACGCTGAAGAACATCGACAACCCCTCGCTGCCTATCCGTAACCGCAGGACCACGGCGTTCGACTTCGACGAGAAGATCAACCTGAACGTGAACGGAAAGGTGGGTGACAAGGTGAACATGAACCTGAACTACAACACCGACGCCACGTTCGACTTCGACGCGCAGAGCCTGAAACTGAAGTATGAGGGCAAGGAGGACGAGATCATCAAACTGGTGGAGGGAGGCAACGTCAGTTTCCCCTCCAACAACTCGCTGGTGAAGGGCGCATCGAGCCTCTTCGGCCTGCGCACCGACATGCAGTTCGGCAAACTGAAACTGCAGACAGTCATCTCGCAGAAGAACTCCAGCACGAAGAGCGTCTCGTCGAAAGGCGGCACGCAGACGACGGCTTTCGAACTCTCGGTGGCCGACTATGAGGAGAACCGCCACTTCTTCCTGGCCCGCTATTTCCGCGACAACTATGACAAGGCGATGTCGACACTCCCCAATCTGATGACTGGTATCGAAATAGGCCGTGTGGAAGTGTGGATTACCAATAAGACAGGAACAACCAACAATACCCGAAACATCATCGCACTGACCGACCTCGGCGAGAACGCACAGGTGAGCCATCCGCAGTGGTCGGTGACGGGAGAGCCCGTGCCCTGCAACGCTGCCAACACAGAGTACAGCATGCTGGTGAACCAGTATGCCGGGGCCCGCGACATCGACCAGGCAGCAACGGTGCTTGCGGGCATCAACGACTTCGAGGGCGGCGTGGACTACGAGAAACTGGCGAGTGCCCGCCTGCTGAACGCATCGGAATACACGGTGAACAAGTCGCTCGGCTACATCTCGCTGAAGACCGGCCTGCAGACAGACCAGGTGCTGGCCGTGGCCTATGAGTTCACCTATGGCGGACAGACCTATCAGGTGGGTGAGTTCGCAAGCGACTTCAACGAGACAGGCCAGGCCCTGTTTGTCAAGTCGCTGAAGAACACATCGAACAACCCGACCCAGGGCAACTGGGACCTGATGATGAAGAACGTCTATTATCTGGCCTCAACGGTGGAGCAGGCGAAGTTCAGGCTCGACATCAAGTTCCAGAGCGACACGGCGGGTGTCTACCTCTCCTATATCCCCGAGCAGCAGACGAAGCAGACCACGCTGATCCGGCTGTTGGGCTGCGACCGTCTGGACAACAACAACAAGCCACATCCCAACGGCTACTTCGACTTCGTGCAGGGCTATACGGTGAGCAACGGTCGCGTGTTTCTGCCTGCAGCAGAGCCCTTCGGCGACCGTATGCGACAGGTACTGGCCTCGAAGGGCGTGGCGGCGGATGCCATCGACAAGTATGTGTTCGACCAACTCTATGACTCCACGAAGACTGTGGCCAAGCAGAATGCGGAGAAGAACAAGTATATCATGACCGGCCAGTACAAGGGTCACAGCGCCAACGTGATCTCGCTGGATGCCTACAACGTGCCGCAAGGCTCGGTGGTGGTGACGGCGGGAGGCGTGACGCTACAGGAAGGCTCCGACTACTCCGTCGACTACTCTGCCGGCGAGGTGACGATCCTGAACCAGAGCATCATCGACGCCGGAACGAATGTCAACGTGTCACTAGAATCGAATACCGACTACGGCATGCAACGCAAGACGATGGTGGGTGTCAACTGGGAGTACGACTTCACCAGAAACTTCCAGTTGGGCGGTACGCTGATGCACCTCTCGGAACAGGCCCTTGTCTCGAAAGTGGGCATGGGCGAGGAGCCGCTGAAGAACACCATCTGGGGTCTGAACGTCAACTGGAAGCAGGAGAGCCAGTGGCTTACCTCGGTGCTCAACAAGATTCCCTTCCTGCACGTCAAGGAGCCCTCGCACATCACCTTCACGGGAGAGTTCGCACAGTTGATAGCGGGCACGGCAGGTGGCACGCAGGACAATGCCTCGTATATCGACGACTTTGAAAACACGAAGACCTACCTCAGCCAGGGAGAGCCGAAGGCCTGGATGATCTCCAGTGTGCCGAAGATGTTCAAGGAGTATGCCGACAAGACGGGCGTGACGAGCGGCTACAACCGCGCCCTGCTGGCCTGGTACTACGTGGACCCCCTCTTCACCCGCCACAGTTCCACACTCACCCCAAGCCATATCAAGAGCGACCTCCAGCAGTTGTCGAACCACTATGTGCGCGAGGTCTACGTAAAGGAACTCTATCCAAACCGCCAGCAGTCCACTTACAACGGCGCCACCTCCACCCTGTCGGTGCTCAACCTGGCCTACTACCCAGAGGAGCGCGGACCCTATAACCTGACGCGCGACCTGAACAGCGACGGCACACTGAGACAGCCCGAGTCGAAGTGGGGCGGCATGATGCGCAAACTGGAGACCACCGACTTCGAGCAGGCCAACATCGAGTATATCGAGTTCTGGCTGCTCGACCCCTTCATCTACACCCGTGCCGCCGGCAATGCCTCCGACTATGCCGGCGACCTCTACTTCAATCTGGGCGAGATGAGCGAGGACATCCTGCGCGACGGCAAGAAATTCTATGAGAGTGGTATGCCCGTCGACGGCAGCAACGCCTTCACCACCACACAGTGGGGCCGCGTGCCCCAGCAGGCCACCCAGACCTATGCCTTCGCCACAACCACTGGCTCGCGCGCCTTACAGGATGTAGGTCTCAACGGTCTCAACGATGAGCAGGAGCGAGAGTACGGTGCCTACAAGGAATGGCTCGACGCAGTGGTCAACAGCGGCGTCATCACCAACGACAGTATCATCCAGGCCTGGCGCAACGATCCCGCCGGCGACGACTACCACTACTTCCGCGGCTCCGACTACGACGACGAGCAGCGCAGCATCCTCGACCGCTATAAGCGCATCAACAACCCGCAGGGCAACTCGCCCGACACCGACGCCCGCACCGAGTCGTACGACACCTCCTACAAGACTGGGCCCGACGTGGAGGACATCAACCAGGACTTCACCCTCAATGAGTATGAGCGCTATTATCAATATAAGGTACGTATCAGCCCTGAGATCTTCGAGGCCTATAAGAACGGCAATCCCCTCGCGGGCACCTTCATCACCGATATGCGTACCAGCGGCGTAAAACTGCGCAATGGCGACACCACCACCGTCAACTGGTTCCAGTTCCGCATTCCCGTCACGGCCTACGAGCATAAGGAGGGCAGCATCTCCGACTTCTCCAGCATCCGCTTCATGCGCATCTTCCTGACCAACTTCCAGAAGCCCATCGTGCTGCGCTTCGGAAGTCTCGACCTGGTGCGCGGCGACTGGCGGATCTACAAGCAGAACCTCTCTTCGGGCGTGGAGACAGGTTCGGTGAGGGTGTGCGCCGTCAACATCGAGGAGAACAACGACAAGCAGCCCGTCAACTACGTGCTGCCCCCGGGCATCAGCCGAGCCACCGACCCGTCGCAGCCACAATTGGTGGAGAACAATGAGCAGGCTCTCAACATGTTTGTGGAGAACCTCAGCCCCGGCGAGTCGAAGGCCGTCTATAAGAACACCCATTACGACCTCAGGCAGTATAAGCACATGCAGATGTTCGTGCACGCCAATCACCTGATACCCGACATGACCTCGCTGAAGGACAACGAACTGGCCGTATTCATCCGCCTGGGCAGCGACTATAAGAACAACTACTATGAGTACGAGATACCCCTGAAGTTGACTGCCGACCGCAATACCTACAGCCGCTACTCCACAGCCGATCGCCGTCAGGTATGGCCAGAGGAGAATATGCTCGACATCGACCTCGACGTGTTCACCACGCTGAAGAAAGACCGCAACAAACTCAGGCAAAGCGGCGCCACCTCTTATAACAGCATCTATACCGCACCAGATGCCAACCGCCCCAACAACAAGGTGAGCATCCTGGGCAACCCCTCACTCGGCGAGGTGAAGACGATGGTAATCGGTGTGCGCAACCTGTCGGGAGAGATGAAGTCGGGCGAGGTATGGGTCAATGAGTTGCGACTGATGGATACCAACAACGACGGCGGCTGGGCGGCTACAGGCAACCTGAACATCCAACTGTCTGACTTCGGCAGCGTCAACGTGACAGGCCGCTATGTGGGCGAGGGCTTCGGCGGGCTCGAGGAGAGCGTCATGCAGCGCTCCACCGACACCCAGAAGCAGTACAGCATCACCACCTCGCTCGAACTGGGCAAGTTCTTCCCCGACAAGGCACAGGTCACGGCGCCCCTCTACTACTCGCTGACCAAGGACGAGGTGCGTCCGCGCTACAACCCACTGGATACCGACATGCGGCTGAAGGATGCGCTCGACGCCGCAAACAGCAAGGAAGAGCGCGACAGCATCGAGTCGCTCGCCGTCACCAAGCGCACCAACTCCAACTTCTCGTTGAGCAACGTGCGCTGGGGACTGAAGACCAAGCGCCATCCGATGCCCTACGACCCCGCCAACTTCTCATTCAGTTACAGCCACCGCCACAGTTTCACCTCCGGCCAGACCACCGTCTATGAGAAAGACGACGAGTGGCGCGGAGCCCTCAACTACAGTTACTCGCCCGTCTACAAGACGTGGGAACCCTTCAAGAAACTCAAGGGCAAGTCGAAGTGGCTCAACTTCCCCAAGGCCATCGGCTTCAACTATCTGCCCCAGAGCATCACCTTCGACTCAGAGATTACCCGCATCTACTCCGAACTGCAGGAGCGCGACCTCGAAGACCTCGGCGGGCAGAATCCGCCCCTCACCTTCAACCAGCAGTTCCTCTGGAACCGCGACTTCTCACTGCGCTGGGACTTCACCAAGAACCTGCACTTCACCTTCCAGTCGGCCACCCACGCCCAGATCGAAGAACCCTATACCCCCGTCAACAAGGAACTCTATGCCGACAGATACTCAGCCTGGAAGGACTCCGTCTGGCAGAGCATCAAGAACCTCGGAACCCCGCTCGACTACCAGCAGCAGGTGACCGCCTCCTACCAGTTGCCGTTGAACAAACTGCCCATCCTCGACTGGCTCACTGCCGACGCCTCCTACCAGGGCAACTACTCCTGGGTGCGCGGCACCGAACTCGACAACGGTACGTCGCTGGGCAACACCATCACCAGCCGCCGCAACCTCAACATCAAGGGGTCGCTCAACATGGAGACGCTCTACAACCATTCACCATTCCTGAAGAAGGCCAACGAGCGCTTCAAGAAAGCCATCCCCAAGGCGACACCGGCAGCAAAGAAAGCGAAATCGGCAAAGACGGACAAGTCCGCTGACGCTGCAAAATCCGCCAAGACTGCCGAACCCGCCTCCAAGAAGAACACCTACCAGCGCGAGATCCATCTGCTGCCCGACACCACCATCACCGTGGCCCACAACAAGAAGTCGAAGCGTCTCCGCGTGACCGCACGCACCAAGGACGGCAAGCCCTACAAGGTGAAATACAAGGTAATCGACGAGAACAAAATCCTCATCAAGTCGAACGACACGGTGGACATCAAACTCTCTGTCGTGCCGAAGCCCTCAAGTGAGAACGAGTGGTGGTACAAGCCCGCCCAGAGCGCCGCCCGTCTGCTGATGATGGTCAGGAGCATCTCGCTATCTTACCGCAACCAATACCAGATGGTGCTGCCAGGCTTCGAGCCCAACGTCGGCGACGCTTTCGGACAGCGGTCGTCGGGCGGACTGGCCCCAGGACTCGGCTTCGCCTTCGGCACCATCGGCGACAATTATCTCGACAAGGCAATGGACAACGGCTGGATGATCCATAACGACGACGTCGCTACCCCAGCCACCATCAACGGCAGCAACGACTTCCAATTGCGAGCCACCCTGGAGCCTATCCGCGACCTGAAAATCGAACTCAATGCTTCGCATACCGACACCCGCGCCAAGAGCGTGCAGTACATGTATGCCGGCCACCCCACCACCCACAGCGGCTCGTTCAACATGACCACCATCTCACTGAAGGGCGCACTTGAGGGCATCGGCAATGCCGACAATGGCTACCATTCCGCCACATTCGACAAATTCTGCGAACTCCTGCCCCAGTATCAGCAAAGGGTGGAGGCGCAGTATGCCGATGCGCCCACCCACGCCGCCGTCCGTCAATATAGCGGCGACGTGATGATTCCCGCCTTCCTCTCAGCCTACACCGCCGGCAGTGGCTCCTCGCTCGACATCTTCCCGGCACTCACCCGCATGCTGCCCAACTGGACCGTGCGCTACAGCGGCCTCTCCAAACTGACATGGTTCAACAACCATTTCAAGTCGTTCAACATCAACCACGGCTACAAGTCGATCTATAGCGTCGGCTCCTACGCCTCCTACAGTGCATGGCAGGAGTATATAGGAGGGCTCGGATTCACCGTCGACCAGGCATCAGGCGGACTGCAGGCATCCTCGATGTACAATGTCTCCACGGTGAGCATCAATGAGGCCTTCTCGCCCCTGCTTGGTGTCGACGCCACCTTCCAGAACGACCTGACGGCCAAGTTGGAGTACCGTCGCACGCGTGTGCTCAACCTCTCCATGACCAGCGTCCAGATCAATGAGACACGGTCGAACGACTGGGTCATCGGCTTCGCCTACAAACTGAAGGACTTCAATCTCTTCGGTGCCAGTGGCAACCGCAAGGTGAAGAAGGCGCAGAGCCGGGGCAAGAACCGCCAGCAGCAAACCCAGCCGAGACCCACGGGGCGCAGCGGCGGCGTCAACCACGACCTGAACATGAACCTCGACATCTCCCTGCGCAAGCAGGCCGCCATCACCCGCGACATCGCTAGCGGCACCTCCGCCGCCTCCAGCGGCAACTCGGCCCTGAAAATCTCATTCAAGGCCGACTACACCCTCAGCCGCCTGCTCACCCTCACCTTCTATTACGACCAGCAGACCAACAGCCCCCTGCTCTCCAGCAGCAGTTATCCGACGACGACCCGCGACTTCGGCCTGTCGATGAAGTTCTCGCTGACGCGGTAGAGCCCCCTAATATTCGCAATAACTATAGACCATTATATCATGCAAGGATTCAACAGAAGATTTATCTACTTCATCTGTCTCGTGTCGGCGATGGGCGGTCTGCTCTTCGGTTACGATTGGGTGGTGATAGGCGGTGCCAAGCCGTTCTATGAACTCTATTTCGGCATTAGCGATTCGCCGTTGATGCAGGGCGTGGCGATGACGACAGCCTTGGTAGGCTGTCTGTTTGGTGCGATGGCAGCGGGTGCGGCTGCTGACAGGTATGGGCGCAAGCCGCTGCTGACGGTGTCGGCCGTCCTGTTCACGGTGTCAGCCATAGGCACAGGTTTGTTCAATGACTTCACCTTGTTTAGTATATCCCGCTTTGTCGGGGGTATAGGCATCGGGGTGGCATCTGCCTTGGCTCCGATGTACATCGCCGAGGTCAGTCCTGCGGAGATTCGCGGGCGCATGGTCTCGCTCAATCAGATGACGATAGTGCTCGGCATCCTGGCTGCCCAGATAGTGAATATGCTGTTGGCACGCGAAACGTCGGTGGCAGCGAATATGACGTGGAACGTAGAGTGTGGCTGGCGCTGGATGTTCTGGGCAGAGGCACTGCCTGCTGCCCTCTTCCTTGTGATGAGTTTCTTTATCCCGGAGAGCCCGGTATTTTTAGGATTGAGGCATGGAAGAGTTGAAGGATTGAAGAATGGGCAGGCAGGGCTGCATGAGTTGATGCAGCCGGAGTATAGCCGTGTGCTCCTGCTCGGACTGGTGATTGCCGTGTTCCAGCAGTGGTGCGGCACCAATGTCATCTTCAACTATGCCCAGGAGATATTCGTGGGGGCAGGTTTCAATGTGGATGGTATGTTCATCAATATCGTGATCACGGGCATTGCCAATGTCGTATTCACCATCGTGGCCCTCTACACCATCGAGAGGTGGGGGCGTCGCACGCTGATGCTTCTGGGGGCTGGTGCTCTGGGATTGATCTATCTGACGCTCGGCACTTGCTATTTCATGGGTGTGACGGGCATCCTGATGGTGGCATTGGTGGTGACGGCCATCTCAGTGTATGCGATGACGCTGGGACCGGTCACATGGACGCTCCTGGCGGAGATCTTCCCCAACCGCATCCGCGGCATCGCCATGGCCACCTGCACCTTCGCCCTCTGGGTGGGCTGCTGCACGCTCACATTCTCGTTCCCCTCCATGAATGCGGTCTTAGGCTCAAGCGGCACGTTCTGGATCTACAGTGCCATCTGCATCTGCGCCTTCGTGTTCCTGCTCCGCCGCTGTCCGGAGACCAAGGGCAAGAGTCTGGAAGAATTGGAAAAAGAGTTAGTTTCTTAACCCCTAAGTTTATATAAGGCTATGAGTGTAAAAGCATGGAGAGAAATAGTGACCATCCCCACCTATGAGTGCGGGAAGCCTGAAAAGAACCCGATGTTCCTGGAGAAGCGTGTCTATCAGGGGTCGAGTGGTGTTGTCTATCCTTATCCTGTCATCGAGACAATGAGCGATGAGAAAACCGATAAGGACTATCAGGCCGTCTGGCTTGAGAACGAATACATCCGGGTGATGATCCTGCCCGAACTGGGCGGTCGCGTGCAGATGGCTTACGATAAGATCCGCCAGCGCCATTTCGTCTATTACAATCACGTCGTCAAGCCGGCCCTCGTCGGCCTCCTCGGACCGTGGATCAGCGGTGGCATAGAGTTCAACTGGCCCCAGCATCACCGGCCTTCCACCTTCATGCCCGTCGACGCCACCATTGTGGAGCATGAAGACGGCAGCGTGACGGTGTGGGTCAACGAGATGGAGCGGATGTTCCACCAGAAAGGCATGGCAGGCTTTACACTCCGTCCCGGCTGCGCCTACCTCGAAATACAGGGCCGTGTGTCCAACCGTACACCGTTGCCGCAGACCTTCCTCTGGTGGGCCAACCCCGCCGTAGAGGTGAACGACCAGTATCAGAGCGTGTTCCCGCCCGACATCAATGCCGTGTTCGACCATGGCAAGCGTGCAGTCTCGTCATTCCCCATTGCTACGGGCACCTATTATAAGATGGACTATTCGGCCGGTGTCGACATATCCAACTACAAGAACATCCCTGTGCCGACGAGTTATATGGGCGTCAACTCCAAGTACGACTTCGAAGGTGGCTATGAGAACGATGCCAAAGCCGGCATGCTGCACGTAGCCTCCCATCACTTCTCACCCGGCAAGAAACAGTGGACTTGGGGCAACGGTGACTTCGGCAGGGCCTGGGACCGCAACCTCACTGACGAGGCCTCACCCGAGGAGATGAAGCGTTGGGGTGTCGACCGCAAGGGCTTCCGTCCCTACATCGAACTGATGGCTGGTGTCTATACCGAGAACCAGCCCGACTTCACCTGGCTTATGCCTTACGAGGAGAAACAGTTTGTGCAGTACTTCATGCCCTATCGTGAGATAGGCATGGTGAAGCAGGCTTCAAAGGACTTCATCATGAACATCGAGGAGGCAGGCGAAGGCAAAGTGCAATTCAAGATTATGGCCACCTCAAGGCAGGAAGTCAGAATCACGCTGACATGTCAGTCGGGAGAAGCATCTTATGATAAGATGGTCACACTCTCTCCAGAAAAGGTACTCGTGGAGACGGTGGAGACGGGCAAGGCACTGCTGTCTGACCTCCGGCTGACCGTCGACCGTGCCGACAATCCGAGACGGATTCCGCTGCTGGAGTGGATGGCCGAGCCCGACGACATACGGCCCATCCCAGATGCCGCGGAGGCTGCCCTCTCACCTCAAGATACGAAGACCGTCGACCAACTCTATCTGACAGGGCTCCATCTGGAGCAGTATCGCCATGCCACTTGGTCTGCCATCGACTACTACGAGGAAGCCTTGCGCCGCGACCCACTTGACTATCGCTGCAACGTGCAGATGGGGTTGTGGTATCTGCGTCGTGCCCGCTTCGGGAAAGCAAAACCCTATCTTGAGACAGCCGTCCGTGTGGCAAAGAGGCGTAATCCGAACCCCTATGACGGTGAGGCTCTGTTCTTTCTGGGCGTCGCTGACAGATACATGATGCAGAGGGGTCCAGCCTACGACTGTTTCTGGAAGTCAACCTGGAACAAGGCATGGGCTGATGCCGGCTACTTCGAGGCTGCATGTCTCAGCGTTTGCGATGAGCGCTGGGAGGACGCACTCGACGAACTGGAGCGTGCACTCATCAGCAACAGCCACAACCATCAGGCCCGCGCCCTGAAGGCCTCCGTGCTACGCTTACTCTGCCGCAACGAAGAGGCACTCGCATGGATTAAGGAGTCCTATAAGATTGATCCGTTCAACTATCAATGCATGGTGGAAGAACATTTGCTCACAGGCAGCAACGAGCCTGTTGACCGCATGGCAGAACTGATGCATGGCAATGTCTACAACTACCACGAAATAGCCCTCGACTATATACATGCCGGACTCATGGACGAGGCTCTCTTCGTGTTGCAGACAGCCATCGACAGAGGTGCCGGAGAGTCTCCGCTCACCTATTATTATATGGCATACGCCAGCCCGTCAGGCTCTGAATATCTGGAGAAGGCTTTGATGGCATGTCCCGACTACTGCTTCCCCAACCGTCTGGAGGATGCCTTTATCCTGAAGCACTTGGGACAGATGCCATCCGTACGGGATGCCCGCGCTCCCTACTACCTCGGCTGTCTCTACTACGACAAGCGACAGTACGACCTCGCCATCGACTGCTGGGAGCACGCGGCTGAACTCGACCCCACCTATCCCACCGTATGGCGCAACCTCGCCCTCGGCTGCTTCAACAAACGAGACAAGCAGGAAATGGCGGTTGAGTACATGGAGAGGGCCTTCCGTCTTGACGAGACTGACGCCCGAGTGCTCATGGAACTCGACCAACTCTACAAGCGTCTGCATCGTCCGCACCAGGAGCGACTGGCCTTCCTGCAGAAGTATCCGGAGTTGATTCAGCGTCGCGATGACCTGGTGCTCGAAGAGATCACCCTGCTCAATCAGTTGGGGCGCTACGAAGAGGCCATGCGACGGCTCGACGCACGCATCTTCCATCCGTGGGAGGGAGGCGAAGGCAAGGTGTCCGCACAATATCAGATATGCCGCGTGGAACTGGCCAAAAAAGCCATCTGCGCCAAGGATTACGAGCAGGCCGTCACGCTCCTCAATGAGTGTCTGGAATATCCCCGCCACCTCGGCGAAGGCAAACTATACGGTGCGCAGGAGAACGACTTCCACTATCTCCTCGGCATCGCCTTCGAGGCCCTCGGACAGCACGACAAGGCCGTCGCCTGTTGGGAAGAGGCTACGAAGGGACCGCAAGAGCCAGCCGCTGCCATGTACTACAACGATGCGAAGCCCGACAAGATATTCTATCAGGGTATGGCCCTGCGAAGACTGGGGCGTGAGAACGAGGCCCACGGCCGTTTCTACCGCCTCATCAACTACGGCAAACAGCATGTCTTCGACAAGGTGGTGATGGATTACTTCGCCGTATCCCTGCCCGACCTGCTCATCTGGGAGGACTCGCTCGACACGAAGAACCTCATCCATTGCAAGTATATGCTCGCCCTCGGTTATTATGGTATGGGCGACACCGCCCGCGCTGAGCGTTACCTAAAGGAGGTGGAGGCCCTTGACAACAATCACCAGGGCATCCAGCAGTTCCGCACGCTGATCGATGCCGGACTTTCTGTCATGCCTTCCGCATAACTATACGCATTCATGACGGCGGCAGGTTATCACCCGCTCCGGGTTCCCCGGAGGATGACGGTGTCTGGCTGTCTGACGATTTTTCCTGTGTCACTACCACCGAGCGGGTGATGTCCTTACCCCGTATGGTCAGTGTGGCGATACGCTGTGCACCTGAAGGCTTTTGTGTCAAGCCTGTCCATAATCTCGCTGTACTGGTAGCCGTACGACGTACATCGGAGACCCAGTACTTTGTCGATAACCGGACCTACATAACGGGAAAAAAGCTCTCTTACGTGAAATATTCCTCCAAAAGGAGTGACTTTCTCAGATTTTATTTGTACCTTTGCCATGTCATTGATGATTTTGCTTGTCTTGAATTGCAGCACTAAGGTAAGTGAAAAATCTGACATGACAAAATCCTGGGCCGCTCGGCTTTGCCGCTTCGCGCGTCGAAGAACTTTTTGTTGCTCAGGAACTTATAAAAGCTATTAAACTAAAGTGCTGCGGAATCTAGGAGAACTAAAGATATGAAACCGCTTATCGTCGTCTATTCCTTGTTTATGATGCTGTTCTGCTGCTCGTGCGGTTCAGACCATCCTGCCAGAAGAGTTACGGAAGAAAATGCTTACGAGGGAGTCAGCAACTATTGCCATCAGACGTATGATTGGAGTATTGCCCAGGAGAATCCCTCCATCATGTATGTGAAGATGGGGGTGGAATCGGATTCTACGTACGAAGTGGTGTTCCGCAGTTATACGGGGGCAACGGTTCATTTTTATGTTGACAAGCATACTGGTGTTACAAGGATGGTGGAGAAAGTACCGCTACTTGATATTGAAAACGAGACAGGCAGAATCAATTTGTTTGATTACTTGAAGAAGGAATAGCATGTATCGCTGAGTTCTGGGCCTTCATGCCGGTATCATCCGACGGAAAAACACGTTGGGTATGGCCACGCCAAGGGCTATGAAGAGAATGATGAGCGAGGCCTGTATCGCATAACCTCTTGAATAACACTTTTTCTTCTCTCTAATGTCAGAAGTTGGAAATCAGAGATGCTGCGCAGACCACATGCTTTGATGACAGCGTCCGTATCATAACGTGGTAGATTCCTGTGGCACTTTGGTCTCTTGCTGTGCGTGGCATAGTAAATAGCGTTTAAGTTCAACATTATCAATATCAGGCGCAAAGATAAGCCTTTTTATTCATACTTCCAAATTTTTCTGGTAGAATTTGAATTTATCCCGCATGCCCCAGGTGCCTGTCCCCATGGCTGCGACAAGACACCATCTACTCCCTCAACGGCACTCGTCGCCATGCGATGAAGAAGGGCGTGAACATCGTGGATGGGAAAAAGATTATCACGAAGTAACAGCGAATCACATTGTTTCGGCGGGCGAAAGTCACAAAACGCAGCACTTCAGCCCGCCTTTGGTCACTTTTTATACTCAAACTGCTCGTAATTCACAAATATTTTTGTACCTTTGCAGCTGAATATTCAAATACGTAACGTTATGATGCAATTAGTAAGCAGCAATGGCACGGTACTTCTCGAAAGGGAGAAGCCCAGCACGAAGAGAGCAAAGAACTCGACACTCCACGTCCGTCGTATGTCAAAGGGCATGAAGAAGACCGTCACTCCACGGCTGATGAGCCGCGAGGAGTTCTTCGCTAAAGTCCTTAAATCCACCGACGATGCCAACGTATAAGAAGGAATACCCTACATTGGTGGAGGACATTATGACCGACTGCGACATCTATTCTGCCGACGGTCATAAGTTCCACACCGAACGTGCACTTTGGGACACGGGAGCCGACACCACCATCATATCCTCGCGCATAGTTACGGAACTGGCACTTCAGCCCTATAAGGCAGGAGGCATCAGCGGCATTGGCGGTGCAACTGGCTCGAATGTCTATCTTGTTCACGTGCTTACTCCTACTGGCGATTTTGTAGCCAATGTTGAAGTCATGGAAAACGACTTTGAGGACATCGATGTTCTTATTGGCATGGATGTCATCGTATTTGGCGACTTCCTCATCACCAACAAGGACGGCAAGACCACCTTCCAGTTTCGCACGCCCAGCGAGGGCGGCGTGGAACTTTAAAACGTTGTAGTCATGGGGACAGGTACCTGAGTCATAGCAGTCATCATACCCAAGTACCTGTCCCAGTGACTATTCCAGTGACTACATTTTTGTCAAAAAAGAAGGAGAAAAAATTGTCAGTCTTGCAGAAAAAGCGTAAACTACGACGTCTTCCCCAACAACGCCGCTTTCAGCAAGGCATTCATGCCGTCGGCCGGTCAGTTCATCCTGGCCATGAAGGGCTTGGGAATAAGATGGGACCTCATGCACGGTTTCCACAATACAGCTTGGGCTGGACGTGACGCAGCCGAGGAAGCCGAGCAGTTGGAGCACGCAAAAGCCATCCTGCAAGACTCAGGGTGTGGAATCAGTGATAAAGATATATTACTGACGACTACCCAAGCGAATGATTATTCACAAGTCGCATTCCAGTTTAATTATGAGATGAGGGCTAATGGCCTGTACTTTGTAGAGTGGAGTTTGCCTATAGCCACCCGTCCCTTCATCGCCTTCAAGTACAATGGCGGTGCTACGGAGGACTGAAAACAGTACTAATTATATTAAATGTGAAATGAACGAAATGAAAAAGATTCTCAACTTCTGGCTGATGGCCGCGCTCCTGTGCGGCCTCGGCCTGAGCTTCACCCCCGCACAGCCCGAGTAGGCTGGCTGAAAAAAGTCCGCCAGCGATCTTTGACATACTGAGACAAACGGATAAAAATCTCGCGGAAACATGCAGTTTCTCGCCAAAAAGTCGTATCTTTGCACCGTAGAAACAAAAAACGGAAGAAGGATATGGCAAAAGAGGAACTGAGAGAAACGAAGAACCGCATCGATTATGTGGTCATGTTGGTGCGCGATTTCGGCGATGCCCACCACTTGTCGCCCCGGCAGGCACACAACTACTTGCGCCGCCACAAGGCCCTCGAATATGTGGAGGAGTTCTACGACGTGGAGCACACATTGTCGCCCGAGGACACCATAGAATCCCTCGGCACCATCGCCAGACGTAACGGAGGACACTTGGCATGATAAGACTCTATCACGGCTCGAACCAGGAAATCGGCGAAATTGACCTCTCGCGCGGGTTGCCCGACAAAGACTTCGGGCAAGGCTTCTACCTGACCCACCTGCGCCACCAGGCCGAGCGCATGGCCCTCTCCAAGTGCAAGCGCTCGCAGGGCCTGACACCCACGGTGACCGTCTATGATTTTGACGACGAGGAGGCGCGGCGCCAGAAACTGCGCATCAAAGTGTTCGACAAACCGACAGAAGCCTGGGCAAAGTTCGTCACCGACAATCGTCATGCCAGCCGCACGGGCTTCACCCATCGTTACGACATCGTGATTGGACCCGTGGCCGACGACAGCATGGCACTGCAGTTCCGGCTCTACGAGCAAGGCTACATCACGCTTCGACAACTGGCGCGGAAGATTACCTTCCCACAGAACAACAGCCAGCACTTCTTCGCCACCGAGCGGGCCGTCAGGCTGCTACGCAAGGTGGATGTCATCAACCTCTGACACTTACGGCTATGAGCAACCAACAGACCAAAGAGCAGCAGTTTCTCATCGACGGCATCACCGGCGACCTGGCCCTCTATCTCGTAGAGGATGACGGCATGACGGTGGACGAGGCACTGAACACCGTCTATAACTCTGAATACTATCAGCTGCTAAGCGACCCCGGCACCGAACTGTACCTGCGCGGCTCGCTGAACAACTACCACTATCTGCGACGCGAACTGGACTGCGGCAAGCCGTAGTCCCCACAACTTTCCCACCGAGATTTTTATCCGTATGGGTCAGGGGACGGTTCTTTGACCCACTCAAATAATTAACGAGACTGCCAAATAAATAGTGGTTTTTATCAGTATAGAAGAGATTTTACTATCATTTATTTGCAGTTATAATATATTTTGTATTTTTGCACGCATATTTAACTTATTAATGAAAGGAATGAATAACATCTGTTGCATCAACCAAAAGTGGGTCAGAGAACCGTCCCTTGATCCGCCACTTTCCTGCAGAAGTATCCAGAGTTGATTCAGCGTCGCGATGACCTGGTGCTCGAAGAGATCACCCTGCTCAATCAGTTGGGGCGCTACGAAGAGGCCATGCGACGGCTCGACGCACGCATCTTCCATCCGTGGGAGGGAGGCGAAGGCAAGGTGTCCGCACAATATCAGATATGCCGCGTGGAACTGGCCAAAAAAGCCATCTGCGCCAAGGATTACGAGCAGGCCGTCACGCTCCTCAATGAGTGTCTGGAATATCCCCGCCACCTCGGCGAAGGCAAACTATACGGTGCGCAGGAGAACGACTTCCACTATCTCCTCGGCATCGCCTTCGAGGCCCTCGGACAGCACGACAAGGCCGTCGCCTGTTGGGAAGAGGCTACGAAGGGACCGCAAGAGCCAGCCGCTGCCATGTACTACAACGATGCGAAGCCCGACAAGATATTCTATCAGGGTATGGCCCTGCGAAGACTGGGGCGTGAGAACGAGGCCCACGGCCGTTTCTACCGCCTCATCAACTACGGCAAACAGCATGTCTTCGACAAGGTGGTGATGGATTACTTCGCCGTATCCCTGCCCGACCTGCTCATCTGGGAGGACTCGCTCGACACGAAGAACCTCATCCATTGCAAGTATATGCTCGCCCTCGGTTATTATGGTATGGGCGACACCGCCCGCGCTGAGCGTTACCTAAAGGAGGTGGAGGCCCTTGACAACAATCACCAGGGCATCCAGCAGTTCCGCACGCTGATCGATGCCGGACTTTCTGTCATGCCTTCCGCATAACTATACGCATTCATGACGGCGGCAGGTTATCACCCGCTCCGGGCTCCCCGCGGGCTATGAAGAGAATGATGAGCGAGGCCTGTATCGCATAGTTCATCGCCAGGGTCACCTGCCAGGGGGAATAGTTACGGCGCTGACAGGCTATCTGCGACAACTGCCGTTCATAGTAGTCGTCCCCATGGCTGGCGAAAACCAAAATACAAAGTATGAAAAGAAAAAAGCAAGGAAATTAGGCGGAATATT
>CAMVJQ010000012.1 GCA_947167845.1 uncultured Prevotella sp. | reverse complement strand
CGTATGTGTACGGCACAGGGGAAATCACGGTGGAGGTGGATAACAAGATCTGGCGGGTGCTGACGGACTTCAGCGAGGGCTTCCGCAGGTTCGAACTGAACAAGGCCCTGGCACTGCCTACGTCGTACTCGCTCCAGTTCTACATGGTGCTGAGCGGGCAGGAAAGGCCGTTCCAGCTGATGATCGACGACCTAAAGAGTTGGCTTGGAATTGCGCCGGATAAGTACAAGAAAGGCGGTAAGGACAGGGTGGATCACATCGAAGACCGCATACTGAGGCCGGTGAAGAAACTGCTCGACGAGAACTGCCCGTACACGTTCACATACGAGAAAATCCGGGCCAATCCGAATAACGGCAAGAGTGTGGCGGTGGGATTCAAGTTCTATCCAGTTTATCAGGACAAGTATCGAGACCAGGAACTGGAAAAGACGCGACTGACGGCTCTGACCTCTGTGGGATTCATGGCACCAAAGGCTGTGGAGTACATGAAACAGCGGATGGGAATCCCCCTGAAAAGCATCCAGCCTCACAAATCGCTCATCAACAAAGCGGCTCAGTTGCTGCCGGACTTCATCGGGACACTGGCCGACATTCAGGGGCGGCGACGCAAGGAGGATGGCTCGTATATGGGCATCGGATGGGTGATTCAGGCCATCAAGGGCGAGGTAGAAGAAGCCGAGAAACAGCCCTCGCTCTACAAGGAATGGGAAAAGGATAAATAGCTGCGACGGCATGCGATTGCAAGCGATTGGATGCGACCGCATGCGATGGCATACGATGGGATGCGAAAGGGCTGCCTGGCACGAAAAGACGTGTCGGGTGGCCTTCTTTTTGATGCCTATCTCACGGGTGCGGAAGGGAATAACCCACAATTTAAAACCGCGCGATTTTTATACCGTGCGCGAAGCCCAACCCACTTATTTAATTCTTGGCCAAGCATGAAATCAGCGTCTGAATGCTCTGTTCTTTGGCATGGTCTGTCTATTTGCTCTATGGGGGCGGTGCAAAAACCATATTCTCAGGCAGTTCCGTAAATCATATCCCACAACTTAAAACTGAATAACCCACAACTTAAAACCAAGATTCGGCAGGATTAACCCACACTTTAAAACCAAATCCCCACAACTTAAAACTCTGCATATCCCACAGATTAAAACTCTTGCCAGAATCAGCGAATCCCCCGCAGAATAAGGCTCTGCAGAGGATTTGGGAATGGTTACTTCTTCGCATTGGTGGTGGTTTTAGCCTTTCTGTGATAGGGGCGTTTGGCCTTGGGAGCTTCAGCAGCAACTGTAGGCTTGCCAGCGATTTCGTCCTTGAAGACTTCCTCAATCAGTTTGAAGTTGTTTTCGTTGATGATCGAGAAGTCCTTGGTGATATAGACATCGGCAATGTCGTAGCTGCCAACGTGGTTCAAAGCTTCGTCCACATCGCTCTTGCTGAATTTCATCATGTTTCGTGATAGGGTGGCGAAAGTGTGACGAGCCTGATAGAACTGCAACTTGGGGATGCCTATGGCTTTCCCAACCTCCTTCAAGCCCTTGTTCAGAGCTGCGTTCATCTCCTCGAATCCGGCATAACGCTGGTAGAAGTTGAAGACATGGCTATTGCCAGCATACTTCTTCATCAGCTGCTTTATGAATGGATGCACCTTAACCTCGATGTAAGCATCATCGCTGCGGCGATCCTTCGTCTTAGTGCGGTTGTACTTGACAACGCCTTTCTGGAGAACGGTGGCATTGTAGAGGTCTGCCGAATTCATTCCCATCAGGCAGAACGAGAGGATAAAGCAGTCGCGGGCCAATTGGGGACGACCTTTGGGGTCGATGCCCTTGTAATGGTAAACTTTCAGGATGTCTTGTACCGACAAAGCTCTCACGCCCTTCTTCAGCACCTGCTTAGGAGCCTTGTAACGCATGAAGGGGTCATTCTTGATGACAGTCACTTCATCGGTGTTGTACTCCAGCATGGCCTCACGGTAGAGGTGACGCATGTAGCCCAGATACATCGATTTTGCTCTGGGACGGTCACTCAGATAAAGCTCGAAGTTTTTCAGCAGGGTGTAGTTGATTTGGGAGAAATCCAACTTTCTTACACCCAAATAAGACTCCAGTGCGCTTAGAGTGCAATTGTAGTTCTTCGTACTCTTCAAGGAGTTCTTAGAAATCCAATCCTCAGCAAAAGTGAAGAAATCCAGTGATTCCGTCTTCTCTTGCATGACGAGCGTGGACACAATACGCGCTGCATCCATGTTCGCACTGTAGTTAATCTCCGGAGCGATGCTGGTCATTTTGTACATCAGCTCCATCCTCAATTTCTCGACAGTCTGCGCCTTTTCGAAGTTCTTAATCTTCTTGGTTCGTGGTGAGATCTCCGATTCATCCACCTTGACACCAGTAGCGATACGCTTCTCTGTCTTTTTGTCTCTCACTCGCAGATAAACTGCTCTTTGTCCTTTGGAACTTAACTTCCCAAACTCTGTTGTAATTGTTGCCATAACGCAAATCTTAAAGTGTTACAAACAGAGCGTTGTATTCAGCTTGAATCTCGCACCGATTCTTGCGCCGATTTTTGCGCCGATTTTGCGCCGATTTTGCTATTTTGCGCCGATTTTGCGCCGATTTTCGACTCTAAAAGTTGGTCTCAGACCAAAAAGTTGGAACTCGTCCCCTTTAAATTGAAATTCCGAGAAACCCTTTATTTATGGGATTCTCGGAAGATTTCGTTTGTTTTCTTGCTTTGGGTGCCCGGACGGACTCGAACCGTCGACATTCAGAACCACAATCTGACGCTCTAACCAACTGAACTACGGGCACCATGTTGGTTTTGCGGGTGCAAAGGTACGCATTTTCTTCCGAACTGCCAAACATTTGGCCGATTTTTTGCGAAAAAGTTTATTCGGATGCCTTTTTGGTGATAATTGTCCCTCTCCAAATGCCCATTTTTATATTCTGAGATAGCAAATAGTTAAATTTCCACATCCATCCACTTTGGGAAGGAGGCGGAAATTAAGATTGATAAAAATTCCAACTGGCCCGTGGCAATGAGAAGCCGCACCAACAGCTCGCTGAGCCGTGATGCCGTGTTGAAATCGTAGGTATTGCCCGACTTCTCGGCAGTGTAGTATGATCTCGCTGTACTGGTAACCAATGGTTGTGCTGCGAATACCCAGAAAGGAGTCAATCTCGCCACCCAGATAAGCGTCGAATTTGTCCATCACGAAATTAATTCCACCAAAAGGTGTGATTTTGTCAGATTTTTGTTGTACCTTTGTCGCCATGTCAGACGTGCTGTTGCTACTGGAGTTTATCAAAGGTATCGCCCGATATGAGAAGATGGAGGGCGAGGTGATTGCTTCGCCGGAGGTGCTGGAGCAGGAGATGTTCGATGAGCACAGGGCAGAGGCGGTGTTTGCCGTCGTGGACGGACGTGAGGTGGGCTTCGCGCTCTACTTCTACACCTGCCTGTAGCATTGACGGAAGAGGATGCTGAGAACGGAAGCAATAAAACAACTATGACAGAGAAAGAAAAGATGCTCGCTGGCGAGGTGTATGATGCCACAGACCCAGAACTGTTGCGCGAACTGGCTGAGACACGGGAGCGCATCTGTGACTACAATGCCCTGCGACCCTCTGAAATAGAGAAGATGAGGGCGATTCTGAAAGAACTGCTGGGTGGTATCGGCGATGACGGGATTATCATCAACCAGCCGTTCCGCTGCGACTATGGGCGGCAAATCTGCGTAGGTAAGCGATTCTTCGCTAACTTCAATTTCACGGTGCTTGATGAAGCCCGTGTCACTATCGGCGATGACTGCTTCATAGGCCCTAACGTCAGCATCTATACTGCTTGTCACAGCACAGGCCCCGTGGAGCGCAACACCCGTCAGGAGTGGGCGCGCCCCGTCACCATCGGCGACAATGTGTGGATAGGTGGTAGCGTCACTATTCTGCCTGGTGTCACCATCGGTGATAACGTCAGCATCGGAGCTGGTTCAGTCGTGGTGCACGACATCCCCAGCAATACTATTGCGGTGGGCAATCCCTGCAAGGTAATCAAGAATCTTTAATTGTAGCTTTATTTTAACATAATGGTATTAAGTTTATGAAACAAGTGATCAACACCAAGGCAGCCCCTGCTGCCATCGGGCCGTATAGTCAGGCCATCAAAGTAGGGAATCTCGTATATACATCAGGCCAGATTCCCATTGACCCTGCAACGGGTTCATTCGTTGAGGGCGGTATCAAGGAGCAGACACGCCAGTCGCTGAGTAATGTGCAGGCGATTCTGCGCGAGGCTGGTCTCAGTATGAGCAATGTCGTCAAGACTACCGTTTTCATGGCAGACATGAATGACTTTGCGGCTATGAACGAGGTGTATGCGGAGTTCTTTGCAAAGCAAAGCGGCAAAGCCGAGCGCTTCACAGAGCCATACCCTGCACGATCGGCTGTAGCCGTCAAGACGTTGCCAAAAGGGGCATTGGTGGAAATCGAGGTGATTGCTGCCAAAGACTGATTTTATGTGGATGCTAATGCAGTGGCTCGATGAAAACCGTACTGACGATTTTAACGACGATCATGATGATGAATATGTGTAACGGACAGACGAGAAAGGAGCCGGTGGTGAGACCTGCGACTCAGGCGAACCGGTTCTATACGGGCGATGCTAAGGAACTGAGCAAGGAGGTGGACAGCCTGCTGGCGCTGCATCGAGGCGAGACCATATTTAATAATGTGGCGGCGCTGATAGTGCCCCATGCGGGCTATTATTTCTCGGGCAATGTGGCGGCAGCGGCGTATATGGCGATACCGAGGGATAAGCAGTATAAGCGGATATTCCTCTTGGGGCCGAGCCACCACGAATGGCTCGATGGGGCTTCGGTGAATACGGAAGCAGACTATTATGCCACGCCGTTGGGGCAGGTGAAGGTGGATCATGAGACGGCTATGGCTCTGACGGCTGCGGACAGCGTGTTTCGATATGAGCCGAAAGCGCACGACAGAGAGCATTGCTTGGAGGTGCAACTGCCATTCCTGCAAAGGAGGTTCGGAGATGGCAAATCCACTCAGACGAGCGAGGATTCCGTGCCGTCCATCGTGCCGATTATCATTTCTACCAATGACTTCCAGAAGTTGAAGCGAATGGCGGATGTGCTGAAGCCGTATCTGACGGAGGAGAACCTGTTCATCGTCAGCAGCGACTTTTCGCACTATCCGAACTACGAGGATGCCTGCAAGGTGGATGCACGGACGGGCAAAGCCGTGGAGAGTGGCGACGTGGAGCAGTTTATCGCTGCGCTGGAAGAGAATGCACGCAGTGGCGTGCGTAATTTGGCTACGAGTGCCTGCGGTGAACTGGCCATCGCGACGCTGCTGCTGATGACAGACAGTACATACGAGGTGAAGCACCTGATGTATCAGAACTCTGGGGATGTCGAGGAGTCGGATCACAGCAGGGTGGTAGGCTATCATGCGTTTGCCGTCGTGCGCAAGTCATCACAGGACTTTTCTTTGTCGGAGGAAGAGAAGCGGACGTTGAAGGAGATTGCGCTGACGAGTATCAAGGACAGTTTAGACGGCAAGCCAATCTCTCACCACTTACCTCTTACCTCTCACCTCTCGGAAAAGTGCGGTGCGTTCGTGTCGCTGCATAAGCATGGAAGGCTTCGCGGCTGCATCGGCCACTTCGGCGAGGATGTGCCCCTGCATGAGATAGTGGCAGAGATGGCTCGTGCGGCTGCTTTCGAAGACCCGCGATTCATGCCTCTGACTGCTGATGAACTCGCGGACATCGATATTGAGATTTCAGTGCTCACGCCTATGCGCCGCATTCAGAGTCTGGACGAGTTTGAACTGCATCGGCACGGCATCTATATCCGACGGGGCTATCGCAGTGGTACATATCTGCCGCAGGTGGCCGATGAGGTGAACTGGACGAAGGAGGAGTTCGTCTCGCATTGCGCACAGGATAAGGCGGGCATCGGATGGGATGGCTGGCGGGACGCGGAACTGTATGTATATGAGGCGATTGTGTTTTAGCCATTGAACATTGAGCATTGAACATTGAGCATTGAACATGATAGAGTGCAGATATTATCAGAAGTTGGATGATGGCAAGGTGGAGTGTCTGCTCTGCCCACATCATTGCCGCATCAGCGAGGGCAGGACGGGCATCTGTCGGAGTCGACGCAATGAAGGCGGTGTGCTGGTCAGCGAGGTGTATGGACGGCCTTGTTCGCTGGCCATCGACCCCATCGAGAAGAAGCCACTCTACCACTTTCATCCTGGCACGACGTGCCTCTCCGTCGCCTGTACGGGCTGCAACTTCCGCTGCCTGAACTGTCAGAACCATGAGATCTCGCAGGTAGCACCGTCAGCGGTCGGACATTACGATCTCTCGCCGGAAGCCGTTGTAGAACTCTGTATAGAACACCACTGCCCTGGCATCGCCTATACCTACACAGAGCCGCTGACCTATCTCGAATACATCACGAACACGGCCCGGCTGGCTCACGAGGCTGGACTCTGGAACATCCTCGTCACGGCGGGCTACGTCTGTCAGCAGCCGCTGAGTGACCTCCTGCCGTATCTCGATGCTGCCAACATCGACCTCAAATCATTCTCCGACGACATCTACATGAAGGTCAGCGGAGGCCATCTGCAGCCAGTGCTCGACACCATCCTCTCCATGCGTGATGCAGGGGTGTGGATAGAACTGACGAACCTCGTCATTCCTGGCGCCAACGACGATATGCCGATGATTCGCCGTATGTGCCAGTGGATTGTCAGCAGCGGCCTCGCCGGCAATCCACTGCACTTCAGCCGTTTCTTCCCTCGCTACAAGATGCAGGACATTCCTCCGACACCCGTCCATACGCTAAAGGCTGCCAGGCAAATCGCGCTCGAAGAAGGCATCCTGCATGTCTATCTGGGCAATGTGTAGCGCAATTCTAATTCTCGATTGTCTGTATCTTCGTATCACCCGGCTTAAACAGCAGTCCCGTACACTTAGCGGCATCCGCCTTGTAAGCCTTCAGTTCTATCTTGTCCCAGCGAATCTGATCCGTGCGCTGAGCGAGCGGAGCATGAGGGATCAGCGAACCGTCGCGCACCAGGATCACGGCAGGTATCTTACCGGCACGGATGGTCTGATAGCCACCCTCGTAGACCTGGCCGCTCTGATAGTCAATCCACTTGCCCTTCGGCAGATAGACCTCACGCTCACTGCCGCTCTCCATCAGCGGTGCCACCAGCATCTGCGAGCCAAACATATACTCATCCTCCACCAGCCAGGCACCCTTGTCGTGCGGGAACTCCACGAAGAGCGCACGCACCATCGGCAGTCCGCGCTCCGTGCAGTCCTTCGCCTGAGCATAGACGTAGGGCATCAACTTGTACTTCATCTCAGCACAGTCGCGGAATGCCTCGGTGAAACTCTCGGAGATGAGCCAGGGCTCCGTGGGAGGCGCACCGTGGGCACGCGTATGGCTGCTGAGGAAGCCGAAGGGCAGCCAGCGACGGTAGATGTCCTCAGGCGAAGCCGTCACGAAGCCACCCATGTCGTGACTCCAGAAGGAGAATCCGCTCAGGCCGAGCGACAGACCTCCGCGCAGATCGCCCAGCAGCCCCGCATTGGTGGTAGCCGCGTCGCCACCCCAGTGCAGAGCATAGCGCTGACTGCCAGCCCAGGCCGAGCGTGCCCAGATGATGCCGTTGCCGGGATACTGACGCTCGACGGCCTCCCAGAGAGCCTTGTTGTAGCGCAGCGGATAGAGGTTGTGCTCATAGAGTCCGCCCTTGCCGCTATGGTAGAAGCCGTTATAGGGCGCAGCCTCGCCGAAGTCGCACTTGATGGTAGAGACGCCCTGCTTCAGCAGGCCCGTAATCTTCGACTGATACCAACCGACGGTCTCCGGATTGGAGAAGTCGAGCACGGCATCCTCGTATGGCATACCGCCTGTGGCGTTGACCACGTGAAGCCTCTTCTCTATAA
This sequence comes from uncultured Prevotella sp., assembly GCA_947167845.1. Lineage (GTDB taxonomy): Bacteria > Bacteroidota > Bacteroidia > Bacteroidales > Bacteroidaceae > Prevotella. Next base: position 42,251 of record CAMVJQ010000012.1, on the reverse strand, counting down.
TCTCAGGGAAGAGGCGGTTCTTGGGCGTGAAGTAAGGCAGTTGCCACAGGCAGGTGTGGAAGCCGTCCTTCGACAGCGCTGCCAGCATCTTCACAGGGTCTTCGAAGCGATCCTTCGCAAACTGATAGTCGCACTGCCAGTCCACGCCGAACCAGCCCGTATCGAAATGTATCACGTCTGAGGGTATCTTGTGCCGGCGCAGTTGGCTGGCTATCTCCAGCCCCTCCTTCTGCGAGAAGTAAGTGATGCGGCTCATCCAGGTGCCGAAACTCCAGAGCGGCAGCATCGGCGACTTGCCGGTGATGTCGGTATATTCATCGAGGATGTCCTTGGGCTCGCCGAAGAACACGAAGAAGTCCATCTGCTCATCAGCCATAAACAGGCGGCCGGCACCGATGTAGGAGGCCCCGAAGTCGCAGGTCACAGGGGCCGAGGTGTGCATGAAGATGCCGTAGCCCCGATTAGAGAAGAAGAAGGGTACTGGCTTGTACTGACCGTCGGTCTCAGGCCCCTGAGGGTCGGTGACGGAGAGGTGCACCTTCTGCCCCACTTTATTTAAAGAGGTGAACGACTCGCCGCAGCCGTAGATGCGTTCGCCCGGAGCCAGCGTCAGCACGGGATTGATGCTGCGGGAGTTGTCGCTGCCGCGCTTGATAAACGAGAATGGCAGCAGTTTCACCTGCGAGGAGTCGTTGTCGATGCCGTGGCGCGTCTGCGTCAGGATGCGGCCCCTGGCATCCCTGATCACCAGCCGCCACGGGTACTTCCGTATCTCAATCGTGCCGTAGTCGGAACGGTAGGCGATGGCATCGGCAGTCTGCGACACCTTCCAGCGCTCCCCTCTGGCCTTAGCCTTGAAAGCGTCGCATAGCATCACGTCCTCCTGATCGTTGTCCTTCGGCACGACAGGCGTGGTGAGCATCCGTATGCGAGCCGTGCGCGGCGTGACGAACTCGATGGAGAGCCTGAGACGGGGGTCATTGTCGTAAGCCGCATCGGGGAAGTCGAGCATCTGCATGCGTACAGGCCAGAAGCCGTTGAGATTGAAAGCCTGACGAGGGCTCATGCGATAGCGCTTCCACTGTACAAGCCCCTCCCCCTTCGCCGCATCGAAACTGACGAGCGAGTCGGCCAGGAAATAAGTGTTCGACAGGTCGCTGAAGTCGGTCGACATATCTTTTTGCATACACTGCAGGTACTGCACGCCTGCATTCGTCTGAATCTGGGCTGTCGCCATCGAGAGACCACACCCCACCGCAACTAACATACTGCTGAGTCTTTTCATATTTATATTCTATTTGTTAGGTTTTTGCGGCAAAGATACGAAAAAAGCCACAGATTACACAGATTTTATAATTTTTTTTATACCTTTGCACACAAGAAAGAACAAACGACTTGGAAACGATGAAGAAAATCTTACGACGGAGCCTGATGCTGACGATAGCAGTCATCGGCACAACTACAGGCCGGGCCCAGAACGCCCCGGCAGGCCAGCCATGTACATTCACTGAGGGTGTGCGCTACTCGCAACTCGTCATCAATTCACGCATCAACGACTTCAAGGCCAACACCACGGCCTCCGGATTCGGCATGTTCGATAGCCAGGGAAAGCGCGTCGCTGCGCCCAACAATTCGAAGACGGCCCTCGACTATGTGCCAGGACTGGTGGCAAAGGCCATCCTTGAGGCCACCGACTACTACAAGGACAACAAGGAGGTGGACGTGAGGCCCTGGTTCTACGCCATCCAGGACTACGGCTGCGCCCTCGACATCGCCCGGAACGGCAAGGACGGCAAGAGTTTCGACGACCTCAACGCCGTGAAACTCTACTTCAAACTGCAGGAACTGGCCGCCAGCGGGAAGTTCGCCGACAGCCCGACTCACACCAACGCCAGCACCCTGGCTACAGCCAAGAAGCGCTTCGCCGATGCACTCAATGGCATCAGCAAGGCCAACACCACCTATGCCATCAAGGCCAGCACGCTGGCCGGGGCCGCCGGCGGATGGTGGCACAAGTCGTCCTACACCGATCAGATGTGGTGCGACGGACAGTATATGGGCCCCGCCCTGCTGGCGCAGATGGCCAACGAATACGCCGACTATACCGCCATCACCGCAAACGACTGGGATCTCGTCGCCAAACAGTTCACCATCTCCTGGAACTACCTGTGGAACGACGACGTGCGACTGCTCTACCACGCCTTCACAGCCGATCCTGCTGGCAGTGCCGCCAAGGACTGGGCTGGCGTATCCTCGGAAAAAGGAGCCGAAGTCTACCACTCTGCCGAATACTGGGGACGAGCAGAAGCCTGGTACTTCCTGGCACTCGTCGACGTGCTGGAGCAGATGAAGGCCGCCAGGCAGGAGGCGACGGAGAACTACCAGACACTGCACAACTATCTCCAACAGTTGGCGGCAGGCATCGCTGCCAAGCAGGATGAAGCGTCGGGCTGCTGGTATCAGTTGCTCAACCACGATGGAACGTACGTAGCCAACAGTTACAACAGCAGTTACCGCTACACCTCATCGCCCGTGAGCAACTATCTGGAGTCATCGTGTACGGCCATCTTCATCGCCGCTTATCTGAAAGGCATGCGTCTCGGGCTTTACGATACCGATTATACGGCAATGGCCAAGAAAGCCTATCGCGGCTTCATCGACCGCTTCATGGTGGCCGACGGTAAGGGCGGCGTCCATCTCGTGGGCTGCTGCAAGTCGGCAGGCCTTGGCGGTTCCAACTTCCGCGACGGCTCTGCAGAATACTACCTGATGGGTAAGGACACGAAGCCGACTTCCACTTCGGGCAGCGACTTCTACACAGAGGGCAAGGTGCTCGGCGGCTTTATCCTGGCGGCCACAGAGTATGAACGGCTGATGGACAAGACCGTTGGCATCAAGCCCATCCATACGGCGAATGCTGACGCTGATGCCGCCTATTCGCTCGGCGGCCGTCTCCTGTCTCATGCGCGCAGACAAGGCGTCTACATATCAGGCGGCAAGAAAATCATTGCTGGAGGAAACTTTACAGTCTCCCCCAGCAGTCAAAGGTTTTGAATCAAACATTTTCACTTCTGCATTTCCCCTTTCTTCTTCCGCTCCTTCATTCTTTGTTTGAAGGCGGAAAAGGCTTCTTTGCCTCCGAGGAATCCCCTTGACTTCGCCGCCCGGAAACTGCGCTCGGCCTGCTTGTAGTCGCCCAACTTCTCATAACTGTAGCCCATATAGAACAGCAGTTGCGCATTGTCGAACCCCGTCCGCAGGGCACTGTCACCGTAGATGACGGTATTCAGTGCATCCTTGTCATCGTAGGCCAGGAAGGCCTGTCCGCAGAGCGTCACGAATTCCCCACGCTTGCGGATGGAGTCTTCCGCCGACTCCCATCTGGTCTTCAGTTTCGGCGGAGCCATCAGTCTGTCCTTCACCCAGAGGCCGTAGTAGTCACGGTCGCCCTCTGGTGTCCTCGCCCTGATGGCCGCGTTTGATTTTATCTGTGCGATATTGGCATCCTGAGCCGAGCCTGTCAGCGCTGATGCCAGCAAGCCTGCTGCGATCAATAGTCTGTACCTCATATCTTCTGTTGTCTTTTTTATTAATACGTGGAAAGCAGTTGGATGTTTAAAGACTGTGCGCTTTATTTAAGGTTTCTTAGCACTGTCACCAGTTCATCCAGAGTCTGTGGACTGGCCACGACGATGGACTTGATTTTAACTACATTTTTGCATACCTCCATACTTTTTAATTGAAAAAGGTTTAATCTTGGTTTAATTTAAATATCCGTAAGACTTTGTAAGGTTCCTACGCCACCCAATTGCCTGAAAAAGCACTATTTTTGCACAGCGTTTGAAAATGAAGAAGAAAAATGAACTCAGAACTGCATCGTATCGGGCGATACGAATTGGATGTGCGCATGCTCAGACTCTATTATGTCAGCAACGGAAGGCGGACGGAGGTGCGCCGCCTCTCCTTCCGCGAGGCCTGCATCCTCGACATGCTGATAACGGCAGAAGAAGAGGTGGTGGACAATCAGCGTATCCTCAACGAGATATGGGGCGACAACTCGTTCTACAACCTCAACAGCCTGTATGTATTCATGGCTCGTCTCAAGCATTATCTTGCACTGGACGACTCGCTCATCATCCAGAACATCAGAGGCAAGGGGTATCGCCTGATCAGGAAATGACAGCACGTGCAGTTATCACCCTAAACCTTCTTCTGTGGACGGCAGGCGTGTCGGCCCAGCAGCAGATGATTGTTGTGGATGCAGAGACGAAGGTGGCTGTACGCGACGTAAAGATACACACCAACAACAATCAGCAGGCGACTACCGCCTGGGACGGACGTTTCGCACTGCCCGACAGTTTCTCGCGCATCAACTTCCAGCATCCTCGCTATGAACAGCGTTACATCCTGAAGTCAGAACTCCGCAGTGACACCGTCTGGCTGCTCCCCAAAGGGAACGGCCTGAGAGAAGTGGTCGTCTGGGGAGAGCGCCGTTTCAACAGACGCATGAATGAAATCCTGAAGCCCTCGCCTCAGCAGAAAGAACGCGACAAACTCCCACAGGTCATCCCCGCCGGCCCCAATATCCTGGCCATCGCAGCCTGGCTCTTCGACATCACCTTCGGCAAGAAGATTGAGGCCCGCAAGAAGCGCAAGCAGGCCTTGGAGGAAGTACGCAGGAAGGAAGCGGAAGTCCAGCAAAAATGGGACATGCTACGTGACACCACAGCGGTTCACCTCAAAAGCCATCAGTGACCTTGTGAATGAGACTCAATCATCAGAAACTCACGCGTGCGCGCGAATATAATGGCTTAACACAGAAAACCACAGCCCCCGTGACCCCCAGCCCAGGGTCACGGGGTGCATGGGGGCACCCAAAAAGTGCATATAACAACTAGGAGCCTGTTTTCAGAAAATAAGAGCCTGTTTTTAGGGGTTAAGAACCTAGCATTTTCAGAAAAGAGCCACTTAATTTTCAATACTAGCCTGTTATTTTTCAAAAAACGGCTCCTATACCGAATAGAGTCAAGATAGACCACCCGTGCCCGATATGGCTCCAGAATCTTGTTGAGAATTTCCTTGCCATTTGTCTGACATTCCCCTCTCTCACTCCCCCCTGAGGGGGGGGGGAGAATGGTGAGGGGTGACATTTACTTTTTCTTCGATTTCGACAGGTCACCCGTGCGGGTCAGGGTGAAGTCAGTGGCAGAGAACCACTTGGAGCGGCAGGGATGGCCGGTGAAGTCAGGATCAGAGGACATGCCGTAAGCGATGGAGCCATCTCGGACGATGATGTTCTCAAAGGTTAAGACCGACCAACCGTCAATCATCTCACTATGATTTCGCACGTCAGCAGTGTCTATCTGCAGATGTAGGTTCTGAAGGCTTACGTCTTCTCGCAAACTATCCACTAACGCCAGTTGAAGCAAGTTGAAGAGTCCTGCGGGTCTATCTCCAAAAGCGGGAATCTCCTTCATGTGTGTACCGTCGGCCTCGACGTAGACATAGGCGCCAACCCCCTCGGCACGCGCCAGACAATCCAAACGATAGATGCCCGGCTCTACAGTCTGCTTACGCTCTACCTGAAGGACAGCCTCACAGGCATCGTTATAGGTGTCGAGGTAGCGAATCTGACGGTTACCATTGGGGTATCGTCCGCTCCAAGTATAATGATCGCACTTCTCTGCCTTAATCAAGTCCCAGCCGCCCTTGCGCAGGAAGTCGGCATCCACCTCGCTCATCTCCACATCCTGATAATAATGGACGTTGCGCTCCTCATACTCTCTACGATTGAAATTCTCACTGTATTGCGCCATTGTGATGCCACACGGAACGACACAGCAGAGGGCGGCTACCCAGAGGATTGCCCATGTGATGCGCTGTCCGATACCCATCCGCTCGGTCTTGCCCGACAGCGAAAGCACCATGTGGATGATGGCGTAGATGGGTATCAGCAGTAGCATGAAGAGGGCTATCGTAAAAAGAATCAGCACCAACGGGTTCGTCTGATAGAGTTCGGCCAGTCCCATCGCCTGCAGACTGAACGGCATATCACTCGTGACGGGGAACGTCAATGCGGAAACCAGTACGACAAGCGCAAACAGGAAGCCAAGACAGAGAAACAGACATACGATCATGGCAATTCCCACGGAGAAGCCGAACAGAATCTTCAGCAGGAAGGAGAAGAGATTGCGGAGCAGACTGGGCCGCGATGCTGACGGTTCGTCATTGTCGACAACCACGCCAGCCAGATTCTGAGGAGTCACTTCCTTACCCTCCATCTGCAGCAACTGCTCAGGGGTCTTGGCCTCTGGCAAAACGATAGCCAGCACGATATAGGCCAACAGACCAATACCGTAGAAGCAGGATAGCAATACGGTGAGCAGTCGCCAGATGACGGGATCGGTGTTGGTATAAGTGGCTAGACCAGAGAGCACGCCTGCCAGCATCTTGTCCTTAGGATTGCGGAAGAGTTTCTTGCCAGCCGTCCTCGCCCGAACATTATCATATATGTCCTGGGCTGCCGTGCGGGCTGTATCTTCCCAACTGCTTCCTTTCTCCGTGGTCGTTTTTTCATCCTCACCAGCCATCTCTTCTGGTTTGCCTATACGTGTAATGATGTCCTTCACGTGGTCGATGGTGATGGCCTCGATACCCTGCTGACGGAGTTCGTCAAACAGTTCAGCAATGCGGGCCTCAATGTCGTCAACGATTTCGTCGCCGCCCTCCTGGCGCCCGAAGTAACTGCGGAGCGACTCGATGTATTGCTGCAACAACTCGTAAGCATCCTCATCAATCTGGAAGAGGCGGCCACAGAGGTTGATGGTAATATTCTTCTTCATTTTGTTTCTAACAGTTTAGGGTGAATGTTCTTGAGATAATTGATGGTGTTAGCGAGTTCCGTCCAGGCACCGTCGAGCCCTTCGAGGAACTGTTCGCCCTCTTCGCTGAGGGCATAGTACTTGCGAGGAGGTCCCTGTGTGGACTCCTGCCATTCATAGCGCAGCAGGCCGTCGTTCTTCAGACGGGTCAGCAGGGGATAGAGCGTTCCCTCCACCACGAGCAGTTCGGCAGCCTTCAACTGCTGGATGATGTCGCTGGCATACGAGGGGCGGTGCTTCAGCAGAAGCAACACGCAGTACTCCAACATACCCTTGCGCATCTGTGACTTTGCATTCTCGATGTTCATACTTCTCTGGGGTTAATATTATTTCGGGTGCAAAGATAGGCAAAATATTAGTACCTTGCAATACAAAGTACCAAGTTTTTGCATAGAATTAGGCAATATTAACAATCGGGGGCCAAACAGACTCAAGAATATCCCCCACAGAACTGCCTTAAATCAAAAAAGGAGCGGCGCATTTGGGAAATAACGGAGAAATTAGTAACTTTGCAGCGCAATTGAAACAGAAGGATAGAATATGATAGTCTGCATCGCAGAGAAACCGAGCGTGGCTCGGGACATAGCACGCATTCTGGGGGCCAACAGTTCTCACGATGGGTACATGGAAGGCAACGGCTACCAGGTGACCTGGACCTTCGGGCACCTGTGTACGCTCAAGGAGCCAGGCGACTACTCACAGGCCTGGAAGCCGTGGGCGCTCACCCAACTGCCGATGGTGCCCCGGCGCTTCGGCATCAAACTGATCAATGATAAAGGCATCGAAAAGCAGTTCTCCATCATCGAGCGCCTGATGCGGGCGGCCGACGGCATCGTGAACTGCGGCGACGCCGGACAGGAGGGCGAACTCATACAGCGATGGGTGATGCAGAAGGCGCAGGCTAAGTGCCCCGTGAAGCGACTCTGGATCTCGTCGATGACCGACGAGGCCATACGCGAAGGCTTTGCCAACCTGAAAGACCAGGGCGACTATCAGCCGCTCTACATGGCTGGGCTCTCAAGGGCCATCGGCGACTGGCTGCTGGGGATGAACGCCACGCGACTCTACACGCTCAAATACGGACAGAACCGGCAGGTGCTCTCCATCGGACGCGTGCAGACGCCTACACTGGCCCTCATCGTAAACCGACAAAAGGAGATTGAGAACTTCAAGCCCGAACCCTACTGGGTGCTGGCCACAATCTATCGCGACACGACATTCACGGCCACGAAAGGAAAGTTCACTTCGAAAGAGGAAGGCGAGCGGGCCTTCGCCACCATCGAGGGGAAGCCCTTCACGGTGACAAAGGTGGAGAAGAAGGAGGGTAAGGAACAGCCGCCACAACTCTACGACCTCACTTCGCTGCAGGTGGACTGCAACCGCAAATTCGGTTTCTCGGCAGAGATGACCCTCAACCTCATCCAGAGCCTCTACGAAAGAAAATACACCACCTATCCCCGTGTGGACACCCAATATCTGAGCGATGACATCTACCCCAAATGCCCACAGACGCTCAACGGCCTGTATCAGACCAGGTTCGGCGGCAGCGCGCCTTACGCCGAGTTCATCAAGCCCATCGGCGGCAAGGCGCTGAAAAAGTCGAAACGCGTGTTCGATACTTCGAAGGTGACCGACCACCATGCCATCATTCCTACAGGCGTCGTCCCCCAGAATCTGAGCGATGCCGAGCGCAAGGTGTTCGACCTCGTGGCCAGAAGATTCATCGGCGTGTTCCTGCCCGACTGCAAGTTCTCAACAACGACGGTGCTGGGAGTAGTGACTGGAGACGCAGGAGGCGACATTGAATTCAAGGTGACAGGAAAGGAAATCCTCGATCCGGGCTGGCGCGTTGTCAGGGGAGAGAGGAGAGAGGAGAGAGGAGAGAGAAATGATGACGAGGCACCAGAGAAGCAAGAGGATGAGGAGCGCACGCTCCCTGCCTTCGTCAAGGGAGAGACTGGCGATCACAAGCCAACCCTCACGGAGAAATGGACTACGCCCCCACCTTATTATAATGAGGCCTCACTACTCAGGGCGATGGAAACGGCTGGCAGGTTCGTGGAAGACGAGACGCTGCGCGCTGCCATGAAGGAAAACGGCATCGGACGCCCCTCGTCGAGAGCCGGCATCATCGAGACCCTCTTCAAGCGCCACTATATCAAGCGGGATCGCAAGCGCCTCATCGCTACCCCGACCGGTATCGAACTGATTGACCTGATACGTGAGGAACTGCTGAAGAGTTGTGAACTGACAGGCATCTGGGAGAAGAAACTGCGAGACATCGAACATCAGAAATACGACGCACAGCAGTTCATCGAGGAACTCAAAGCACAGGTGGCAGAGATCGTTCAGGAGGTGATGTCGGACACAAGTAACCGGCGCGTCACCGTTCTGACGGATGCAGAGTTGAAAAAAGTGAAGTCGCCAAAGGCCGAGCCGGCTCCCGGCAAGGAAGCAAAGCCGAAGGCGCCACGAAAAGCGGGGGCGCGGGGGCACGGAGGCACGGCAAAGGGCACGGCGCCTAAGGAGGGTGACATCTGCCCACTCTGCGGACAAGGCCATATCATCAGGGGCAAAGCCGCTTTTGGATGCAGCCGATGGGAGCAAGGTTGCACCTATCGGGTGCCCTTCGAGTGAGAGGATTCTTCTATCAGACTTACAATAAAACGTCCGTCTCTACGTTTATATTAAGGTATGCGAAAACTCATAGTACTCCCCACAATGATGCTCACGGCAGTCCTGACACTGGGCTGCGGCGGCCCGGATGCTGCATTGAAGAAAGCAGAGAAACTGAATGCCATCGGTGAGTATTATGATGCCGGAGCACAATACAGGAAGGCTTATTCACAAACCCCCTCGAAGGAGAAAGACAAGCGCGGACTGATCAGTGCGAAGATGGCAGAATGCTATCGCAGGATCAACAGCACCAACAAGGCCATCACGGCCTACAAGAACGTCATCCGCTACAAGAAAGCCGACTCGCTGACCCATCTGCGGCTGGCGCAGCAACTGATGAAGACAGGCAATTACAAAGAGGCTGCCAAGCACTTCGAGACCGCCGTCGACAGCCTACGGTTGACGAAAGACCCGCTGCTGGCTGTAGCCAAGACCGGGCTGAAGTCTGCCCAGCAGGCCCCGCAGTGGAAGAAAGACGGTTCGGCCTACACCATCAAGCGAATGGACCTGTTCAACTCACGGCGCGACGACTACTCCCCTGCCCTTGCCGGCTATGACTACGACCAACTCTACTTCACCTCTACCCGCAACGATGCCAAGGGCGACGAACTGAGCGGTATCACAGGCACCAAAGCCGCAGACATATTCTTCTCGCAGAAGGATGACAAGGGTAAATGGAGCAAGCCGCAGACCATCGACTCCGAACTGAACACCGATTTCGACGAAGGAGCCTGTGCCTTCACGCCCGACGGACGCACAATGTATCTGACACAGTGCAAGACCGATGCCAACTATCCCCGCTATGCCACCATCGTCGCTTCCAGCCGAAGCGATGCAGCGTGGGGCAAAGCCGCAGAGGTGGCCATCTCGAAGGACACGCTCTCCAGTTTTGCACACCCTGCCGTCTCGCCCGACGGCGAATGGCTCTATTTCGTCAGTGACATGCCTGGCGGACTGGGCGGACTGGACATCTGGCGCTGCCGTCTCTACGGCAATAATGAGACGGGCGGAGCCGAAAACCTCGGAGCCCCCATCAACACGCCTGGCGACGAGATGTTCCCAACCTTCCGCCCCAACGGCGACCTCTACTTCTCCACCGACGGCCATCCAGGCATGGGCGGGCTGGACATCTACATCGCCAAGCCCACCGAGACGGGATGGCTGCTGGAATATCCCGGATTCCCGCTGAACTCACAGGGCGACGACTTCGGCATGACGTTCGAGGGAATGCACAACCAAGGCTTCTTCAGCAGCAACCGTGGTGACACACGAGGACTGGACCACATCTACAGTTTCTACAACCCCGACATCATCCAGACGGTAAAAGGCTGGGTCTACGAACAGGATGGATACGAACTGCCTGCAGCGCAGGTCTATATGATCGGCAACGACGGCACCAACCTGCGCCTTAGCGTCAGAGGCGACGGTTCCTTCACGCAGGAGATCAAGCCTAACGTGGACTATGTGCTGCTGGCCACTTGCAAGGGATTCCTCAACCACCAGGAGCAGTTGAGGGTGAAACGCGTGGAAGAGTCGGAGGAGTACGTCCTCCAGTTCCCGCTCTACAACATCTCCGCCCCTGTACTGATCGACAATATCTTCTACGATTTCGACAAGGCCACCCTCCGCCCTGAGTCATCGGCAGCCCTCGACTCGCTGGTGGACCTGCTCAAGGAAAATGCCCATATCACCATTGAACTCTCTGCCCACACCGACTATAAGGGATCGGACAAGTATAATGAACGGCTCTCCCAGCAACGGTCTGAGAGCGTAGTACGCTATCTGATACAACACGGCATTGCCGCCGACCGTCTGACCCCAAAAGGCTACGGTGAGGGCAAGCCAAAGACCATCAAGCGCAAGGTGGCAGAGAGGTATCCGTTCCTCAAGGAAGGTGACAAACTGACCGAAGCGTTCATCACCGCCCTCCCGGAAGAACAGCAGGAGGAATGCAATCAGTTGAACCGACGCACGGAGTTCAGAGTGTTGTCGACAACTTACGGTATGTTTGATAAGGCAGGAAAACTCCTACAAAAGCCAGCAACAAAAGCACCAGTACAGGATCCAGACGAAGATCAGCCGTCGGAACTGTGGTAATAAACACTTCCAGTGCCGTTACCATCGTCGACAAAAGCATCCTGCCGCTCGACACCAAGGCATCCCAGCCATTCAGCACATAGAACAACAAGCCTCCAACGAGGATGCAGAACCAGGTCCACAGACGCGCCAGGCGGTGTGGCTCACTGGCACTGCTTTCCGGCAGTCTCTCCATCACACGGCAGGTGAAGCCGCAGTCCGCTATCTGCTGCCGGGCAGCCTCCTTGAAGAAATCCTTTATCAGTATGTCATCATGTTCGGTCATATCCATTCTTCTTTAAGTAGTCAGTCAATTTCTCCTTGCCCCGTCTGAGGTGCGACTTCACGGTGTTCTGGGGCATCCCCGTGATGTCGCTTATTTTGTCTATCGGCTCGCCGTCGATGAGTTGAAGCGTGATGCAAGTGCGCTCTTCTTCTTTCAGCAAGGACAGAGCCTGGTAGATATCCATCTTGAGTGATGCCGGTTGAGTGAAGGCGACAGAACGGGCTGCCGGTGCCGAATCGACGGACTCACCTCTCACTGCCCGCTTTTCACTCCGACAGTAGTCGTAGTGTACGTTATAGGCAATGCGGAAGAGCCAGGTGGAGAAACTCGACATGCCACGGAACTTGGAGATGTTCACATAAGCCTTGATAAAAGTCTCTTGCGCCAGATCGTCGCTCAGCGGCTCATCCCCCAATGTCAGATTCAGAAAGAACCTGCGTACAGGCGACTGGTACTTCCTGACAAGTTGGTCAAAGGCCCGCTTGTTGTGGAATACAGCCACCTGCGTCACGAGAGATATGTCACCAAGGTCTGCCATCACACTTCACTTTTCCGCACTTCCCTTCAAAATCTCTTCTCCGGCATGACCAGCCACAGCACGAAGTAGAAAATCAGTCCACTGAAAGCCGTGAAGAGCGTCAGGAATGCATAAGCAATACGCACCATCACAGGATCGAAATCCAGATACTCGGCGATTCCGCCACAAACACCTGCTATCACTCTGTCGTTAGAGCGCATCAATCTTTTAGTCATAATTCTGAATATTATCTGGGTTGTTATTACGATGATTTTCCGACTGGCGGGCAATGAACCACTTGCCGAGGCCTATGAAGAACACGAGGGCACCGATGCCAAAGCCGAACTTACCTGCCGCGAGGCCCAGGAAGATGGCAAGGCCAACGCCTGTGAACATCTGGCGGATACCGCTCTGATAGTCGTTATTGTCCCACTCATCTTTCTTATTATTCAAAATCTGGTCAGGGATGGGCTGACCGTTCTTGATGGCCATCTCTGCCAGACGGTACTTGTCACGACGGTTGCGGTTCACAAAGTAGAAGATAGCAATGATGATGAGCAGCGGACCCAAGAGGAAGAGCATGGTGAATGCGACGACGCTGATAGCCACTGTGGGGCCCAGAAAGCCACCGAACAAGTCTCTCAGGACATCTGCACCATCACCCGAATAAGTCACCGTTCTGCTATGGTGGGTGGTGGTATACTCCTCTTCATCCGTGGCCTCATCGTCAGCCACACTCGTCGTGTCAGAATAAGTCTCTACTGCATCGGCATTCTTTGTCTTTGCAGAGTCCGTCTGTTCCGTCCTGGGGGTGTGACGGTGACTCTGTGATGCGGCCACGGCATTCATCCCGAGTACCAGCATCATTGTGATTGCGATTACATACTTTTTCATATCTTTCTTGCTTTTTATCTTTTTGATTGATTGCTTTTATTTGTCCGTTTGACGCTCTGAATCATTAATTAGTTGCAAAGTTATCAAATAATCTTATAAATTCTGTGTAATCTGTGGCTTTTTTCTTAATTTTGCACCACGAATGAAACAGTTACCGGAAGATTTCATACGCCAGACAAAGCCGTTGATGGGCGAAGAGCGATTCAACCGTTTTCTCGGAGCCTTCGAAGAAGAGGCTCCTGTCAGCATCCGCCTCAATCCGATGAAGACGGAGCAGGAGGGTGGTCACTTGAGTCGTCCTGTGCCCTGGTGCCCAGAGGGCTATTACCTGGAAGGCCGTCCGCAGTTCACCTTCGACCCACTCTTCCATGCGGGTTGTTACTATGTACAGGAAGCCTCGTCGATGTTCATTAGCCATGTACTTCGGCAGTATGTCAAGAGGCCCGTGGCGATGCTTGACCTTTGTGCTGCCCCTGGCGGCAAGTCGACGGCCGCCATCGCGGTACTGCCTGAGGGAAGCACGCTCGTCAGCAATGAGCCAAATGCCACCCGAGCGCAGATTCTGCTGGAAAATGTAACGAAATGGGGCTGGGCAGGCTGCTCAGTCACCAATAACTATCCCCGCGACTTCCGTAAATCAAAGGCGAAGTTCGACGTTATTCTCTGCGATGTCCCATGCTCTGGAGAAGGCATGTTCCGAAAAGACCCGCAGGCTATCGGCGAATGGAGCCTACAGAATGTAGAGAAGTGCTGGCACCTTCAGCGCGAGATCGTCGCCGATGCCTGGGAGTGTCTGCATCCTGGGGGGCTGCTCATATATAGTACGTGTACCTTTAATACCAAGGAGAACGAGGAGAACGTCAGATGGATGCAGCAGGAATACGACGGTGAGATACTCTCCGTTCCGACAGAAGCGGCATGGGGCATCACCGGCTCTCTGCTCGAAGGCTTCGAAGCACCAGTCTACCGATTCATCCCAGGCATAACTCGTGGCGAGGGGCTCTTCATGGCTGTCGTGCGAAAGAGGGGAGAGAAGAAAGAGGAGAGAGGAGAGAGGAGAGAGGAGAGAGAAGAGAGGAAATATCCGGTGCAGAATCAAGGAATAAAAGCAATCGCCCTCCACCTTCCACCCTCCACCCTCCACCAAGACCTCTCCTACGCCGATGCCCTGCGCTACCTGCGCGGCGAAGCCATCACGCTCACCCCCGATACCCCGCGTGGCATCGTCACTGTCACCTACAAAGGAGTCCCTCTCGGCCCGGTGAAGAACATCGGCAACCGCGCCAACAACCTCTACCCGAAGCCATGGCGCATCAAGACCACACACCTGCCCACTGAGCCTCCCGTCATCCTCGAACAAATAGCCAAGTTAAAAATTCAATAAACAATAATTGTTAATCCGATAAAACGTAAATGAAACAATATCTCGACATCCTCAACCGCATCCTGACTGAGGGCACTCAGAAGAGCGACCGCACAGGCACCGGCACTATCAGCATCTTCGGCACCCAGTCGCGCTACAATCTCGACGACGGGTTCCCACTGCTGACCACGAAGAAACTCCATCTGAAGTCCATCATCTACGAACTCCTCTGGTTTCTCAAGGGCGACACCAACGTGAAATATCTACAGGAGCACGGGGTACGCATCTGGAATGAATGGGCCGATGAGAACGGTGAACTGGGGCCCGTCTACGGCCACCAGTGGCGTTCGTGGCCTGACTACAAGGGCGGCACCATCGACCAGATACAGTACGTGCTCGACCAGTTGAAGACCAACCCGAACTCCCGTCGTATGATAGTATCCGCATGGAATGTGGCTGAGGTCAATGAGATGGCACTTCCGCCATGTCACACCATCTTCCAGTTCTATGTGGCCGGCGACCGTCTCTCACTCCAACTCTACCAGCGGTCGGCAGACACCTTCCTCGGCGTGCCATTCAACATTGCCTCCTATGCCCTTTTGCTTCAAATGATGGCACAGGTGACGGGCCTGAAGGCAGGCGACTTCATTCACACCACGGGCGACACCCACCTCTACCTGAACCATATCGAACAGGCAAGACTGCAACTCACACGCGAACCCCGCCCCCTGCCGACGATGAAAATCAACCCCGATGTCAAGAACCTGTTCGATTTCAAATATGAGGACTTCGAACTCGTAGGTTACGATCCGCATCCGCATATCAAGGCAGAAGTGTCGGTTTAATTGAGAATTGGGAATTTGGAATTGAAAATTGAGAATGATGATTACCATTATAGCAGCGGTGGCAAAGAACCGGGCCATCGGAAACAAGAATAAACTCATCTACTGGCTGCCCAACGACCTGAAGCGGTTCAAGGCACTGACGACGGGGCATACGATTATCATGGGCCGCAACACCTTCCTGTCGCTCCCCAAAGGAGCCTTGCCGAATCGTCGCAACATCGTGCTGAGCCGCAGTGCCTTCAAATCCACTCTTACAGAAGACACACACACAGCGTGTCCCCCTCCTACAGGAGGGGATAAGGGGGGGCATCCCATGTTCCCCGGCTGCGAAGTCTACCCCTCCCTCGACAAAGCCCTACAGCATTGTCGCAAGGACGAAGACATCTACATCATCGGTGGAGCCTCGGTCTATAGTCAGTCCCTTCCCTTGGCAGACCGGCTCTGTCTGACAGAGATTGACGACGTGCCCGCCGAGGCCGACACCTTTTTCCCGCCCTATGATGACTGGCAAGAAGAAAGCCGTGAAGTCCATCCCGTAGATGAGCGTCACGACTTCCCTTATTCTTTCGTCGATTATATCAGAAGACCGGCAGAGTAAGCAGTTGCTGCATGATGGTCTTTGCCATCCGCTCGTGTCCGGAATCATTCGGATGCAGACGGTCGCTTTCGGCATTCTTGAAATATTGCGCATGTTCGTCCATCAATGGATAGAGTCCGCAGAGCGCATTCAAGTCTATCACCGGGACAGCCCACAGATTGCCAGCCTCTTTCACCGACTGGACGTATGCGTCGATATACTCACCACACAGGTTGGTGTAGTCCTCACGTGGCTGCCAGTTCTTCTCGTTGGCATAGAACTCTGCCCTGTGGATGGGTGTCAGTAGCACAATCTGCTTTGTCGGATAGAGCCGCTTCACGTAGTCGAGAGCCTTGTTGATGCGCCCCCGATAAGTGGAGTCGCTCATCACTGGATAACGATGTTTTCTGTCCACCAGATGTTTCTGCTCATGGATGCCAGCCATCACTTGCTCCTCCTTCTCCACGAACCACTCGCCGATGGGCACGCCGCTGTTGTAGTCGTTGGTGCCCATGAATACCATGATGGCATCCACCGAATCCCCATGCTCGGCCTTCAGTTTGTCAGCCTGTCGCTTGATGTCATTCCACTGCCGACCGCTCACGCCGTAGACATAGGGTTCTATCTGGAGCCAGTCCTTGAGGAATCCCCAGTATTTTTTCTTCGAACCATTATTTCGCGGGTCGGTGATGGAGTCGCCGAAATAGGCGACACGCTTACCCTGCCAAGGATGGTGTATCAGAGCCTGAGGCAGTACAGGCACCACCACGGTAAACAGGAAAAGTAATACAAGCAGACGTTTCATGATCAGTTTTTCGTTTGTTTGCTGCAAAGATACGAATAATTTTAGTACCTTTGCACTCGTTTTGCAATGAAGCAAGACGTTTTAATATTTTTTATAACAAATGTACAAACCAACATTCAACATCAGGCGCCAAGTGCTCGTGTTCCGTCATTTCGGCAACAAGGGCTACTCGCTATTTGCCTGCCTGGGGCGTGAGGTGGTATGCAGTGTGCTCTCTGTTGCCACACTGACCTACGCCTCGGCGGAGAGTGTGGCGACGGATCCCGTCGTAACCGACTCTACCGCCACGACGACAGCACGCGAGATGATGCTCGAGGAGGTCGGCGTGACCGGCTCGAGGGCGCCCCTGACCAGGAGTCAGGCTGCGAGAATGGTAACTGTACTGGAGCGTGCCGACATTCAGCAGGCTCCCGTGCAAAGTGTTAACGATCTGCTGAAGTACGCCGTAGGCGTGGATGTCCGTCAGCGAGGACCTATTGGAGCCCAGACCGACATCTCCATCCGGGGCGGCACCCAAGACCAGATTATCCTTCTGCTCAACGGTATCAATATCTGTGACCCGCAGACGGGTCACAACGCGATGGACCTGCCCATAGACCTGAGCGAGATTGTTCGCATCGAGGTGCTCGAAGGACCTGCCGGACGCATTTATGGCACGTCATCACTCGTGGGTGCCATCAATATCGTGACGGTGGAGAAAGGACAGGAGGCCGGGAAGACCGGCAGAGACATCTGTCTGCATACGGAGGGAGGCAGTTACGGCTATGGCAACGTAGGCGGACGCTTCAAACTGTACACGGGCAGATTCCAAAACTCCGTCTCTGCCAACTATAGCCGCAGCGATGGCTATAGCCGCTCGGCAGCAGGCAGTCTCAACACCGACTTCAGCGGTGCAAAGGCTTTCTACCAAGGCCAGTATGAGGATCAAGACGTGCGACTGAACTGGCACCTCGGCATCGCCGACAAAGGCTGGGGCTCATCGACCTTCTACGCCTCACCGAAGTGGAAGGCCGACGACCAGTATGAACATACCACCAAACTGTATTCTGCCATCCAGGGCGAGACAAAGCACGGAAGGCTCCACTTCGCGCCAAGCATCTACTGGAACCAGAACAGCGACCGCTACGAAGGCTATCGTGGACAGGCAGAGAAAATGAAATACAACTATAACCGCACCGATGTCTACGGCGTCAACCTGAGCAGTTATTTCGACTGGACAGCCGGGCGCACGGCCTTCGGTGCCGAGTTGCGCAACGAAGACCTGGTGAGCGGAAACCTCGGTGAGCCACTGTCGCAGACACATCATATCAAGGGCACCGACCGCGACTATACGCTCGGACTGAACCGCACCAACATCAGCGGCTATCTGGAGCACAACCTGCTGCTAAGCGGCTTCACCCTCTCTGCCGGACTCGTGGCCGTGAAGAACACATGGAGCAACATGAACGTCACCATTTACCCAGGTGTCGACCTCAGTTACCGTCCCTCAAGGCGCTGGACGATCCACGCCTCCTACAACACTTCGCTGCGCATGCCTTCGTTCACGGAGATGTACTACAAATTGCAGGGCTATAGTGCCGATCCCCATCTGAAGCCGGAGGAGATGCAGGCACTGGAGGGTGGCGTCAACTTTTCCCCCTTCGGCCTCAGTCTGTCGCTCACAGGCTGGTACCATCACGGCAAGAACATGATCGACTGGATTATGGACACGTCGAAAGGCGACGAAGCAGTATGGCAGAGTGTGAACCACACCAAGATCAACAGCATCGGCGTGGAGGCCTCGGCAGCCCTGAACTTCCGGGAACTGCTGCCCGCACAGCGTCTGCTCCGAACCGTGCGCGTCAACTACAGTTACATCCATCAGGACAAGGAGCAGGAGCCGGGCATCGTGTCGCAATACGCACTGGAGTACCTGCGCCATAAGTTAGTGGCCAATGCACAACTTCAATTGATAAAGCATCTCTCATTAGGGCTTGACTTCCGCTGGCAAGACCGTGTCGGCTCCTACACCGACTTCGACGGCAACCCCTGCGACTATAAGCCTTATGCCCTACTTGACGCCCGCCTGACGTGGCAACAGACGAAATGGAAGGCTTATCTCGAAGCCAACAATGTCTTCGACACCCGCTACCACGACTATGGACTGGTGGAACAGCCTGGTCGCTGGATTATCGCCGGCATCAGTCTCCATCTATAACACAGTAAAGGCACGGATTTGAATCCGTGCCTTTATTCTATTTCTTGAGTTTAAATGAATTCTCTATACTACTGAGTTCAGCAGAAAAGGCCTTATCGGTCTTCAGGCGCTTCTCTATGGTATTACAACTATGAATAACGGTCGAGTGATCGCGATTGCCTATCAACTGTCCGATACGTGCAGCCGGCATCTTGGTGTACTTCTGGGCAAGATACATTGACACTTGGCGCACGTGCACATAGTCGCGCTTTCTGCTCTTGCTGAAGACGTGCTGCTGAGTCACCTTATAATGCGTACACACCTTCTCCAATATGTCATCAATAGTCAGCGGATGGTTATCCACCTTGACAGCACGTTTGATGATACGCTCTGCCAGTCGCATGTCGACAGCCGAATTATAGACAATGGAATAAGCCATCAGCGAATTGACCACACCTTCCAGGTCGCGCACGCTGCCATTAGCAGTCGCGGCAATATACTGGATGACGTCGGCAGGTATCTTCAGACCGTCACGACGGCACTTGGCATTCAGAATGTCGATACACAGTTGTTCATTAGGATGCTCCAGTTCTGCAATCAGCCCACAGGAGAAGCGTGTCAGCAGACGATCCTTCACACCCTGCAAGTCCACAGGCGGACGGTCGGAAGCCAGCACTATCTGCTTGCCCAGACGGAACAGATGGTCAAAGATATGGAAGAAGGTGTCGAGCGTCTTCGGCGACGTGGCCCATTCCTGGATATCGTCGACTATCAGCACGTCTATCGACTGATAGAAGTTGATGAAGTCGTTTGTCGTATTCTGGCGCACAGCATCCGTGAATTGCACCTGGAACAGACGGGCTGACACATACAATACACGTTTCTGCGGATAGGTCTCCTTGGCCTTGACGCCGATGGCATTGATCAGATGGGTCTTGCCGCATCCAGAAGGGCCAAAGACGAAGAAGGGGTTGAAGGTCGACTTCCCCGGATGCTCCGCAATAGAGATGCCTACTGTGCGGGGCAACTTGTTGGAATCGCCCTCGATGAAATTGTGGAAAGTCTTCTTGGGGTCCAGTTGAGGATTCAGTCCCTGAGGCACGGCTGCATCGAGCAGTGTCGGCGACTTATTGCCACGTGTCGTAGGTCGTGGAGCCTCAATCTCTGTCACAGGATCTCCAGCCACCTCCGTGACAACCTTCTGGTTGTTCTCCGTGACGACTGTCACAATGCGATAACGAAGAGCCACGCTCGTGCCGAACACCCTCGCGAGTACCTTGCTTAACAGTCCGACGTAATACTGCTCCAAGTACTCGTAGACGTACGGACTTGGAACCTGCACCAGCAGCGTATGCTCCGCCTCTGAATATGACTCAAAGACGATTGGTGCAAACCACGTTTTGAATTGTTGCTCCGTGACGTTAGCCTTGATGATCTGCAGGCATTCCGCCCAAAGCGCTTTATGACTGTTTGACATTACACGATTGTTAATTTTAGCGGTGCAAAGTTCGGCATTTTTTCCCGAATATGCAAATCCTCATTTTTCGTATCTTGTGTGTACAAACGCCGTAACTTACTAAGAATCGCGAGATTATATAGTTTCACGGACAAATCGAGCAAAAAGGCGGCTTGCGTATTTATAAAACACTAGATATCAAGCACTTAAGACTCTCTCCAAACCGAAGCATCCCAAAATTTCCGCCCAGGACAGTGAGTGGCAAAACGCTTTCTCTATGGGGGATTTACGAACGAGGGGGTCAAATCTTTTCAGCCCTGCCTATTTAGACGTTTTTTAAATTACTTATCTTTCCGCCCGAAAACCGAGAAATGTACATACCGTTTGGGATGCTGCCTGAGGTCGATCATCAGGGAGTCGGCATGACTCATCGTGGCATTCAGATTCCTGTAGAGTTGCGGGTCGTTCATCAGCAGGCCAAGCGTGCCATCCTTGCTGTTCAGTTTGGCTGTCATCTGCTCCACGTTCTGCAGCGTCCCGTTGACTTTTGCCATCGTCATCGCGATATCCAGGTCGCTGAGATTCTTTGTCAGCGTGTGGGTATTAGCCAGTACGCCGTCGGCCTTCTGCATCAGGCTGGGCACCTGAGTGTTCAGGCTGCCCGTCAGGCGGTGCAGTTCCTGTGTGGTAGTGGTCAGATTGGAGGTTATCTGGTCGATGTTATGCAGCGAGTTGCTGATAGCGGGATCAGCCAGAAGGGCATTCACACTGGCCAGAATGGAGTCGAGTTTGGGCAGCATCCGCTCTATCTGGGGCACCATCTCCCCGGCCTTTCCGAGCATGCCTTTTTCCAAGCCACCGACGAGCGTGTCACCAGGAGCCATCACCTCCAGCGGATTGTCGCCCAAGATCAGGTTCAGTTGCACATTGCCCATCAGGTCCTTCGTGATCTCAGCCATCGTTCCCTTAGGCAGACGCATCTGCTTGTCGAGACCGAGCACAGCCACGATGTCGCGCTTGCCTTCGTAATCATAGACGACCTGTTCGACGACGCCGACACGATAGCCGTTGGAGTAGATAGGACTCGACACTGAGAGTCCGCCGATATTGTCGAATGTCGCATAATAATTGTCATCGGTGGAAAACAGCGTCATGCCTTTCAGGAATTTCAAGCCGAAAAACAACACCACGATGCCGGCAATAGCCACTAATGCAATCTGTACCTCCTTTGTAAAGTATTTCATAACCTTTTAATTATTTATTTCACTCTGTTCTTCTTAAACTCACGGATGGCCTCCTGCACATTCATCTTGGCATCGCCCCTGAAGGCTATGATAAAAGCCTCGGGGAAGTCATCCAGTATGCTCTTGCGCAGACGATATATCTCATTATAGTCCGTTGATGCCCCAAGCGTGTACTTATACATACCGCCTTCCCGATAGAAGGTTGCACTTTTCTGCCCCTTCAACTGTCTGTCACTCGACTTCAGTTTAGTGGTACTCACCAGAATCTGCACCTTAAAGACTGGCGCATCTGTCGGGGCCTGCGACTGCTGCTTTGCCTCAACAGGCTGCTTCGCCTCAACACGTGCCTTCGCCTCCGCTGGTTCTGCCTTCGCCGGGGTATCATCGCCCACCACCGAAAGGTCCACGCCGTCCGGTGCCTGTGTGTTTTCCGTCTGACCTTCCGCCTCCTTCTTTTCCTGCTGCGTTTTGGGTTCCGCCATCGGCTCTTCTTTGGGAGCGGCGCTGTTTTCTTCAGCCTTTGACTTTGCCTTGTCAGCCGCTGCACTCTGTGGCACCACCTGCGGTATTTCCACCCTGTCGGCCTTCGGTTCCGGCAGATAAGGCACGGTGATGCTGCCGCCGTGCTTCTTCTTATAGGCCGCAAAGGCATTATAGATGCCTCGGGCATAGGCTGCCGTTGCGGCATTCGAATTCATGTATTGCTCTTCATCGGGCGTGGAGATGAATCCGAGTTCTATCAGGCATCCCGGCATCGAGGTCAGGCGCAGCACGGCCAGATTATCCTGATGGGCACCCTGGTCCTGACGGTTCGTGGCCTGACACACATAGCGCTGCATATACTTGGCCAGTTCCACAGAGTTCTCCATATTCTTGTCCTGGATAAACTCGAACATGATGTTGCTCTCAGGCGAGTTCGGGTCGTAGCCGTGGTAGGTCTGCTTATAGTCCCTCTCCAGATAGATGACGGCATTCTCACGCTTGGCCACTTCGAGATTCTCCATCACGCCGTTCTTTTTTCCTGTGCGCCGGCTTCTGCCCAGCGTATAGGTCTGGAAGCCGCGCACGATACCCCGCTCCACCGAATTGATATGGATGGAGATGAACAGGTCGGCCTTCGCGTTGTTGGCTATCTCTGCCCGGCGGTAGAGTTCCACGAAGCGGTCGGTCTTCCGGGTATAGATGACCCGTACGTCAGGGCAGTTCTGCTCCACGAGCCGCCCGAAGGCCAGGGCGAATTTCAGTGTCAGGTTCTTCTCCTTCACCTTCCCCTTGCCGATGGCACCCGTGTCGTGGCCGCCGTGACCAGCATCGATGACCAGCGTGAACTGCTTGCTCGCAGCACCGGCCGACACCGCAAGGCATATCATTGTTATCAGAAACAGTAAAATCTTCTTACACATATTATCCTAATCATTCGTTAAGTGTATCTCCACCGCAGCCCCGTCGCAGTCAGCCCCCATAGGGGGATTCTGCTTGGTCACGACCAAGTCGATGGACTGGGTCTGCGGAAAAGCCGCCTTCACGGCTGTGGCGATACGCCCGGCCACATGCTCCAGCAGCCTGGAGGGAATGGCCATCTCGCGCTCGACGATCTCGTAGAGTTCGGCATAGTTCAGTGTGTCAGCCACCTCGTCCGTCTGCATGGCCACAGCCAGCGGATAGCCCACACGGAGGTCTACCAAAAAACTCCCTCCCACCCTCTTTTCCTGTGGCATCACGCCGTGGAACGCTTGGAAGCGGACATTTCGCAGATGGATATAGGCCGAACTCAGTTTCATAAGGTGCCTTTATACCTCCGCGCTCTCAGCCTGTGTGCCCGCTGCATCCGCAGAGTCGTCGTGGGCACCTGGCACATATTTCTTCAAGGCCCGCTCCACACCGACCTTCCAAGTATTAATACTCTCATCGTTGAGCGACAGCGAGCCTACCAGTCGGATGACGTGCTCCAGAGGCATCCGGTAGCGCAGCACGCCCGAGATCAGTTTGGCATAGTTCCAGTATTCCTTGTTGAATTTCTCCGAGAGGCCTTCCACGGTCGTCTTGTAGCCGCGCTTGTTCTCAAACTGGAAGTCGTAGCGCTTCGTACCGTCGGGATTCACCTGCTTGATGATCTTTCCGCTGGTGACGGTCTTCGGCAGCACTATGCCCTCCTCGTCGTCCTGCAGACCGGTGAATATCTCATAGGGATAGCCGTCGAGCAGCCCGACGAAGGCCACCCACTTCTCCTTGTTGTTCTGAAAGCGCACCACGTCGCACTCCAAGGCCTGCGGGCGCACCTCCGTCACGTCGGGGCGACGGTTCTTCATCACCATCTGGTTGGCCAGCGACAACAGCATGTCGGCCTCCTCTGACGGGAGGGATGACAGGCTCTTCTCCACAAGGGCCATCAACTGCTCCTGTGTCATCTCATTGCCCTGTCTGCTTCCAGCAGCCATCAGTTCCGCAGTCACACGCTGCAACATGTCTTTTCTTGCCTCTGATTCCATATCACTTCGTTTATTTCAGGTTGCAAAGTTACACATAAGTTTTCTATTTCGGAAAACTTTTAGACGAAATCTTCGCAAAATGTTCTCCAAACAGGAAGACTTTCGTTTCTTTGGGCTATGCCCAAAGATACTCACGCTCAGAAATACCCAAATAAATTTGGTATTTCCTTCGCTTATTCGTACCTTTGCATCCAAAATCAGAAAAAGATATGAAAACGATACTCACCCGCCGCACCATCCGAAAGTATTCGGACCGCGAAGTCAGCGAAGAACTGCTGAACCGCCTGATGAACGAGGCTGCACGAACCCAGACCATGGGCAACCTGCAACTCTACAGTGTTGTCGTCACCCACTCCAAGGAGATGAAAGAACGTCTGGCACCCGCCCATTTCAACCAGCCAATGGTGACCGCAGCCCCTGTGGTGCTCACCGTCTGTGCCGACTTCAACCGTACCAGTTTCTGGGCCAAATGCCGCAAGGCAGAGCCTGGCTACGACAATTTTCTCTCTTTCATCAATGCCGCAACCGACGCCCTGCTCTACACCCAGACGCTCTGCTGCCTCATGGACGAAGAGGGCCTCGGCTACTGCTATCTCGGCACCACCGTCTACCAACCGCAGCAGATCATCGACATCCTGCGACTGCCCAGACTCGTCATGCCCGTCGCCACCCTCACCGTCGGCTGGCCCGACGAGGAGCCTCCCCTCTCCGACCGCCTGCCCCTGGAGAGTTTCGTACACCAGGAGACCTACCATGACTATCTGGGCGCCGATATCGACACCTATTATAAATATAAGGAGGAACTCGAAGACAACCGCCACTTCGTGGAGATTAACCACAAGGAGACGCTCGCCCAGGTCTTCACCGACATCCGCTACACCCGCAAGGACAATGAGGCGATGTCGGAAGGGCTCATCGATGCCCTGATACGCCAGGGTTTCCTGCCATGCACCATTAAAATGGGGCTCCCCGGATGAGGAGCCCCATTTCATTTCTTTATTTCTTCATTCTTTCAATCTTCCACCACAATCGGCCTGTACTTCGGCACAAGCGTCTTCATGATGCACCAGCCGATGAGATAAGCCACTGCACAGATGCAGAACACCACCATATAGGCAGCAGGCTTGCCGTCGAAGCCGAAGAATGTGAAGGCGGTCCCCTGTGCATCAGCCCAGGTGAAGAAGTTACCAGAGCCCTTGTTGATCAGGAACGAGCCGATACCGCCGGCCATTGAGCCGATACCCGTGATGGTACCGATCGTGGACTTCGGGAACATATCGCCGATGGTAGAGAACAGGTTGGCACTCCAAGCCTGATGGCCGGCACCCAGCAGACCGATCAGGATGGCTGGCCACCAGGCACTGATTGCGCCCAGAGGCTGTGCAAACAGGCCGAGCACGGGGAAGCAGGCAAAGATCAGCATCGCGCGCATACGGCCCAGATAGGGATTCATGCCTTTCTTGTCGACGAAGTAGGTGGGCAGATAGCCGCCGCCGATACTCAGGATCGTCACGATGGCATAGAGCGTCAGGATCAGCAGGATGCCCATCGTCGAGTCGGACGTGTAGCCATACTGGTCAGAAAAGTAGGCGGGCGCCCAGAACAGGAAGAACCACCACACACCGTCAGTCATAAACTTACCCACGATGAACGACCAGGTCTGCTTGTACTTGAAGCAGTCCCAGAACGGGATGGTCTTCTCCTCCTTCACGTTGGTGCGGTCCTGCACGGCAGCGATGTCGTTGTCCTGCTCGATATAGTTCAACTCAGCCTGGTTAACAAAGTGGCTCTTGTGCGGCTTCTCATAGAGCCACATCCAGAGCCCCATCCACACATAGCCCAGCACACCGATGATGATGAAGGCCATCTCCCAGCCCCAGGCACGGGCCAGTAGGGGGATTGTGGCTGGCGCGGCCAGTGCGCCCACGGAGGCGCCGCTGTTGAAGATGGAGGTAGAGAAAGCGCGATCCTTCTTCGGGAAGTACTCTGCCGTCACCTTGATGGCGGCGGGGAAGTTGCCGGCCTCACCCAGTGCCAGGATCATACGGCAGGAGAGGAAGAGCCACACCGAGACGGTGGCGATGGCCACGGCAGCGTCGCTTCCGGCCTGCACCAGGCGCAGGGCCTCGATGGAGTCGTAGCCCTCGATTGTCATGGCGGCCCAGCCGCAGCCGGCGTGGAGCACAGCACCGGTCGACCATACGAAGATGGCTATCAGATAGCCCTTCTTCGTGCCCATCCAGTCGATGAACTTTCCTGCGAAGAGGTTGGCGATGGCATAGAAGATGGAGAACCAGCCAGTGATGGTACCATAGTCAGCATCGCTCCAGTGGAACTCCGGAGCAATAAAGTCCTTCCAGGTTAATGACAAGACCTGACGGTCCATATAGTTGACAGTGGTTGCCAGAAACAGCAGCGCACAGATAACCCAACGGAAGTTGGACATTTTGGTTGTTTGAACAGGTGTCATTATTTCATTATTTTCGTTAAAGCGTTATATTGTTAAGAAAGGCATCTTGGGTTACTTGATGTCGATGACGGGGATGTTGTCCTTGTCGTTGTAGTACAGGTTCTCACCGGCCATACCCCAGATGAAGGTATAGTAATAGGTGCCGGCAGCAGCGTGAATCGACCACTCTGGCGACATGATGGCCTGCTCGTTGTGCAGCCAGACGACGCGGCTCTCCTGCGGCTCGCCCATGATGTGGGCGATGGTCTGTCCCTCGGGCAGATTGAAGTAGTAGTAGGCCTCGATGCGGCGGCCGTGGGTGTGAGGCGGCATCGTGTTCCAGGCAGCACCCGGGTTCAACTGTGTCAGTCCGAGTTGCAACTGGCAGGGGCCTTCCTCCAGCACGTCGTTCACGATCAGTTTATACACCGTGCGGTTGTTACACTCCTCCAGCGAGCCCACGGGGCCCCATACGGCAGCCTTCAGCGAGCCCTTGCGCCCGTCGAGCGTGATCCACTGCGTCTTGTAGTGCTGGTGGGCCGTTGCCGAGTTCAGGTAGAACTTGGCCGGGTTCTTCGGGTCCTTCGAGCGGAACTCCACCACCTTGTTCACATCCTTGTCCTTGGCGATATGGCCACGCCCGATGTAGAGAGCCTCTTTCGGCGAGAGGGCATACTCCTTGCCGTCGACGATCACGACACCGTCGCCTCCGCCGCAGTTCACCACGCCGAGTTCACGGTTGTAGAGGAAGTACTTGTCCTTGATGCCGGGATCCACGTCGAGGCCCAGGTCGCGGAAGTTCTCCAGTTTCAGAGTCTTGTTCACAGGCATCGCACCGCCGTAGATGAAGCGGTCATAGTGCGAGTAGGTCAGGTTGATCTCGTCGGCGGCCATCACCTTCTCCATCACGAAGCGGTCGCGCAGCGTCTTCGTGTCGTAGTGCTTCACGTCCTCAGGATGGCAGGCCGTCTGGAAGTTCACTTTCTGCTGGGCGTTCATCCCCAGCGCGCCCATCACGAGGGCGATACTCAGAATTGCTTTTTTCTTCATTTGTTTTCTTGATTTTGTCTTTATTTCGTTATTCCATTATTTTGAGATCTCGTTATTCCGGCTCTCTTCGCTGGCGATGCGCTGGCGATTCCAGACAACCATGCCGAGCGTGATGACTGTCAGCACGCCCATGCCTACCCACTGCAGATTGTTGACACACTTGTAGATGACCCAGCCGAACAGGGAACTGGCGAAGTCAAGGGCACCAGCCTCGAATCCCTCGGGAATCTTGGCGGCAGGGTCGCCCGTCTGAGCGAATACCGTGGCGGCGGCCTGCGTGAAGGCAGGGGCCATGTCGGTCACGAAGTAGAGACCGACGGCCAGGGCCACCAGTCCGATGATAAACGTCTTAACCACATTGCCCTTCGTGAAGGGCAGCACCATGGGGAACAGGTAGAACATACCGGCGAGCGATGCCAAGGGCAGGAACTGGTTGCCGGGCAGCACCACCGCCAGGCCCAGTGCCACGGGGATGAGCAGCAGCGAGACGACGAGTGTCGTCGGATGACCGATGACCACGGCGGGCGACATACCGATGTACACCTTCTTGCCGTTGAACTTGCGCTTCACCACCTCCTGAGTCTTCTCGGCCACGGGCTTCAGGCCCTCTATGAATAAAGAGGTGATACGGGGGATGAGTTCCATCACGGCTCCCATCGTCACGCCCAGGAAGAGGATTTTCTTGATGTCGAGTTGCGCCAAGGCTCCGATCAGGGCGCCCACGATGACACCCAGCACCAGCGGCTCGCCGAGTATGCCGAACTTCTTCTTCAGTCCGTCGGCATCGATATTCAACTTGTCGAAGCCGGGTATCTGGTCAAGTGCCTTGCCAATCAGCAGGGCAAATGGCACGAAACTCTGGCAGAAGGGCTGCGGAATCGAGATGCCCTGCCATTCGGGATAATATGCCTGAAACTTGTCGGCAGTCAGGTCAGCCATCACCAGCGTAACGATATAACATACAATGGCAGCAAAATAGCCCCACGCCAGACTCTGGTCCATCACGAAATAGGCCACGGCGCCGATGAACGCGAAATGCCAGTAGTTCCAAAGGTCGATGTTCACCGTACGGGTGCATTTTGTAATCACCAGCAAGAAGTTCACGCCCAGACAGATAGGGATAATCAGCGCACCGACGGCTGTGTTGTAAGCAACAGCAGCGGCAGCAGGCCAACCCATGTCGAACACCTTTAACTGAAGGTCATAGAGTTTGGAAATGTCGCTCAACGGACCACCAAAGTTGGTGGTTAGCAAGGCCGTCACAATGCCCAGACCGACGAATCCTACACCCACATAAAGTCCTGACTTCAGAGACTTTCCGAATTTCAGTCCGATACAGAGACCGATAATAGTAAACAGGATAGGCATCATCACAGATGCACCCAGACTGATAATGTAACTGAATACTTGTTCCATTGGTTTTAATATCGATATTTATTTGTTTTAGTGCTAATTCGACTGCAAAGATACAAAAAAAAGGCGAAACGCAATGCATTTCACCTCTTTTTTATTACTCAAACGTTAACGGACAGGCTGTCAGGGCCTTCCGTGCCAGTCACTTCGGTTGCAGGTCGGCATTCTCCCCGATGACATCGTCGATGCAGGGGCAGTCCTTCTTCGGGTCGAGGTCGTGATGGCCCACGATGCAGGCCCTCGGATAGGCCTTGTGCAGTTCCTCCGGCATCACGCGCAGGGAGAGTTTCTGGGCCTCCTTGCGGGTGTCGGCAGGCTTGCCCCGGATGTCGAGCCCGCCCTCATAGAAGATGCCTATTGAGTGGGCATTGTGGTTCTTGCAGCGGGCGCCGACGACGGCTGGTCGGGCCGCACTGCCGAACAGTGGATGATGATCAGTGTAATGCTTCGCATACTCTAACGGTTGAGTGGTTGATCAGATCAGTCCCTTGGAGCAACTACCCACGAAGAAGGTTGTGATGACCAGGGTGATCAATGATCCTACGAACTTCAGTACTTTGCCAATAATGGCACGCTTCGGCGCAGAAGCGCAACGGGCTGCAGGACAGAGGCACATACGGGCTGAGCGGCAAAAGGGCATGGAATGTAATTCTAGGCAAAAAACGACCGTATATTCATAACATCCTGCGGATTCTACGAAACTTTGTCATGACAGGAGTGCCAGGGCCTGCCTGATGCCATCCGTCAAAGCCTGGTCGTAGGACTTTCGGGGGTGGGCGTCACGGCTCAACCCGTCTGAGAGCCGGATGATTCGGCAATAGTAATCGCCTGCATTATGGAAGAAGGTGTCGCGGCAGACCAACAGTTCGAGGTGCTTCTTACGGCGCAGCCAGTCCTGGACTACTGATAGAGCCGGGGCTGAATAGCATCTGGCACCGCGACCGCGCGTCTTCTTGGGGGCATTGTAGTCCTTCAGTTCCAGAGTGTCGCCTTCGGCATTCCGGAGTTCACCATCGAGGTCGTAGTAGCACAAGGTGGGTTCCCTGAATCCCAACTTCCACAACTGTCGCGCCATTACCTTATCTACAACTGCCTGTCTGAGCATATCAATACCTTTTGGGATGCAAGGTTTTAACAGTCACCCGTCCATCTAATCCTGGAAATAGACACGCTTGACGCGATTGGATACTGCCGTCAGCAGTTCGTAGGGGATGGTGTCGAGAATGTCGGACAACGTGGTGACAGGCAGGTGGTCACCGAATATCTCCACCTGGTCGCCCTCCTGACAGTCAATGCCCGTGACATCGATCATCGCCACGTCCATACAGATATTGCCGACATATTCGGCTTTCTGACCATTGACGAGACAATAGCCATGACGACAGCCGAGATGGCGGTTCAGGCCGTCGGCATAGCCGATAGGGATGGCGGCAATCACGGAGTCGCGGTCTATCTTGCCCTTACGGCTGTATCCCACCGTCTCGCCGGCAGGCACGCTGCGCATCTGAAGGATGGTAGTCTTAAGTGTGGAGACGGTAGAGAGGATACGATTGTCGCGAGGATCCACGCCATAGAGGCCGAGACCGAGACGGCACATGTCCATCTGGCGCTCCGGGAAGTGCTCGATGCCCGCAGAGTTGTCCATGTGACGCAGGATCTTATGGCTGAAGGCGGCCTGCAATTTCAGACTCCCGGCCTCAAACCTTCGGAACTGCTCGGCAGAGAAACTGTCGAAGTCATCGCTGTCAGAGCCTACGAAATGGCTGAATACGGAGCGCGGGATGATGGCCTGCTGGTGCGACAGACGGTCGATGACCTCATCGATGTCGCGGATGGGGTCGAAGCCGAGCCGGTGCATGCCCGTATCCAGTTTGATATGCACAGGCCACCTGGTGATACCCTCCTTGCGGGCGGCACGGATGAGGGCATCCATCAGACGGAAACTGTAGACCTCTGGCTCCAAATCATAGTCGAACATGGTCTTGAAGGCCGTCATCTCAGGATTCATGACCATGATATTGGCCGTAATGCCCGCCTTGCGGAGGGTGACGCCCTCGTCGGCCACGGCTACGGCAAGGTAGTCGACACGATGATCCTGCAGCGTCTTGGCTATCTCGACAGCACCGGCCCCGTAGGCATCGGCCTTGATCATGCAGACCATCTTCGTCTCAGGCTTCAGGAAGGAACGGTAGTAGTTGAGATTCTCCACCACGGCATTGAGGTTGACTTCGAGAATGGTCTCGTGAACCTTCTGCTCCAACTGCTCCGTGATCTGATCGAATCCAAAAGCGCGGGCACCTTTCAGCAGAATGAGTTCATTGCGCAGACTGCTGAACGTATCGCTGGAGAGGAAGTGGGGCACATCGGCAAAGAACTGCTTGTCGCTGACGCGGATCTTGTCGGCCTGGGCCATGAGTTCCGGTCCGATGCCGATGAACCTGTCAATGCCTCGCTTCATCGCCAGGTCGCTCACCTGGGCATAAAGCGCCTCTGGCGAGGTGCCAGTCTGGAAGATGTCGCTGAGGATGAGGGTCTTTTTGAGGGAGGAAGGAGGAGTTACGGAGGTGCGGCGGTTCATGAAGTCGAGGGCGATGTCGAGCGAATTGACATCAGAGTTGTAGGAGTCGTTGATGAGCACGCAACCCCGCTGGCCTTCCTTCACCTCCAGGCGCATGGCGACTGGCTCCAGATGGGGCATACGCTTAGTTAACTCATCCATGGTGACGCCCAGATAGAGTGCAACAGCGGCACAGGTGATGGAGTTCTCAATGGAAGCCTCGTCGATGAAGGGTATCTCATACGTCCCAGCCTCACCCTTATATAGATAGGAGATACGTGTGGCCGTACCATCGTTGACCTCCTTCTGTTCCTTCACGAAGAACGCGACCTGCTCGTCGCACAGCGACCAGGCTATCTTCTCGCCCTTGTACTGCATGCGACGGATGCAGCGGCTCACGGTGTCGTTGTCAGAACAGTAGACCATCGCCTGCGTGTCGTGCATCAGTTCTAGTTTCTCCATGCACTTCTCTTCCATCGACCGGAAATTCTCCTGATGGGCTGTGCCGAGACTGGTCAGCACGCCGATGGTGGGCTGGATGATGTCGCGCAGGGCATACATCTCTCCTGGCTTACTGATGCCGGCCTCGAAGATACCTATCTCGGTCTGCTCGTTGAGGAGCCAGACGGAGAGGGGGACACCTATCTGAGAGTTATAACTACGCGGTGAACGGACGATGCGCTGCGAGGGCAGCAGCAGTTGATAGAGCCACTCCTTCACCATCGTCTTGCCATTAGAGCCGGTAATACCGACAACAGGCACGTTAAACTCATCGCGATGGCGCTCTGCCAGACGCTGAAGGGCGGCCAGGGGCGAGGGCACCACGAGGAAATTGGCATCCTTCATTTGAGGCATGCCGGTCTCACAATAGGTCTGCAGCCCCTTGGCCTCCACGACGAAATTGCGCACCCCTCTGTGATAGAGGTCGAGGATATAGCGATGACCATCATTGCGGGCGGAAGCCAGCGCAAAGAACAGAGTCTCTTCAGGAAAACATAGTGAACGGCTGTCGGTCAAGAGCCAGCCTATCTGTGCTTCGGCTTCTCCGATGCGACGGGCACCGATGAGCGTTGCAATCTTTTCTATTGAATAATTCATGACATTGACGATTTATATTTCTAAAGTGCAAAGGTAGGATATTTTTTCTGCAACTCTGCTACTTTTAACATAGTTTTATCCATAAACGCCTTATATTCCTCCGAATCCGGACGGAAGGGGCGATGACTTAGGGCTGCCTTAAGGGGGCGCCACGCCTCAATGAATTCACGGGCCTCCTCGCTGAGATAACACTCGCAAAGGCGCTGCCAGATGTATTCGACTGCCTGTGCCGACGGATGGAGCATGTCCTCCTGATAGAAGCGATAGTCGCGCAACTCATCGTTGACAATCTCGTAGGCAGGGAAGTAGGCAACGGATTTACACGGATTAACACGGATGTTGTCTATGGCAAGGAGAAGGGTGGCCTTGGAGAGTTGGGAACCATGATAGCCATACTTGCGATAGCGGATGGGACTGACGGTCAGCACGATGTGCATCTGAGGATTCATCTGACGGAGCCTGTCTATAGCCTTCCGCAGATAGTCGGCACACGCTTCGACCGTCAGTTCTTCTTCCGTAAAGAGCGACTGCGGCCGCTTCTGGCAGTTATCCACTATCTCGCCCGTCTCCTTCAGGCGATAGACATGATTGGTGCCAAGGGTGAGAAAGGCAGTCTGGAAAGAGGTGGCTTCCAACCGCTCGACGGTATGGAGAATCGATGCAGGATTGTACATCACTCCGTATGGATTGACCACGGCACGAAACTTCTCTTCAAGAAAGCGCTGGCCGATAGCGTCGGCGAAACAAGAGCCCACGAAGAGCATCTGCTCACAGGGGCCAATCCGAAAACCGGGATCCTCAATATCAACGACAGTCCTGAACTCCATCAACTCCTGCTTATCTGCAATCCCGACGTGGAGAGTGTCATCTCCACAAAACGGGCATTCTTGTTGTTACGATGCTCATTGAGTATCTGCTTAACACGCGCCGCTGCCTCGGGATCTTTGGCTATCATATAGAGATAGCCGCCACCACCGGCACCCGGCAGTTTGTAGCCGAGACAGAGGTCGTCAATCAGTTGCGTCAGGGCTGCCACAGCGGGTGGATTGGTCCCCTCGTCAAGCGACTGATTCTGGAGCCAAGTGCGGCGCATCAACCGCCCTGTCTGGCAGAAGTCGTTGCGCTGAATGGCCTCATACATCTCCAAGGTGTGCTCCTTCATCTCACGCAACAGCCGCAGTTCGGCATTGTGGTTGAGGAACATCCGGCGGACAATCTCTGCCAGGATACTCTTAGCGGTACGGGTGATGCCTGTATAGTACAACAGATGGCAGGCACGATACTCGGGCTGTAGCCACAGATCGTTGGGAAGCCATCTCACCAGCGGACTCTGATCGAATCCCCTACCCGTCTGCAGCAGTTTGACACCGCCCAGCACACCGCCGAACTGATCTTGCCAGCCCCCGCCAGTGGTCAGCATCTGCTCAAGCATCAGGGTGCGATGGCCTATCTCATTCTTGTCCCAGCCCAGGCCGCAAAAGTCGTTCAAGGCACCCAGGACAGTGGCAGCCAGGATGCTGCTTGTTCCCAAGCCGCTCCCAGCCGGGATGGCGGAGAGCAGGGTCAGTTCGATACCGCCGCCAAAGGCTTCCAACTGTTCGCGGAGCGATACGGCAGAAGTGCCAAAGCCCGCCAGCACAAGTGCAGCCTTCGGAATGGAGAAGGGCGAGCCTACGTGCATAAAGTCGGTCAACTGTTCGGTCGTCTCCACCACTTCCACGGCACCGAGGTCGATACTACGAAGCACGATGCGACATGCTTTCGACGGACGGACATAAGTTTGCAGCGGCGGTTGCCCATTGAGTTCGATAGCCAGGTTGATGACATTACCGCCTTCCATCAGGCAGTAAGGCGGCGTGTCAGTCCATCCGCCGGCAATGTCGATGCGCACAGGCGAACGCCCCCACACGATCTGGTCATCATAGACGGAACACACAGGGGTAGGAAAAATGCACATCGTTCCTGACCCCGTGTGTTCTGTCAGTCCCTCGCGGAGCAGGGCGAAAGCCTTGTCGCTCTGCCCGCGGAACATGGCATCGTGGATGCGCGTCATCAGCGGTGCCTCATCAGGCAGGGGTGGAGGCAGGGGTATCTGTTGCTGCCGGAATTCCTCAGCAGCGTCGGCCAGGTCCAGTTGATAGAACACGCTATGGTCCCAGTTGCGGGCCAGAGCCGTCCAGTTCTCTTTCCTGAACGCACGGCGCTGGGCAAAGAGCCGGCGGAGATTGGCTTCGGTTGAAATATCCTCTGCTGAGAGGAAACGCACGGCCAAGGCATCGAGATGTTCCAGACTTTCTTGTTGCCGGAGTACTTCGACCGACTCCAGCAGGGGGAATCGTTTCTGTTGCTGTTCCTCCCCCGCAAAACGGTCATCTATATGATAACGGCGCACCACACAGCCCGTCTCGCCGACAGGCACTACATCGACGCATTCGCCTGGCTGCAGCGTCAGATGCCAGTCGTTCTGAGGTACGCCCGTGATGATATGGTCATGGCTCAGTTGCCAGTGCTCACCGATATAACTGTTCTCCACCCAGATCGTGGTATTCTGCTCCGTAAAGGGAATCTTGGTCACGGCATTCTGTACGAAGATACTGGGATGAGGCTTGCGGTCGTGATGCATGATATATCGCTGGTCGCCCACCAGATTCTGGATGGCGAGAGTGGAAGATATCATCTCGCGCGAGGTGCCGAAATGGTAGAACTCACCACCGGCGAGGGGTACGACGGCCACCGACAGTTGCCGCAGGTCGGCATCTGCCAGCAACGGGTCGGTACCTAAGGCACAACCGAACTCAGAATACAGGTCATACGTCTTCAGACTGCCATCAGCCCCATGCGAACGGGCCATCAGCAGACTGACGGCCTTGTCGCTCAATAGCCACACACCGATATCGGTCAGATAGAAATGTTCGTGCTGCAGGTCGGCCAGCGTCTGAATGCTAGGTTTCTGGAGCATCTGTTTCAGGACTGAAGGAGTACGGCGACTGCTGACGAACACCCCGTGCTTTTTCGCCACCGAGGCATCGAGCCACAAGCCGTAGCACACCACATCGGCATCAGGAACGGGCTGCAATTGCTGGTTGGTGCGAATCAGCACATCACCACTGACCACCATCGTGTGGATGCGGTCGGGTGCCATTGCCATCATCTTCTCATAAAGAGGCAGTTGCAGACTCAACAGGTCCTGCGACAAACGCTGTCCCCGCTCCCATCGGAACACAGGCACAGGAGTCAGGATCTTACCAGAAGGGGCATAACTGGGCAGACGACGGCTCTGTCCGCCAGCGTGCAACAGGATGCGCTTCTCCGAGGCAAGCCACGTCTCGAAATCAGGGGTGCGGGGGTGCGGGGGTGCGGGGGTGCGTGCCGTCTCGCCCCGCCAGGCTTCTTCCAACAGCCACGTGGTGCCGCCGCCACTGCCGAGTTTATGGCCCACGGGGTCGTTGGTACAGAAGTATTCGTCACGCGAGAGTCCCGTGACATCGTGGAAGTTGCCCACCAGATTCGGGGGCAAAGACAATAGTTTTTTCATTCTTTTTTACGCCGACGATATTCGATTAAGGCAGCACCAAACAGTACACCTATCAGAAGGGCAAACGACATATATGCAACGGTCTCTGTGGCCTTCACAGACTTGGGCTTGAAGGTGAGCACAATCTCATGCTTGCCAGGCTCGATACGGAGGGCACGCAGGATATAGTTGACGCGCCCCACCTCGACAGGATCTCCGTCGACAGTGGCCGTCCAGCCTGGATAGTAAATCTCTGAGAACACGACGACCCCCCCCTTGCCCGTCTGGCATTCGTATGTCAGTTCGTTAGGCTCATAGGCCTTCAGGGTGACTATGCTGAGCGTATCCTGAGTGGCGGCCTCGCCCAACTGCGCCTTGAACTTGGCATCAGCCACCGCCTCGTGGCGCAGGTCTATCTTTCCTACAGCACCAATCTCCTCATTGGCATTGTCCACATACCTTATCTTGTCCACCAGCCAGGCATTGCCATAGCAGAAGGGGTTCTGCAGGGGCACGGTCTGCCCGCCTTGCAGGGGGAAGATCATGTACTTCGTGTTCAGCATGTTCAGCACAGGCCAGATGCTGTCGCCATTGACCTTCATCATATCGCCGCCTGCCTCCGACACAGCCGTGAATATCTCCTGCATCTCAGGCGAGATATACTGCTCAATCATCTCCTGATAGCGGCGCAACTTGGCAGCGTGGTAGCCGCCGATGCTCTTATGATAGTAAGAGGTCTCATTCTCATTGAAGGTATTCGACGACAGATTCAGCACGCGGTAGTCGAGCGACTTGTCATGCAGGATCTGCTCGTCCGTCTGAGTCATCTGCTGGGGAGCCTCACGCTCTGTCTCGGGCACGAACATCGCGTCGTTCAGATAACGCTTGTTCACCGTCCATAAATCGACCAGGCAGAGTAGCAGGATGATGCCGACGGCATACTCCTTCTTCAGTTTGCCAAATGACACAGCCAGCAGCACGCCCGTACCAACCAGAATGATATAGAACGAACGCAGAGCATCGCTGGTGAACATCGCCTTGCGCATCTCCGTCAGACTGCTCATCAGCGGCTGCAGATGCTCTGCAGGAATGCCCTTCAGTGCCTGCATCTCTGCCGAAGAGATGAAACTGTCGAAGAACATCGAGGGCATCAAAGAGAACAGCAGGGATACAACGCCCGTCAGCAGGAACGAGATACCCACATACTTCATCCTCGGCTTCATCAACTCCGGCTTGTCAAACAATTCCTTCAGTGCCAGCATCGCCAGCAGAGGGATGGTGAACTCTGCAATGACGAGTATAGAGGCCACAGTACGGAACTTAGCGTACATCGGCACGTAGTCGATGAAGAAGTCTGTCAGTCCCATGAAGTTCTTGCCCCAAGAGAGCATGATACTGAGTATCGTGGCTGCCAGCAGGGCCCACTTCACAGGCCCTTTGACGATGAATAGCCCCAGGATAAAGAGCGTCAGCACGAAGGCTCCCACATAGACGGGGCCCGACGTACCCGGTTGTTCGCCCCAGTACTGTCCAATCTGATTGTAGATGTCGATATAGTTATTGTCGGCATGCCTCATGGCCGTCTCGTTCTCGCTCAGGGGCACCGACGCGCCACCCTTGGCGTTGGGCACGAGCAGTGTCCACGTCTCACCGATGCCGTAACTCCACTGGGTGATATAGTCGCGCTCCAGGCCACTGCTGGTCTGGTTGGCAGAGTTCTGCTTTACCAGTTCACTCTTGCCGCGCATCGACTCCTGGCTGTATTGCCACGTATGATAGAGGTTCGACAGGTTCAGGCAAACGGCCACCAGTCCTGCGGCTATACACGTGCACGTAGCCTTGAGGAAATGAGCAATCTCCTTCTTGCGGATAGCCTCCACCAGCCATCCAATCATCAGCAGCAGGATGACAAACAGATAGTAATAGGTCATCTGCACGTGGTTGGCATAGATCTCGAAGGCGCCGAAGATGGCTGTCACGAGGAATCCCCACATGTATTTCCCCCTGTATGCCAGCACGATACCGGCTATCATCGGGGGCAGATAGGCCAGTGCCAACACTTTCCAGATGTGGCCTGCCGCTATAATTATAAGGAAATAGGTGGAAAAGGCCCAGATGATAGAACCCAGTGCTGCCAGGTGCTGACGGAAGTCGAAGGCTCGCAGCAGGATATAGAATCCCAGCAGGTAGGCATACACATACCATACGTTCTCCGGCAACCACAAGTGGTAGGCATTCGAGAGCATCGACAACTTGTTGGTGGAGTCATACGAAGGCGAGATCTGATAGGTGGGCATGCCCGAGAAGAGGGCATTGGTCCAGCGACTGCGCTCACCCGTGCGCTGATAGTACTCCGAGGCTTCCTGTCCGGAACCTCTTCCTGCCGACGCGTCGTGACGGTAGAGAATCCTGCCCTCGATGTCGGCAGGGAAGAAATAAGCAAAAGCCAGTACGGCAAACAACAGGACTGCCAACAGATCTGGCAGACACTTCTTCAATGTATTCATAACTTGCAAGTTTACAATTTGGGTGCAAAGATACGAAGAAAAATTAAAAATGAAGAATGAAGAATGAAGAATCAGATAGCCGCAGGCTTAAAAATAGTCAAAAATACAGAGGGCGATAGCAAATTCTTCACTCTTCATTCTTCATTCTTCAATTAAAAGTAGTAATTTTGCAGCAGATTTATGGAAGAGAATATCATCAGCAGCCCGCAGAATGCGCGTGTGAAGCACGTTGTGGCCCTTCAGCAGAAGTCCTCGCTCCGTCGCGAGGAGGGCTTGTTCGTGGTGGAGGGACAGCGCGAGATTGAGCACTGCATCGCCTGCGGCTACGAGGTCGTTGAACTTTATGTTCGGGGGAACGGAGGCACTGAGGCACAGGATTACTTCCTGCCGCAGGTCTATTCTCGCACCATCGCGCCGCCACGCCACCGCGCCACCGATAAATTCCGCACCCCCGCACCCCCGATTCAAGTCACGCCGCAAGTATATGAGAAGATGGCTTATCGCGAGTCTACCGAGGGGCTCATCGCCGTTGTCAGGGCAAAAGAGCACCGGCTGGAGAATCTTCAGTTCAACAAGCCCAACCCGCTCATCGTGGTCTTGGAGCGCGTCGAGAAGCCCGGCAATCTGGGGGCCATCCTCCGTACGGCCGAGGCAGCAGGTGCAGATGCCGTCATCGTGTGCGACCCGCTGACCGACCTCTATAACCCCAACCTCATCCGCGCCAGCATCGGGGGAGTGTTCTGTGTGCCTACAGCCGTCTGCACCTCCAAGGACTGCATCGCATTCCTCAAGGCACAGGGCATCCGCATCCTGACGGCACAACTGCAGGACTCCTACGAATACTACGACTACGACATGCGACAGGCCACGGCCATCGTGATGGGCACGGAATCGACAGGACTCACCCCGCAGTGGCGCGAGGCTGCCGATGCCCATATCCGCATCCCTATGCTGGGACGGCTCGACTCGCTCAACGTCAGTGTGAGTGCGGCCATCCTTATGTACGAGGCAGTAAGGCAACGCCGAACGTGCCCCCTAAGTTAGGGAGCGACAGGGGGTCTGAACAGGCGCAGATCCTTAAAATATAACATATAAATGGTCTGATAAACGCTTGTTCAGGCCCCCATCCCCCTAACTTAGGGGACTCAAAGTTATGAAGATAGTAATGATTGTAGCAATGGACAAGGAGTACAAGCAACTCCGTCCATTGTTTCCAGAAGACAAGTTAATCCTGCAGAAAAGCGGTATAGCCACCGTCAATGCAGCCATCCAGACGGTAGAGATGATCCGCCAATATAAGCCCGACTGCATCATCTCCAGCGGTTGTGCCGGGGGTAACGGCGATGACATCAATCTGCAGGATGTGGTGGTGAGTTCGGAACTGACCTACCACGATGTGTATTGTGGGAAAGCCATCGACGACACCACCGTCTATGGTCAGGTGCAAGGGTTGCCAGCCCGTTATCAGGCCGACCCTTATCTGCTGGAGAAGGCCATTCAGGCCGGTGCCAAGCCCGGTCTTATCGTCACAGGCGACTGGTTTGTGGATTCCAAGGACAAGATGCGCGAGATTATCGGCCACTTTCCTGAGGCCAAGGCCGTCGATATGGAGTCGTGTGCCATCGCACAGGTATGCTATATTTACAAGGTGCCGTTCATCTCCTTCCGCGTCATCAGCGACATTCCACTTCGCGACACTGACGCCTCGCAGTACCACAACTTCTGGGACACTGTTGCTGAGCACTCTTTCCAGGTCACAAAGACCTTCATCGAGAGCCTGTGATTGTGAATTATGAATTGTAAATTATGAATTGTAAATTATGGAAGTCATACAAAGTTTCACCATCGACCACACCCATCTGAAGCCGGGTATCTATGTCTCACGCGAGGACAAGGGCTTCACCACTTTCGACCTGCGCATCACCGAGCCCAACAAGGAGCCCGCCGTTGCCCCCGCCGCCATACACAGCCTCGAGCACCTGATGGCCACCTGGTTCCGCAACTCCGAGGTGAAGAAGGATGTCGTCTATGTAGGTCCGATGGGCTGTCTCACGGGTATGTATATCATCATGAGAGACAATGGTCCGTCAAGCACCTACACCGTTGAGGACATGCGCCGCCTCACCATCGAGTGCCTACAGTGGATACTCACACAGGACGAGGTGCCAGCCACCCGCCCTGAGGCCTGCGGCAACTACCTGCTGCACGACCTGCCGATGTGCAAATGGGAATGTGCCCGCTATCTCGACCGCCTGCAGAACGATTTCCACTGCGAGTACACAACACTACAGATTACGCTCGACGACGGACGCGCTTTCGCAGATGCATAAGCCCAATCATTAATCCCCAGCCCGATGGCTGGGGATTAATGATATCCTATCCTCGCTGTATAGAGGCTTTCTTGCGCTGGTCGTGGTCGAGAATCACCTTGCGCATACGCATCGACTTCGGTGTCACCTCCACCAGTTCGTCCTGCTTGATATACTCCAGGCACTCCTCCAGACTCATCACCGTCTTGGGGATGATACGCGCCTTGTCGTCAGTACCCGAGGCACGCACGTTGGTCAACTGCTTGGCCTTGCAGACATTCACCACGAGGTCGTTGTCGTGGACATGCTCGCCCACCACCTGACCGGCATACACGTCCTCACCCGGATCGATGAAGAACTTTCCGCGATCCTGCAGTTTGTCGATGGCGTATGCAAAGGCATTGCCCGTGTCCATCGAGATCATCGAGCCGTTCACGCGGCGCTCTATCTCTCCCTTATACGGCTGATACTCCTTGAAGCGGTGGGCCATGATGGCCTCTCCCTGCGAAGCCGTCAGCACATTGGTACGCAGACCGATAATACCACGCGAAGGTATATCGAACTCGATATTCACGCGCTCCCCCTGATTCTCCATCGAGGTCATCTCGCCCTTGCGGCGCGTCACCATGTCAATCATCTTCGACGAGAACTCCTCGGGCACATTGATAGTCAGTTCCTCGATAGGCTCACATTTCTTGCCGTCGATCTCCTTATAGATCACCTGCGGCTGCCCCACTTGCAGTTCGTAGCCCTCGCGGCGCATGGTCTCCACCAATACGGAGAGGTGCAGCACGCCACGGCCTGAGACGATCCACTTATCCGTAGAGTCCTCAAACGGCTCTACACGCAGGGCCAGGTTTTTCTCCAGTTCCTTCTCCAGACGGTCGTTAATGTGGCGCGAGGTCACAAACTTGCCTTCCTTGCCGAAGAAGGGGGAGTCGTTGATGGTGAAGAGCATCGACATCGTCGGCTCGTCGATGGCAATCGGTGCCAGCGGCTCCGGATTCTCCAGGTCGCAGATGGTGTCGCCAATCTCAAACTTCTCCAGTCCGATGACGGCACAGATGTC
>CAMVJQ010000011.1 GCA_947167845.1 uncultured Prevotella sp. | reverse complement strand
AAGGCGAGATGATTATCGAGAAGGCTACTATTGACTGGATGAGTAAGAACATGAAGGCTGGTGACAATAATGTCAAGAAGGGCAAGCCTTTCTTCCTTCAGGTTCCCCAGAACTCTTTTACCATCGTTCCTATCTTCCAGGGAACTGCCAGTTTTTATTGGCAGCTTTGGATGCATGTAGATGGTATCGCAGATGACAAGTTGGTTTGGTCGAAGGGTGATATCCAATATATCACGTCTGCTTCTTCTACCGACTGGAAATCGCCTGGTACAGGTGGTACCGGTATGAATAGTGCCTATCAGATTAAGGCTCCTACCTATACGTTTGATAATCTGCCTGTCAATGCCAATATGTATTTCTATCTGAAGGTTTGGGATAATTACTCTGCCTATCAGAGAAATGCGTTGAACCCCAGAAAGCTCTCTTCTCTGAATCAGATGATGCTTGCGCTGGTTGATTGCGAAGTGCCTTCAAGTGTTCCTGAGGGTAATGAGGTGTCAATTATCGGTTGTGAGGATAACGTCAACGGTGACTATGACTATGAAGATCTTGTGTTCATGATGTACGGTAATCCTGCTCCTCCAATCCAGCACGTTGACGAGGTCATTGTAGGTAAGACGAAGCGTTATATGATGGAAGATCTTGGTGTCACTGATGATTTCGACTTCAATGATGTTGTTATTGACGTAACGACAGACCGGGTCAAGAAGAAGATTTACTACGATATTACCGAGAATGGCAGTTGGACATTCAGTCGCGAGGAGACAATCGAAGAACTGCCCCAGCAGGCTGTCGTACGTGCTGCCGGTGGTACGTTAGACTTCACGCTGAAAATTGGTAATACCACGTGGACTAAGCGTTCAAAGTTCAACTTTGAGGAGATGCTTAACACAGGTTGGAATGGTAGCACTATCAGCTATGGTGCAGAGCTCGATAAGTTTACGGTAGAGGGATATGATCCTACTAAAAATAATGTATCAGTGACTGTAGCAGGAAAAGACAACGATGGTGTTGGTGATAAGACCATCAGCTTCCCGCAGAAGGGCGAGGTTCCTATGATCATCGCCGTTGATGCTACAACCAACTGGATGAATGAGCGTACTAGTGCCCCTGCCGATTGGTTCAAAGTTAAAACGGCTGAGTAATACCAGATATCGTACAATCTCAAAGGCCCGTTCCCATCAGGAGCGGGCTTTTTTCTTTAATTATTTAATAATTATTCAGTTTAGGTCATGAAGATGATTGTTTTTGCAGAAAAATCGGGTTTTTCTTTTGCAATTTGCTCACTTATTTGTACCTTTGCACCCCGAAATTAAAGATTTAATGCATTAAACAGATACAATATGGCAAAAATGAAAGGCGCCATCGAGGTGAATACGGAGCGTTGTAAGGGATGCAGCCTTTGCATCATCGCCTGCCCTCAGAAGGTCATCGCGCTGGCCAACAAAGTGAATCTGCACGGTTATCCCTATGTGGAGGCTGTCAATGAGGAAGCCTGCGTGGGCTGTGCCTCATGTGGCATCGTCTGCCCAGACGGCTGTATCACCGTGTATCGTAAAAAAGTGGAGGAGTAAGTTATGGCAGAAGAACGTGAAGTTGTGTTGATGAAAGGCAATGAGGCAATCGCCCATGCTGCTATTCGTTGCGGATGCGACGGCTATTTCGGCTATCCTATTACTCCGCAGAGTGAGGTGATTGAGACGCTGGCTGAACTGAAGCCTTGGGAGACCACTGGTATGCAGGTGGTGCAGGCCGAGAGTGAGCTGGCATCTATTTATATGGTCTATGGTGCTGCCGGAGCTGGTAAGCGTGCGATGACCTCCAGTTCTTCTCCTGGTGTCGCCTTGATGCAGGAGGGTATCACTTATATGGCTGGTGCCGAGGTGCCGGGAGTGTTTGTCAATGTGCAGCGCGGCGGACCTGGTCTGGGAACGATTCAGCCTTCACAAGGTGACTATTTCCAGGCTACCCGTGGTGGTGGTAACGGTGACTACAAGGTGATTGTGCTGGCTCCGAACTCTGTACAGGAGATGGCCGATTTTGTGGATCTCGCCTTTGAACTGGCCTTCAAGTATCGCAATCCTGCCATGATTCTCTCTGACGGTGTGATTGGTCAGATGATGGAGAAGGTGGTGCTGCCGCCGTTCAAGCCCCGTCGTACGGATGAGGAAGTCATCAAACAGTGCCCTTGGGCTTCTACAGGTAAGCCAAAGAATCGTGAGCGTGTCGTGATTACCTCGCTCGAGCTGAAGCCCGAAATCATGGAACAGCGCAATCTTGCCCTGCAGGAGAAATATCGTAAGATTCAGGAGAATGAGGTGCGCTACGAACAGCAGCACTGCGACGATGCAGAATATGCTATTGTGGCCTTCGGAAGTGCTGCCCGTCTGTCGGAGAAGGCTATCGAGATTGCCCGTGAAC
This sequence comes from uncultured Prevotella sp., assembly GCA_947167845.1. Lineage (GTDB taxonomy): Bacteria > Bacteroidota > Bacteroidia > Bacteroidales > Bacteroidaceae > Prevotella. Next base: position 51,297 of record CAMVJQ010000011.1, on the reverse strand, counting down.
AGGGCATTAAGGTAGGTCTGTTCCGTCCGATTACGCTTTTCCCGTTCCCCACGAAGGAGATTGCAGCCCTTGTCAAGAGTAAGAAGGGTATCCTCGTTGTGGAGATCAATGCAGGACAGATGGTACAGGATGTCCGTCTGGCTGTGAATGGTGCCATTCCTGTGGAGCAGTTCGGCCGTCTTGGTGGTATTGTTCCTGAGCCCGAGGAAATTGTTGATGCTTTAAAGAAAATGATGTAAGGCTATGGATAGAAATCAGATAGTTCAACCAGAGAATATCGTCTGCAAGAAGCCGACGCTGATGAATGACAATAACATGCACTATTGCCCAGGTTGTAGTCACGGTGTAGTGCACAAGCTCATTGCCGAAGTCATCGAGGAGATGGGAATGGAAGACAAAACTGTAGGTGTATCGCCTGTAGGTTGTGCAGTCTTCGCGTACAATTATATAGATATCGACTGGCAGGAGGCTGCCCACGGTCGTGCTCCCGCACTGGCTACGGGTATCAAGCGCTGCTGGCCTGACCGTCTGGTGTTCACCTATCAAGGTGATGGCGACTTGGCTTGTATTGGTACTTGCGAGACCATTCACGCCCTGAACCGTGGTGAGAATATCGTCATCATCTTCGTCAACAATGCCATCTATGGTATGACGGGTGGTCAGATGGCTCCTACGACGCTGATCGGTCAGAAAACCTCTACCTGCCCATACGGTCGTGATCCCCAGTTGCATGGCTATCCCCTGAAGATGGCGGATATCGCAGCACAACTTGAAGGCACTTGTTACGTGACGCGTCAGAGCGTAGAGTCTGTAGCCTCTATCAACAAGGCGAAGAAGGCACTGCGCAAGGCTTTCGAGGCTTCGATGGCTGGCAAGGGCTCGAGCCTCGTGGAGTTTGTCTCAACCTGTAATAGCGGTTGGAAACTCTCGCCTGCCAAGGCTAACGAATGGATGAAGGAGAACATGTTCCCCTTCTATCCCAAAGGAGACCTCAAGGATACGACAGATAAGTAATAAAAGAACTACGAATCATTCGAATTAAACGAATTGGCTGCGCAGAGATAATTCGTATCATTCGTGAAATTCGTCGTCGAAAGAAAAGAAAATTATGAAGAAGGAGATTATAATTTCAGGTTTCGGAGGTCAGGGGGTGCTCTCGATGGGTAAGATTCTGGCCTATAGTGGACTGATGGAGGACAAGGAGGTGACTTGGATGCCCGCATACGGTCCGGAGCAGCGCGGCGGTACGGCCAATGTGACAGTGATTGTCAGCGACGAGCGTATCTCTTCGCCCATCCTCAGCCGTTATGATGTGGCCATCGTGCTCAATCAGCCCTCGCTGGAGAAGTTTGAACCGAAAATCAAGCCCGGCGGCATCCTGATCTATGATGGCTTCGGCATCATCAATCCGCCGACTCGTAAGGACATCACCATCTACCGCATTGATGCCATGGACAAGGCTGCGGAGATGAAGAATGGAAAGGTGTTCAATATGATTGTTCTCGGCGGCCTGTTGAAGGTCTGCCCTGTGGTAGGAACGACAGGTGTGGAGAAGGCTCTCAAGAAGACCTTGCCGGAGCGCCATCACGACCTGATTCCACTGAATATGCAGGCCGTTGATGAAGGTGCAAAGATTATTGAAGAAGTAAAATAATAGTTAGAATGAAGAAAAAGATGATGATGCTGGCAGTCGCCGCGATGGTGACTACGTCAGTTAGTGCACAGAATGCACTTGAGGATAGCAAGACATTCGACAACTGGTACATCGGTATCAACGGGGGTGTCAGTTCAAGGCTGAAGCCCAATGATGCCTTTTTCAGCAATGTGAATCCCCATGCCGGGCTTCGTCTGGGACGTTATTGGACACCAGTCGTAGGCTGGGCTGTGGAAGGTGACTTCTTCTTCCGCGACAAGGCTTTTGATGCCAGTGACCAGAACGGTCTGAAGGCTCTGAACGTAGACCTCCTGTGTACGTTGAATCTGAGCAACTGGTTCGGCGGCTACAAAGGAGAGCCCCGGCCTTTTGAGATCGTTGCCGTGGGAGGACTTGGCTGGAACTATATCTTCAAGTCGAAGACCAGTCACAAGGATGACTTGGTATCGAAATTGGGACTTGACTTCACGTTCAATCTCGGAGAGGCAAAGGCCTGGCAGATCTATCTGGAGCCGGCTATCGACTTCAACTTGACTTCCCAGGGGCCAGTCCAGTTCAATGTGAACCAGTCTGCCTTGCAGGTTTCCGTAGGCATTAACTACAAGTTCGGCAACAGCAACGGGACTCACAACTTCAAACGGGCTCAGTTGCGTGATCAGGGCGAAATCGACGACCTGAATGCACGTATCAATGAACTGCGTGGTGAGAACGATAAGAAGGATGTGCGCATCGCCCGCGACATCCGCCGTATTGCTGAACTGGAAGACTCGCTGGCCGCAGCCAAGAACGTGAAGCCGACAGTGGTGAAGAATGTGGTGACGAAGGTTGTCAACAATAATGTGCTTCAGCCGACGGTTATCTTCGGTCTTGGTAAGAGTACTGTCGATGCAGCCCAGATGGCCAGCGTCGCCATGATTGCCAAGTATATGAAGAATCATCCTGAGTCGAGGATTCTCATCAAGGGTTACGCTTCGCCGGAAGGAAATCCGGAATTGAACCAGAAGTTGTCGGAGGCACGTGCCGCTTCGGTGAAGAATGCCCTCGTCAGCCGTTACGGTATTCCAGAGAGTCGTCTGACGACTCAGGGAATGGGTGCTACGGATGAGTTGTTCGACGAGATCGACTTCAACCGCGTGGCTACGTTCACAGACCTTTCGAAGTAACAAGGTGTATTGAATAAGAAATCGGCCCGGAGCATATCGCTTCGGGCCGATTTCTTATTGTCGGGATCAGATGACCTTGATGTCTATCGTGTCAGAAAGCCCAAGTTTCTCGTCGGTCACTTTCAACTTAAGTGTACCAGCCTGCTTACTGCTGCGCACCACCACGACAAGTTGTCCGCTGAAGAGGCGCATCGTGGGCTGGGTGAAAGGCTCCAGACTGGTGGCATCGCCGTTGCAGACGGCTTCGAACTTTCCGGCTCCTGTGACTTCGAAAGTCAGTTGGTCGGTGGCGTCGGGGATGAGGTTACCCTCTGCGTCTGTCAGCGATACGGTGACGAAGGCCATGTCCTCGCCGTCGGCTTTCAGGTCCTGGTTAGCGGTCCATACATCCATTTTCAGGGCGGCGGGCTTGCCGGCAGTACGGATGGTCTGCTCACCTTGGGGCTTACCGTCGGCATCGTAGACCACAACCTTCACCTCACCCGGCTCATACCTGACATCGTTCCAGCGCAGACGGTAGCGGTCGAGCCGTTCCTTGGGATTCTTGGTGATTCGTCCCTGGCTCTTGCCGTTGATGAAGAGTTCGCCAGAGGGGTAGTCGGTGTAGCAGTAGACGGGTGTCACCTGTCCGATGCGGCTTCCCTTCTGCTTTTTGCCCGTTCCCCAGGTCCAGTGGGGCAGCAGGTGGATGGTGTGCTCCTTCGTGTTCCATTTCGAGCGGTAGAGCCAGTAGCGGTCCTTGGGCAGTCCTGCCAAGTCACAGATGCCGAAATAACTTGAGCGCGAGGGCCAGTATTCATCGTAGGGCGTGGGTTCGCCGAGGTAGTCGTAGCCCGTCCACACGAACTCGCCGATTACCCACGGCTTGTCGTCCTGCTGGGCCCAGTCGTCGTCGGGCAGGTTGCTCCAGGCGCAGTATTCCAGGTCGTAACTCGAGCACTGGCCGTCGGCGGTGAGGATGGCCTTGGGGTCGTAGCCCTTGGCCCATGAGGCGAAGCGGGTGTTGTCGTCGGGCTTAACTGGGAACTTATACACACCCCTGCTGCTGACGGTCGATGCCGTCTCGGAGCCGAGCAGGAATCCCTGCGGCAGACCCTTGATATTGTTGTCGTACTTGTGTACGCGGTAGTTGAAGCCCGGCACGTCCATCACCTTGGCCACGCCGCTCTGGATGGAAGCCTCTGCATGGTCGAGGCCCTGGGTGACGGGGCGCGTGGGGTCGAGACGGTGGCAGATGTCCTGCAGTCGCTGTGAAATCTCGCGCCCTTTCTCGCTGCCCTGCTCGGGTATCTCGTTGCCTATCGACCACATGATGATGCTCGGGTGGTTGCGGTTGGCGCGGAGCAGGTCCTCCAGGTCTTTTTCGCTCCACTCCTCGAAGAAGCGGGCGTAACCGTTCTTGCACTTGGGATAGAGCCACATGTCGAACGACTCGGCCATCACCATCATGCCCAGCGAGTCGCAGATGTCCATCTGTATCTGGCTCGGCATGTTGTGGGCCGTGCGTATGGCGTCGCACCCCATCTCCTTCATCATCTTGATCTGACGGATGAGGGCAGCCTTGTTGACGGCGGCTCCCAGGGGGCCGAGGTCGTGGTGCAGGCAGACACCCTTGATCTTACGGGTCACGCCGTTCAGTTGGAATCCGCCTTCCTTCGACACCTTCACGGTGCGGATACCGAACTTCTGGGTTACGGCGTCTATCGTCCGGCCGTTCTGCATCAGTTTGATGTGTGCCTTATATAAATAAGGTGTCTCTGGCGACCACAGTTGAGGGTGGTCGATGGTGAAGGTCATCCGGGCCTCGCCGTTAGTGTCAACCATGCTGATGTGCTCATGCCCCAGCAGACGGCCCTTGGCATCGCGTATCTCTACCTCGTAACCGGTTGTCGGCCCCTGCTGACTGCCTCCGACGGTCACGTCGATGGTGGCCTTGTCGCCATTGAGCGCGGTGGTGCGGATGAAGGTCTTCCAGTCGTCGATGTAGTCCTTGCCCGTCAGCAGAAGTGTCACGGGGCGGTAGATGCCTGCACCAGGATACCAGCGACTGCTCTCCTCCACGTTCTTCAGGTCTACCTCCAGCAGATTCTCACCTTTCTTTATATAGGGAGTGATGTCCACGCGGAAGGCATTGTAGCCGTAGGCCCAGTAGCCGGCCTTCTGGCCGTTGATGCTGACGGTGGGCTCTGCCATCGCGCCGTCGAACAGCAGTTCGGCGTGTCCGCTGAAGTCTGCCGGGATGTTGATGTTTCGTCGGTAGTGTCCCTCGCCGATCCATGGCAGGGCGCCCGAGCGTCCGCTCTTCTCCGTGGGTACCTTCTCGCCGTTCTGCTCGATGGCCACCCGCTGCAGGTCCCACTTCTTGTCGAAGGGCCCTGCTATGGCCCAGTCGTGGGGCACGCTTACGGTCTGCCAGGTCTGACGGTCGTGTGAGAAACTCCAGTTGTCGCCGAGTGTCGTCTCTTTGCGCTGTGCGGTGATAGTTGTGGCCATCACCAGTGTCATTGTCAGTAGTTGTACTCTCATTTGATTATACTTATAGTTGGAATATTTTGTGCAAAATTACAAATTTCTTCGTTATTATCCTCATTTTATCCTTTTTTTCTTGGATTATTAGGAAAAAATGATTATCTTTGACAAGGGCATCGTCATTGTTGTACAGAAGAATGGGCGAACTGTTTTGAAAAGAATGAAGAAATAACCTATTATAATTACAGTGAATCAATTTCAGCCAGCAATTTCGTTATTTTTCAGCGAAATTGTTGGCTATTTGTTTTATTTGGTGTAAATTTGCACCTAATTTTCGGAAATTAGACAAAATGCGTTATGAAACATCAGTTGAGAAGTGCGGTCTGCACTGAAGGTCGTAGAATGGCTGGCGCCCGTGCACTATGGGTGGCCACGGGTATGAAGCGTGAACAGTTCGGCAAGCCGATCATTGCCGTCGTGAACTCTTTCACCCAGTTTGTGCCGGGACATACCCATCTGCATGAGATAGGCCAGATTGTAAAGGCAGAGATAGAGAAGATGGGCTGCTTTGCAGCAGAATTCAATACGATTGCCATCGATGATGGCATCGCAATGGGGCACGACGGTATGCTCTACTCGCTGCCCTCACGTGACATTATTGCCGACTCCGTAGAATATATGGTAAATGCCCACAAGGCGGATGCGATGATCTGCATCTCCAACTGCGACAAGGTGACACCGGGTATGCTGATGGCCTCGATGCGGCTGAACATCCCGACGGTGTTCTGCTCTGGAGGTCCTATGGAGGCCGGACGCTGGCGCGGCGAGAATGCCGACCTGATCACGGCGATGGTGAAAGGAGCCGATCCTTCCGTGACCGATGAGGAGATACAGGAGATAGAGTCGTGTGCCTGTCCAGGCTGCGGCTCGTGCTCAGGTATGTTCACTGCCAACTCGATGAACTCGCTCACCGAGGCTATCGGACTGTCGCTGCCCGGCAATGGCACGATCCTGGCCACTCATACCAACCGCATCGAACTCTTCAAGGCCGCTGCCCGTCAGGTGGTGAAGAATACCTTCGCCTACTATGAGGACGGCGACGAGAGCGTGCTGCCACGCTCGATTGCCACTCGCAAGGCATTCATGAACGCCATGGCTCTCGACATTGCCATGGGCGGCTCCACCAATACCGTGCTCCATCTGCTGGCCGTGGCCCAGGAGGCCGGCACCGACTTCACGATGAAGGATATCGACGAACTCTCCCGCCGCGTGCCCTGCCTCTGCAAGTTGGCTCCGAACACACAGAAGTACTCTGTGCAGGAGTGTGGACGTGCCGGCGGTATTCTCGGTATTCTCAACGAACTGAATAAAGGTGGGCTCATCGACGGCTCTGCCATCCGTGTGGACGGCATGACGCTCGGCGAGGCCATCAAGAAATACAGCATCGTCGACGGCAGCGTCGATCCGGAGGCCAACCGTATCTATCAGTCGGCCCCGGGCAACCGATTCTCCACGAAGATGGGGTCGCAGTCAGAAGAGTGGGGGACACTCGATACTGACCGCGCGGGCGGCTGCATCCGTGACCTGGAGCATGCCTATACGAAGGACGGCGGACTGGCCGTGCTCTTCGGCAATATCGCCCAGGACGGTTGTGTGGTGAAGACGGCGGGCGTCGACGAGGCCCTGTGGCACTTCGAAGGCCCTGCCGTGGTGTTCGACTCCCAGGAGGATGCCTGCGAGGGCATCCTCGGCGGACGGGTGAAGAGCGGCGACTGCGTGGTGATCACTCACGAAGGCCCCAAGGGCGGCCCTGGTATGCAGGAGATGCTCTATCCCACCTCTTATATTAAGAGTATGCACCTCGGCAAGGAGTGCGCACTGATTACCGACGGCCGATTCTCCGGCGGTACCAGTGGCCTCTCCATCGGACATATCTCGCCTGAGGCCGCCAATGGTGGCAATATCGGCAAGATCAAGGATGGCGACATCATCGTCATCGACATCCCCAGCCGCAGCATCAATGTGAAACTCTCCGACGAGGAACTCGCTGCCCGCCCGCAACAGCCGCTGAAGCGCAACCGCCAGGTTTCCAAGGCTTTGCGTGCCTATGCTCAGAGCGTGTCGAGTGCTGATAAAGGTGGAATAAGAATCATTGAGTAAAGGTAAAAAGATAAAAGGGTAAGAAGGTAAAAAGAGGCAAATATGCTTAAAGATAGAATTACAGGAGCGAAGGCGCTGATGCGGGCCTTACAGGCTGAGGGGGTGAAGACCATCTTCGGCTACCCCGGAGGGGCCATCATGCCCGTCTACGACGCGCTTTTCGACTACACCCGGGGAGAGAAGAAATGTTTCGACCATATACTGGTGCGTCACGAACAGGGAGCCACCCATGCCGCTGAGGGCTATGCCCGCGTCAGCGGTGAGGTGGGAGTCGCCCTCGTCACCAGCGGCCCTGGTGTCACCAACACCCTGACGGGCATTGCCGATGCCATGATGGACTCCACGCCGATAGTGGTCATCGCCGGGCAGGTGGCTATCTCCGCCCTTGGTACAGACGCCTTCCAGGAAGTAGACCTCGTGGGTGTGGCACAGCCTATCTCCAAGTGGTCGTACCAGATACGCCATGCCGAGGATGTGGCATGGGCGGTCAGTCGCGCCTTCTATATCGCCCGCACGGGGCGCCCCGGCCCCGTAGTGCTCGACTTTCCCCGCAATGCACAGGTCGAGGAGATCGACTGGGAACCGATGAAGGTGAATTTCGTGCGCTCGTATGTACCCTATCCCAAACTCGACAATGAGGCTGTGCGGCAGGCTGCTGAACTGATCAATAGTGCCAAGAAGCCGCTGGCACTGGTGGGGCAGGGTGTCGAACTGGGTAATGCCCAGAAAGAGTTGCAGGCCTTCCTTGAGAAGGCCGATATCCCCGCAGGCCGTACGATGCTCGGTCTCTCCGCGCTGCCCTCCAATCATCCGCTCAATGCTGGTATGCTGGGCATGCACGGCAACTATGCCGTCAACCTGAAGGAGCAGGAGTGCGACGTGCTCATCGCCATCGGCATGCGTTTCTCCGACCGCGTGACGGGCAACCTCAAGACCTACGCCAAGCAGGCCAAGGTGATCCACCTCGACATCGACCCCAGTGAGATCGACAAGAACGTGAAGACTGATGTGGCCATCGTGGCCGACTGCAAGGAGTCGCTGCCCGCTATCACTGCTCTGCTGAAGGAGAACAGCCACCAGGAATGGCGCGACTCCTTCAAGCCGCTCGACGAGAAAGAGCGCGTGAAGGTCATCGAGCCCGCTATCCATCCGAAGGAAGGACCGCTGCGCATGGGTGAGGTCGTCAACATGGTGGCTGAAAAGAATGCCGACGATGCCATCCTTGTCACCGATGTTGGCCAGAACCAACTCTTTGCCACCCGTTATTTCAAGTATCACCATCGGCGCAGCATCTGTACCAGCGGAGGCCTCGGCACGATGGGCTACGGTATGCCTGCGGCCATCGGTGCCACTTTCGCTGCCCCCGACCGCACCGTCTGCTGCTTTATGGGCGATGGCGGATTCCAGATGTGCATCGAGGAACTGGGCACCATCATGGAGCAGAAGGCACCTGTCAAGATGATTCTGATGAACAACCACTATCTGGGTAACGTCCGACAGTGGCAGGATATGTTCTGGATGCGCCGTAAGTCGTTCACCAAGATGATGAATCCCTCTTACGAACTGATTGCCCAGGGCTATGGCATCCCCTATCAGGCCGTCGTCGACCGCAAGGACCTCGCTTCTGCCGTGGAGAAGATGCTGACTACCGATGGGCCCTTCATCCTGGAGTGTGCCATTCTGGAGGAGGACAACGTGCTGCCGATGACACCGCCGGGCATGAACGTCAACGAAATGATGCTGGAAATTTGAAGTTTGTAATTATGAAAGAAGAAAGAAAGAAACTATATACACTGCTGGTCTACTCGGAGAACGTGGCTGGTATTCTGAATCAGGTGACGGCCGTGTTCACCCGCCGCCAGGTGAACATCGAGAGCCTCAATGTGTCGGCCTCCAGCATCCCGGGGGTGCATAAGTACACCATCACCGCCTGGAGCGACGAGGACCAGATCATCAAGATCACCCGGCAGATCGAGAAGAAGGTGGATGTGGTGAAGGCCAACTATTTCACCGACGACCAGTTGTTCATCCGTGAGTCGGGCCTATACAAACTCTCCACGGAGCAGGTGATGGCGAATCCGGAGATCTCGCGCACTATCCGTCGCCACGATGCCTCCATCACAGAGGTTAATCCCACATACGTCATCGTGATGAAGTACGGACTCACCGAGGACATCATCTCCCTCTTTCGCGCCCTCGATGCCTTCGGCTGCGTGCTGCAGTACACCCGCTCTGGACGTATTGCCGTCACCCGAGGCAAGCAGGAGCAAGTCTCCGACTTCCTAAAGCAGCGCGAAAAGGAGTAACTAAAAGCAGAAAGAAAGGAAATGGACAAAATAGGAACATACGAATTTATGGCTGAGCCTTTCCACTGCGACTTCTCGCAGCGGCTCTTCATGGGTCACCTCGGCAACCACCTGCTCAATGCCGCCGACTTCCACTCCACCGACCGTGGTTTCGGCATGAAATACCTGCTCTCCATCAAGCGCTCGTGGGTGCTCTCCCGTCTCGCTATTGAGATGGACGAGATGCCGCTCATGTACACTAAGTTCAACGTGGAGACATGGGTGGAGTCGGCCATGCGCTATTTTACGTCTCGTAACTTCCGCGTGGTTGATGGCCATGGTAAGGTCTATGGCTACGGTCGCTCCATCTGGGCGATGATCGACACGGAGAGCCGCCAGCCGACGGACATCTATGCCATCGACAACGGTGCCATCAACAACTGGATTGTCAAAGACAAGGACTGTCCGATAGACAAGGGCGGACGTGTGAAGATGGGCGACGACGTCGAACTGGTGCGCACCATCGACACCTATTATAATGATGTCGACATCAATGGTCATATCAACTCGGTGAAGTACATCGAGCACGTGCTCGACCTCTGGGATCTGACCTGGTATCGTGAGCATCGCATCAAGCGCCTTGAGATAGCCTATGTCGCCGAGGCCCATCTGGGCGACAGGCTCTCCTTCTACCGTGAGATGACGGCAGAGAATGAGTACTGCATCCGCATTTGCAAGGATGGCGATGTGGAAGTCTGCCGCAGCAAGGTCACATTCGTATAAAACTAATGTCGGAGTGGGTGTGGTGCAAAAATAACGAAATAATTGTGAATTGTGCAATGTTAATCATGAATTATTTAGTACCTTTGCACCGTTTTTGGCCATTGGCCTCTGCGACTGATGCGTTTTTCAAGTCAATATACGGTTCCGGTGGTGCTTCTGCTGCTGATGTCCTGCTCCCCCAAGAAGCAGGAGCCCATCGTCACGCCCTGGGGCGAGGTGCTCGACTCGGTAGAGACTACTGAGGGCTTCGACCTGCATGAGATTCAGGCCTACGGCGAACTGATCATGGCCACCGTCAGTGGTCCCCAGACTTATTACGACTATCACGGGCGGCAGTTGGGTACGCAGTATCTGCTCGTCCAGCGACTGGCTGACAGCCTGGGGGTGAGTGTGCGTGTGGAGGTGTGCCGCGACTCGGCCGAACTGGCTGCGCAATTGTCGGAGGGCGTAGTTGACATCGTTGCCTGGCCGACACCAGGCATGTTTGACGTGAATGGCGAGAAACCCATGTTGGCTGAAGAACTCTCTGCCTGGTACAGGCCGGAACTGGTGGCCCAGGTGCAGAAGGAGGAGACCGAACTGCTGACCCGGCGGCGTGTAAAGCGTCGTGTGTTCTCACCAATGCTCGACAAGAAGGGCGGAATTATCTCCCACTACGACCATCTCTTCCAGCAGTATTCCCAGCCGATTCGCTGGGATTGGCGCCTGATGGCGGCCCAGTGCTATCAGGAGTCGACGTTCGACCCCAAGGCAGTGTCCTTTGCAGGCGCCAAGGGCCTGATGCAGATAATGCCTGGTACGGCCGACTTGCTGGGGCTGCCTCGTGACCAGATGTACGATCCGGAGCAGAATGTGGCGGCGGCGGCCAAGTATCTGGGCCAGTTGGAAAGCAAGTTCTCCGATATTCCCGGGCGCATAGAGCGCACAAATTTCGTTCTGGCCAGTTATAATGGTGGCATCCATCATGTCCGCGATGCGATGGCTCTGGCGAAGCGCGACGGTAAGAATCCGCACGTCTGGCGTGAGGTGTCGGAGTATGTCTTGAAACTGGCTAATCCGAGATACTACAATGACCCGATAGTCAAGCACGGCTATATGCGAGGCTCTGAGACGGTGGACTATGTGGCCAAGATCCGTCAGCGCCATCAAGGCTATATGGGCGTGAAAACCCCTCATCTCGGTTTCCATCCCAGTCAGCCGCGCAAGGCGGAGAAGCGGAAAAACAAATATGATATTTAGAGCATCCCCTTCGTTGAGGGCAGTTCGTAGTGATAGATGTCACGGCGCACGGCCATCTTCAGACTTCTGGCCAGTGCCTTGAAGATGCCTTCTATCTTGTGATGCTCGTTGTCACCCTGAGCCTTGATGTTGAGATTCATCTTGGCGGCATCAGAGAGGCTCTTGAAGAAGTGGAGGAACATCTCCGTGGGCATCTCCCCAATCTTCTCGCGATGGAACTCGGCATCCCAGACCAGCCAGGGGCGGCCTCCGAAGTCGAGGGCCACGCTGCAGAGACAGTCGTCCATCGGCAGACAGTAGCCGTAGCGCTCGATGCCTCGTTTGCTGCTAAGAGCCTGCAGGATGCATTCGCCCAGAGCGAGGGCCGTGTCCTCGATGGTGTGATGCTCGTCGACGTGCAGGTCGCCTTTCGTGTGGATGGTCAGGTCGATGCTGCCGTGTTTGCCGATTTGCTCCAGCATGTGGTCAAAGAAGCCCAGGCCTGTGGCGATGTCGCAGCGGCCTGTGCCGTCCAAGTCCACCTTAATATAAATGTCAGTCTCCTTGGTCGTGCGCCGCACTTCTGCTGTGCGCTCACCTGCAAAGACGATTTCAGCGATTTTATCCCATGTGATTCCTTCGTCGCTTAGTATCAGTGACTTACAGCCTATATTCTGTGCGAACTGGCGGTCGGTCTCTCTGTCGCCAATGACATAACTGCCGGCGATGTCGTAGTCGGGATTCCCGATGTATTTCTCCACCAGCCCCGTATTGGGCTTGCGGGTAGGCGCATTGTCTTCCGGGAAGTGGGGGTCGATGAGAATCTCGTCGAACGTGATGCCTTCCCCCTCAAGGGTCTGCAGGATGAAGTTGTGGACGGGCCAGAAGGTATTTTCCGGAAATGCCTCTGTGCCCAGTCCGTCCTGATTGCTCACCATCACCAGTTCGTAGTCTGTATGCTGGCGGATGAAGTTAAGGTTGCGGAACACGCCTCTGAAAAACTTCAGTTTCTCAAAGGCATCGATCTGTTCGTCGGCTGGTTCCTCAATGAGAGTGCCGTCGCGGTCGATGAATAGGATGCGTCGTTTGTTCATGCCTGTCGGGGCTTTGTCTGGTTCATTTTCTTTTCCATAGTCTCCTTGTACGTCTGTCGTGCCGGCTGATATGAGAGGATGGCAGTCATGGCCTGTATCAGTCCTGCGACAAGTAGCACGCCCAGCGTGAGGGGTAGTATATAGGAAGGGAGTCCCAGCGGATCACCATAGAATTCGCCGATATGCGCCTGCGTGTTGGCCAGTGAGAGGATGACGGCAGGCAGAATGGCGATGGCGGTAGTGAGCAGGGCTACGCCTGTGCATTCCGTCAGCCGCTGGAGCATCCTTGTGGAGAGGGCCTTCTTGCGCAGGCCGATATAGAGCAGGGTGCCGAAGTAGAACAGGGGGAGCAGCAACAGGGGCAGTATGGCTATGCCGAGCGGCACTAAAGGAATGAGGGTGAGACGGTAGATGGCCAGCGTGGTCAGTGCACTATAGCCGACGGCATAGAGCAGAAACCAGTACCATCTGCGCTTGATGAGTTGTCTGAGATATTCCATAATTTCTTCCTTTCTTACCTTTTTACCTTTTTACTTTTTTACCTTTATTTGCTTTTGCGGTGCAAAGATACGTAAATTCTCTTAATTCTTGGTTCTTAATTCTCTTTTTTTTAATTAAAAAGTGTATCTTTGCACCAAAAATCATAAAGATGAAGTTGTTAAGATGGGGTTTCATCGGTTGCGGTGAGGTTGTGGAGACCAAGAGCGGCCCAGCGTTCAGCGAGGTCGAGGGCTCAAGCGTGGTTGCCGTGATGAGCCGCACGGAGAGGCGGGCTCGCGGTTATGCCGAGAAGCATGGTGTCGGGAAGTGGTACACTGATGCGCAGGAACTGATTGACGATCCTGACGTGAATGCCGTCTATGTGGCTACCCCCCCGTCGAGCCACGCTACATTTGCCATCATGGCGATGAAGGCGGGCAAGCCTGTCTATGTGGAGAAGCCGTTGGCTTCCAACTATGAGGACTGCGCCCGCATCAATCGCATCTCGGAACAGACGGGGGTGCCCTGCTTCGTGGCCTACTATCGCCGATACCTTCCTTATTTCAAGCGCGTTGCCGAGATTGTCAAAGGCGGGCGGATCGGCCGGATCCTAAATGTACAGATACGCTATACCGAGCCCCTTCGGAAGACGGATGCCCAACTCCTTCCGCAGCACCAGTTGCCTTGGCGGCTGCAGCCAGAGATAGCCGGCGGTGGCTATTTCTACGATATGGCGCCCCATCAACTGGACCTCCTACAGGACATGTTCGGTGTTATCCTTGAGGCGCGTGGTATTTGTGCCAATCGGGGGGGGTACTATGAGGCCGAGGACTCCGTCAGCGCTTGTTTCGCGTTCGAGAACGGACTGCCAGGCAGTGGCTCATGGTGCTATGTGGCCCATGAGAGTGCGCGCGAAGACTGTATTGACATTATCGGCACCGAGGGACAGGTCAGTTTCTCCGTGTTCGACTATAAGCCTATCCGCCTGCAGACGAGCGAAGGCGAGGAATCCATCGCCGTGCCCAATCCCCCTTACGTTCAGTACCCCCTCATCAAGGCGATGATAGAGCATCTGCAGGGTATCTCCGTGTGTACCTGCACCAGTGTGTCGGCCACGCCTGTCAACTGGGTGATGGACCGTATTCTCGGTAAATTTTGATGCGATGATGGAGGTGAGGTTCCTGCTGATGCTGATCGTGCTGCTCATGATGTCCGACATCATTCTGGCCGACGATGCCACGGGCGTGGCCTTGGATTCACTGCAAGGCGACACGGTGCAGGTCCGTAAGCCCCGTCAACTGGGCGTGGTTCGCCGCACCATCCGGGGGTTCGACCGTCTGGAGGATGATTATATAGAGCCCCAGCACTATGAGTTTACGGTCATGATGCAGTTGACGCGTACCTTTGAGAGTTTCACCATAGGCAGCAACGGGCAGAGCATCACTCTGGCTCCCGACGGCCTTACCAAGGTGGGTCCCTATTTCGGATGGCGCTGGTTCTTTTTCGGCTACACCTTTGACATCAAGAACCTGGGCTTCAATTCCAGCGGGCTGCGCAAGGAGTTCGATTTCAGCATATACAGTTCCCAGGTGGGAATCGACTTGTTCTATCGCCGTACGGGTACGGACTACAAGATACGCGATGCCAAGTTGGGATATGGCATCGATGGCAGCCAGTTTGAGGGCTTCCCGTTTGCAGGAGTCAACGTGGGCATTACGGGTGTCAATGCCTATTACATTTTCAATCATGGGCGCTTCTCCTATCCCGCAGCCTTCAGTCAGTCCACCTGTCAGAAAGTGAGTTGCGGTTCGTGGATGGCGGGGGCAGGCTATACCCGGAATACCCTTGATATGAATTTCGAGGAACTTCAGAAGACGCTCAAAAGCCATGCGGAAGCAGGACAAGAGGTTCTGCTCGACAGCGGCATGCTCTTCAGCACAATCAAGTATCATGACATCAGTCTCTCAGGAGGCTATGCCTACAACTGGGTGTTTGCCAAGAATTGGCTCTTTTGCGCCAGCGGTCTGCTGGCACTGGCCTATAAGACTAGCAACGGTGAGACGCTCGACGAGAAGAAGGGCTTTGACATCTCCAAGGTCAATCTCGACGGTATCGGACGCTTCGGCATTGTCTATAATAATACGAGATGGTATGCGGGAGCCAGTGCCATACTCCATACGAACAACTATCACACTTCGCGCTTTAATGCCAACAATATGTTCGGCTCGTTTAATGCATATATCGGCTATAATTTCGGACTAAAAGAAAGATATAAGAATAAGGTAAAAAGGTAAAAAAGTAAGTAATGAAAAAAAGTCTTTTGTTCATATGCCTGTTAATGTCACTACTGTCCGGGGGGCTTAGGGCCCAGACGGACGACAGTGCCATTGTGCCTTTTGCCCAGACGGCTGACAGCGTCACCGTCAGCCAATGGCTGGATGAGGCCCGCCGTCAGGATCGCACGGTCTGCTTCCCACTCTTCTTCGCGCGTAAGTTCATCGGAAGGCCCTATGTGGCCCACACCCTGGAGGTGACGAATGAAGAGACGCTGGTGGTGAATACCCGTCAACTCGACTGTACGACCTTGGTGGAGAACGTGACGGCACTCACGCTCTGCGCCTATCGTAACCTCTACACCTATCGCGACTATCTCAACGCTCTGGTGGCCATGCGCTATCGTGGCGGGCGCATCGCGGGATACCCCAGCCGCATCCACTACTTCACGGAGTGGATCACGGCCAACACCCGGGCGGGTATCGTCACGGAGATACAACAGCCCAATCCGCCCTTTACTGATATTCAGAAGGTGAAGGTCGACTATATGAGCCGCCACCCAGAGTCTTACAAGGCCCTGAGGCAGCATCCTGAGTTCGTCGCTCAGATTCGCCGGATGGAGCAGCGGGTGTCGGGAGCCGAG
The DNA here is from genome assembly GCA_947167845.1 of uncultured Prevotella sp. Lineage (GTDB taxonomy): Bacteria > Bacteroidota > Bacteroidia > Bacteroidales > Bacteroidaceae > Prevotella. The sequence continues at coordinate 35,074 of CAMVJQ010000011.1, read as the reverse complement.
TTCAGGTTCATCCCCAAGCAGGATGTCGGGAATACCGCTGCGATGCGGGAGGCCGTTCACGACGGCGACATCATCGCCATCACCTGCTCGAAGCCCGGACTAGACATCGCCCATCTGGGACTGGCCGTCTGGCAGCGCGACGGACTCCATCTGCTCAATGCATCGCAACTGCACAAACAGGTGGTGGTGGAGCCGATGACGCTCGCCCGGTATCTTCAGAAGCACCCCACGCACACTGGCATCAGAATCATCAGAATCAACAAATAAAAAAAAGATAAATATGGAATTACCCGATTTTATGAGTTATGCCAACAAGTTCTCGCAGACGGAATTTGTGGAGAAAATTGCACGCATTGCCAAGCGTGCCGGTTCTAAGTTGGTCTATGCAGCCCTCATCCTCTACTATACTCTGCAGAGTGACAAGGTCAGCAAGGCCGACAAGGCTATTATCATCGGAGCCCTCGGCTATATGATTAGTCCCCTCGATGTCATCCCAGATGCCATCCCCATTGCAGGTCTCACTGACGACCTGACCGTGCTGCTCTATGTACTGAAGCGTGTGTGGACGGGCATCGACCCTGAGATCATGCAGCAGGCCAAGGAGAAACTGGCCAAGTGGTTTGATGAAGATGAGATAGCAGAGATTGACCATCTCTTTGACAACGAATAAGAAAAGGGGCTGACGGAACACTTCCATCAGCCCTTTCTCTTTGAGGTGCCTGGCGGATTCGAACCGCCGTAGACGGTTTTGCAGACCGTTGACTAAGCCACTCATCCAAGGCACCAGTCTCAAATGCGGATGCAAAGGTAGTCATTATTTTCGACACTGCCAAATATTTTGCCGAATTTTTCTTTTCTTTTTGCATTTTTCTGCCAGAGTGCACCCTCTGCATGCCTCATTCACGTCGGTCAGCGTCTTGTAGACCCTATATCCAGCGTAGCAGACAGCACCCGCCAAAATCACTCCTGCAACAATCTCCTGCATCTATGTCACAGTCTCGTCAGTTTCCGCAGCAGCACCTTGTTGATGGCCTGAATCCTTCGGCTGCCCTTCTCGATGTCGCCCTGCAAGTCCTCGCGTACATTATTTATGTTATTAAAGAGGTCGCTGAAGGCATTCAGCAAGAAGTTCGGCTGGCTGACGTCCTCCGTGATGGCGGGATTGGTCAGTATGCGGATGCCTTGATGTTCGATGTGTACGTCGATGTCTGTGCCTGTCATGATGGGGTCGCCGTCGTAGTGGATGGCTCCAGGCTCCTTCCGGCGGATGTGCAGTTGTTTGGTGCGGAAAGTCTTAATCTTCGAGTTGTTGCCCAGCGTCTTCATGAATAGGTCAGCCGCTATCTGTGGTGCATCCAGCACGTCGAACGGTTCCATGACAATCACGTCCATCTCGCCGTCCTTCATCGTGGCTCCTGGCGCGATATAGGCATTGTTGCCATACTGCGAGGCATTGGCACAAGCGATGAGAAAAGCCTTGAAGCGGCGTGTGCCCGTCTCATCCTCCACCTCGTAGGTCTCTGGTTTGTATTTCAGTCCCTCCTTCAGCACGTTCTCCACGTAGGTGATCGGTCCGCGCTTGCCGGCTTCGGCAAACTTCAGCGAGATAAAGGCGTCGAAGCCCATGCCGCAGGTGCAGAAGAAGGGTAGGCCGTTGATCACGCCATAGTCGAACTGCTCTATCTTGCTGGCATTGATGATCTCGACAGCCTTGCGGGCATCCATTGGCAGACAGAGATGGCGCGCCAGCCCGTTGCCCGAGCCGCAGGGGATGATGCCCAGGGCCGCGTCGGTGTGTGTCAGCGCATGAGCCACCTCGTTCACCGTGCCGTCGCCACCCACAGCCACCACGATCTCCTGTCCAGCCTCCACGCACTCGTTGGCTATCTCCGAGGCGTGGCCTGCATATTCCGTTATCCTGACGGCATGGTCGAACTGCTCCTTGTCGAGCGTCTCGTCGATTAGTCGCGGCAGGTCGTCCTTCGAGCGCGTGCCCGATATGGGATTGATGATGAATGTTATGCGCTTCTTTTCTGTCATAATCTATCCTACAAGTGTCTTGTCACGTTAGAAATCAACTGCAAATATACATAATTCTATTGAAAAATGCATCAATAATGCGGTAAAATTCCCCAAAAACGACATTTATTAAGAATTTCTTGCACGTTTTGCGAAAAAATGTGTAACTTTGCAGCCTGAATTAAAAATAAATAACGTTACCAAAATCGGAATGGGACAGTTACAAGAAAGATACAAGCACTATCGTGAGCCGCAGAAGTATATGGAGGCTGACGTTTACCCTTATTTCCGCGCCATTGAGGGAAAGCAGGGTACCGAGGTCGAAATGGGAGGCCACAAGGTGTTGATGTTTGGCTCGAATGCCTATACAGGGCTGACGGGCGACCAGCGTATTATCGATGCCGCCAAGCGTGCGCTCGACAAGTATGGATCAGGGTGCGCAGGCAGCCGGTTTCTCAACGGTACGCTCGACCTGCATGTGCAACTCGAGAAGGAGATTTCTGAGTTCATCGGCAAGGACGACTGTCTCTGCTTCTCTACAGGATTCTCCGTCAATCAGGGTGTGCTGGCAATGGTCGTCGGGAAGGATGACTACATCATCTGCGACGATCGCGACCATGCCTCGATTGTCGACGGTCGGCGTCTGTCGTTTGCCAAGCAACTCCACTACAAGCACAACGACATGGAGGATCTCGAGCGCGTACTCCAGAAATTGCCGCAGGAGGCCATCAAACTCATCGTGGTCGACGGCGTGTTCTCCATGGAGGGCGACCTGGCCAAACTGCCGGAGATTGTCGAACTCAAGCACAAGTACAATTGCTCCATCATGGTCGACGAGGCCCACGGCATCGGTGTCTTCGGTCGTCAGGGAAGGGGCGTGTGCGACCACTTCGGGCTAACTGACGAGATTGACCTCATTATGGGCACATTCTCCAAGTCGCTTGCATCCATTGGTGGATTCATTGCCTCCGACTGGGATACCATCAATTTCCTGCGTCACACCTGCCGCACCTATATCTTCTCCGCCTCCAACACCCCTGCTGCCACGGCAGCCGCCATGGAGGCTCTGCACATCATACAGCAGGAGCCGGAGCGCATCCAGGCCCTTTGGGACGTGACCAACTATGCCCTGAAGCGATTCCGCGAGGAAGGCTTCGAGATTGGTGAGACTGAGAGCCCTATCATTCCTCTTTATGTGCGTGATGCGCAGAAGACATTCCTCGTGACTGCCCTTGCATTCAAGGCCGGCGTGTTCATCAACCCCGTCATTCCTCCCGCCTGTGCGCCTCAAGACACTCTTGTGCGCTACGCCCTCATGGCAACGCATACGAAGGAGCAGGTAGACCGCTCGGTGGTAGCCCTGAAAAAGATATTCACAGAGCAGGGTATTATCAAATAGGAAGAAGGCTACTGCCCAATATTGACTACCTCATTGCACAGTTTACATACTTCTGGACGATGGGTAATGAATATCATGGTTTTGTCAGGGTATTTTTCGAATATTTGCCGAAACAGTTCATGTTCTGTATGCTCGTCCAGTGACGAACTGATCTCGTCGAGTAGCAGAATACTGCCAGGTCTCAGCAGACCTCGTGCGATAGCGATACGCTGAGCCTGACCCTCACTAAGACCACTGCCCCTTTCGCCACACTCTGTATCCATTCCCTCCGGCAAGTCATTGACGAAGTCGGCCATAGCCGTATGAAGTACTCTTTGAAGTTCTTCTTCTGTTGCATCAGGCTTTGCGAGTTGTAGGTTGTATCGGATGCTACCGCTCATCAGTGTGTTGCCCTGTGGCACAAAGACGAAGTTGGAGCGGGTGTTCTCTGAAATGTACTGTTTCTCCTTGCCGTTATAGATGGACAGTGTCCCCTCATTTGGCTTGATAAGTGCCAGCAGCAGCCTGAATAAAGTGGTTTTGCCAACTCCCGTCTGTCCCATCAGGGCTGTCTTGCTGCCAGGATGAAAGTTATAACTGAAGTGGCACAATATCTGACGGTCACCAAGGGCATAACTGAAACTCACGTTCTGGACACTCACACCCAAGGTGCCCTCCATCCGCTCATTTTGGCTTTGTATCTCTTCTGCCTCTATTGTCTCCAGTTCATTGAGCCTGTCAATGCTTGCCGATGTCTGGATGACCTGGGGTATCATATTGACCATCTGCAGGATAGGTTGTTGAATCTGACTTACCAGTTGCAGGAATGAGGTCATCACACCAAAGGTGATGATGCCATCTCGGAGTTGCAAGGCACCCCAGATGAAGGCGATGATATAGCCAAGGCTGAAACTCGAGGAGATGAGAAGGCGTGAAATGACGGTGAAGCGGGCCCTTCTGTTGATTTTCCCTTTCAGGTCTTGCTGCATGTCGTCCAGTCGTCCAGTCACCCAGTCGCCACTCTCCAGAGAGCGCAGCACGGCATTGTGCTCCATCGTCTCCTGTACCAACATCTGTATGATGCTCTCCTGTTTACGGATGTCGAGCGTCATCTTCCGCATTTTCCGAGCGAAGAGTTTGCCCACGAACAGGAATATCGGTGTCAACAGCAGTAGCGCCCAGGCCAAGCGTGCATCCATCGACTGCATCAGCAGGAAGGCACCCGCCAACTGGAAGACTGTGACAGTTACGTCAGGAATCAGTGAAGTAGTGGCATTGCTCACTACTTCGATGTCCTTTTCGAGTCTTGATGACACATCGCCGGAATGCATCTCTTTCTGGTCGTACATCTGTCGGCGGAACAGACGGCTGAAAATGCGCAGACGGATGGTGGTACTCTGACTGGCACCTGAGCGGATGCCTAGGTAATAATAAACTTGGCGGCAGAGAATGCCGCCGCCAACCACACCCAGCAACAGGGCAATCATGCCGATAATGTCACTAGACTCCATCCGGATAGTCACGTCGATAAACCGCTTGCAAAGCCACACCATCAGCAGTCCGAGAGCAACACGCCCCAAACCAGCCACGATGCGTATCAGCATGTTCAGGCGGATACCTTTCGTGTTCTGCCATAGCCAGACAGCATAATTCATACGGCTATTCTAACAGTCCGGAGTGCTGCCATTCACTAAGCAACTTCTTCACGTCGGAAAGAGCGCGGTCGGCTTCTACGTCGTAGTCGCTGCAGATGGCCTCTGCCAGTTGCTCAGCAGTGAAGTCACCCAGTTCAGATGCCTTCTCCCAAATCCAGGCGGCTGTGTCATTCAAACTGATTAGTTTGCCGAAGTCGATAGTCTCAATACCTTCTGCAACAATAACTTTCTCACCGCACACTTCGCGCAGTACGAATCCTTTTTTCTGTTTCATATCTTTCTATCGTTGTACTTTTCTTGTTTCCAGTTTCAAGATTGTGCGTCGGTAAATGGCCAGGATGATGCGTCGCACAGGTTTCAAAGCCCACCAGAGCCGACTGCCCCTGACACGCCACTTCGTGTAGAGATAACGTTTCTTTCCAAACTTGTTGATTACATAGTCAGCCCGTGCTTTTACGTCGCTTTTGGAGCAGTACTCGTCACCACCCAAATTCCCGTCGCCCATAAGTTGCACACGTTCACCATCAATCCGGATTACCCGATGCACTACGTAGCGATTGCCATTTATCCAAGCCAGCACCACATCGCCTACCTCCACCTTATCTGGCTTTACCAGTTCCACGCTCTCCACATCGCCAATGATAAAGGGCAGCATACTGTACCCCCTAACAGGCAGGATGACGCTCGGACAGGCATCCAGCATCTCGATAACACTACTGATGACCTCGTTGTTGGGCAGTATCTTATGATTCATCAGCGCAGTTCTTACGGCAGAGTAGGGCAGCCCCTTCGTCGGGCAGACAATCCAGATGCCATATTGGTACAAATTGAACAAGGAGGTTCTCCGTCTCGTGAAGCCCCTCAGCCAGATCTTTGTCCCAACGTTTACCAGAGATCGAAGGCATCACGGCAGCATAGGCCTTGACACCCTTTAAACGCTCAATCTGGTTGTAGGGAGCCTGGCTCAGTTTCACAATGGCTCCCACAGGGTAACTGACATTCCTGTAGCAGGGCGTCTTGCCACTCCATGGGGATCCGTAGACCCACACCTCATTATTGTCAAGGATGCGCACCACAGGGTTGTCATCGTTTAGCAGTTCTGTCCCCTCGATATACTTCAGCCACAGGCTTGAGTGGGTGCTTTTGCCCGTACCACTATGGCCTAGGAACATATAGGCGCGATCTTTGTAACTCACTACAGATGAGTGGAATAGAGCAGTGCGGCTTTTGGATGTGGCCATCGCATACATCACCATGATAGCATTGTTCACGCCGAATGTCCAGTTTTCCTTTACCAGTATTTTACCCGTCTTGTAGTCTGTAGTCGACAGCAGGGTTGAACACAGTCTTGTACCTAGCCAGAACTCGAAGTAGGGTTCGCCAGATGACAAATGGCCTGCCACAATCGTCTGCCCCTCGTCTTCCTGCCGCAGTTCCTCGTGGAAGACAGACATGGGGAGATGGTCTACGATTTCAAGGTGAAAAACTGTTTCATCGGTTGCTTCCGTCAGAAACGGTTCATATTGTTTCAATTGGTCAAGATGATCCTCTGTCCCTATATTCAGTGAGAATACGTGACCTGCTACCTTATAGTATAATTTATACATGACAATCACGATTTTGGTTGCAAAGTTACACATTTTTTCCCAATCCGCAAACTGAAAAAGATAAAAGTAGATTTTTTTTCGTAATTAGCCGAAGAGGGCACGGAGTGCTTCCTCTACTTTGCGGACGGGATGAAGTGTGATGTGGTACTTTTTGTGATCGAAGCCCTGCATATTATATTTAGGCAGGATGATATCCTTGAAGCCTAATTTCTCGGCTTCAGCGATTCTCTGTTCTATACGGTTTACAGGGCGTACCTCACCAGAGAGTCCTACCTCTCCGCACATGCACCAGCCTGACTCGATGGGTGTGTCGACATTGCTGGAGAGGACGGCAGCAATAATGCTGAGGTCCATGGCTAGGTCAGTGACACGGAGGCCGCCGGCGATATTGATGAACACGTCCTTTTGCATCAGTTTGAAGCCCACGCGCTTCTCCAAGACAGCCAGCAGCATGTTCAGACGGCGCTGGTCGAAGCCTGTCGCGCTTCTCTGGGGAGTGCCGTAGGCTGCACTGCTGACGAGGGCCTGTGACTCGACGAGGAAGGGACGCACTCCCTCAATGGCAGAGGAGATGGCGATGCCCGACAGTCCCTCGTGATCCTGTGTCAGCAACAGTTCCGAAGGGTTACTGACCTGTCGGAGTCCTGTCTGCTGCATCTCGTAAATGCCCAGTTCGGCTGTAGAGCCAAAGCGGTTCTTCATCGAGCGCAGGATGCGGTACATATAATGCTGGTCGCCCTCAAACTGGATGACGGCATCGACGATATGCTCCAGAATCTTCGGACCCGCAAGAGAGCCTTCCTTCGTGATATGGCCTATCAGGATGACGGGCACGCCACTGGTCTTGGCAAAGCGGAGTAGGGAAGAGGCACACTCACGTACTTGGGCGATGCTTCCGGCCGACGATTCGACATCCTCGGTCATGATGGTCTGGATGGAGTCGATGACGACAATCTCCGGCTGCTGCTCCTTGATATGGTCAAAGATGGTCTCTAGCGAGTTCTCAGTCAGGATGAGGAAGTTTTCGTGTTCCTCCGCACCTCCGCTCCCCATCAGGAGACGGTTGGCACGCATCTTCAGTTGGTGGGCACTCTCCTCTCCACTGACGTAGAGGATCTTCTTCTCAGGCATGTGGAGCATGGTTTGCAGGGAGAGCGTGGACTTGCCGATGCCTGGTTCGCCACCCAGGAGTACGATGCTGCCGGGGACCAGACCGCCGCCCAGCACGCGATTGAGTTCCTCATCGTGCATGTCAATACGGGGATCATCGTGGTTGGATATGTCGCGAAGACGAAGGGCCTTGCCTGTCAAGGCTGCTGAGTCGTGGATAGAGCCCCCCCCCAGCCCCCTTCTGGCCTCACCTGGCTTAGGGGAGGCTACTGCCACCTTGATTTCCTTGAAAGTATTCCACTGTCCGCAGACGGGACATTTCCCAATCCACTTCGGCGACTCCTGGCCGCAGTTGGAGCATACGTATGCTGTCTTGTCTTTTGCCATAACGGGCGCAAAGGTACGAAGAAAAGAGAAGAGTGAAGTGTGGTAATTGAAGAATTTACTACTGCTCTCCCCTGCATTTAACTATTTTTAAGTACGGCGGCAGTAAATTCTTCACTCTTCATCCTTCAATTTTCACTTAAAAAGCAGTACCTTTGCACCGATTATGAAGAGAATACTGATAGGAATAATAGCCGCACTAGTGCTTTTCAGTTGCGGACAATCATACGAGGAGACCAAGCGGCAGACCAGAGCCCAACGCCTCAGGCAGGCACGTGAGGACTCGGCAGCCCTGAAGGTAGCCGTTATGCCGACGCTCGACTGCCTGCCAGTCTACTTGGCGAAAGACCATCATCTGTTTGACACGGTGGTGGATATCCGCCTGAAGCACTTCACGGCTCAGATGGATGTGGACACGGCCCTTATGAACAAGCGTGTCGAGGTTGGCGTGACAGACCTTGTCAGGGCAGAACGGATGAAACATCAGGGTGACTCCCTGCGGTATCTGACGGCTACTAATGCCTACTGGCAGTTGGTGACTAATAGGGGAGCGCGTATCATGGACTTGAAGCATCTGGATGACAAGATGCTGGCCATGACCCGCTATTCGGTGACTGACCTTTTGGGGGATATGGTGGTGGACAGTGCGAAGGTGAAGCCGGAGCGCGTGTTCCGTATCCAGATCAATGATGTGCACGTCAGGCTGAAGATGTTGGAGAATAATGAGATGGATGCTCTGTTGCTGACTGAACCACAGGCTGCGCAGGCCCGGATGTTAAAGCACAGGGTGATATTCGACACAAGAAAACAGGATATCCAGATGGGGGCCTTTGTGGTGAGAGGCAAGGGCATGGACGACAAGAACCGCCAAAGGCAACTGAAGGCGTTCTGTGAAGGATACAACCGTGCCTGTGACTCTCTTAACCACTATGGTGTCAGGCAGTACCGGAATCTAGTGAAGAAATACTGCAAGGTGAAGGACGCAGCCATCGACACCATCCCCAAGGACTTGAAGTTCAGTCGCATAGTGCCGCCACGCAAGCAGGATATAGACATGGCCAAGAAGTGGCTGGGAAAGAAGTGAAGCGTATGATGGAGAACGAGACCTTAAAGGATGTATACAATAGTCTGCTGCGTCGGAATCTGAGTGATGCCCTGAAGCAGATGGCTATCTATCTATCCACGCGGCCACGGCATAACGATGGTCATCGACTGGAGGCTGTCAGGGCTGACTTCCAGTTGATGACAGATTACTGGAAACGCGGCTTCAGAGACCCTCAGTTGCCTGCTCTCTATGAGAATCTGCTCAGGCGGATGTACGTGCTCTATGCCAATGCGGCCTTGACCTTTTCTGTGGGGCACTCTTCCTATCTGTCATCTGTCTATATGCGTCTGACAGTGACAGCCCGTGACTGGTCTATCCAGTCGCTGAAAGAGTCGCTGGAATCATTTGTCTCAGAAGTGGCGATGCTGGAACTGGAGCCAGAACATGTCAGGGCAGAGCGGCAGAAGGAGGTGTATCGCCGTCATCACCTGTTGATGAGTGAGTGGTTCGACAACATCTGTCTCTCTACGATATGGACTGACGGACAGGCCCTTTCCATGGAGGAAATCCTGCTTTCGCCAACTATCGACTCCAACGACCAACAGTTGCTGGTAAGTGGTATGAGTCTTGCGCTCTTCAATCATTTTGATGTTGCTAAATTCCGTGTGTTGTTGCATGTCTACCAGCAGTCGGCAGATGAGCCTGTGCGTCAGCGAGCCTTGGTAGGGTGGGTGTTGGCCCTGCATGACGACATCGGTCAGGTGCTCTATCCCGATGTGGTGGGGGAAGTGGAGAAACTGTTGGAAAACCAGTCTGTTTGTGAGGAACTGGTTCAGTTGCAACAGCAGATTATCCTCTGTATCAATGCTGAGAAAGACAATCAAACGATTCAAAAGGAGATCATGCCTGATCTTCTGAACAACAGCCATTTCCGGGTGACGAAAAATGGCATCGAAGAGATAGAAGACAGTCCGCTTGACGATATACTGCATCCTGATGCCGAGGAGCGCAGGATGGAGCAGATGGAGGAGAGTTTCCAACGGATGCAGTCGATGCAGAAACAAGGGTCTGACATCTATTTCGGCGGTTTCTCCCAGATGAAGCGTTTCTCTTTCTTTCAGGAGATCTGCAATTGGTTCGTCCCCTTTTATCTGAATCATCCAGGTATCGCAGAGACAGTCAGCCGTTTCAGCAAGAACCGTTTCTTGCATGGTATGATGACCGTAGGTCCATTCTGCAACAGCGACAAGTATTCATTCATGCTGGCCTTCGGTCAGGTGGTGAATCAGATTCCCCAGCAGTTGCGTGAGATGATGGAACGCGGAGAAGCCAGTGTCGCTGAGGTGCTGAAGGAGGAGAGCCAGAGTGCTGCCTTTATCCGCCGGACCTATTTGCAGGACCTCTATCGCTTCTTCCGTCTCTATTCCTATCGCAGTGAGTTCTTCAATCCGTTTGACCACGGGCAACTGCACTTTTTGTTCTTCGCCTTCCCTATGTTCTCGAAGACGCATCTGGAACCCTACTTCAATGAGGTCGCTGCTTTCCTGATGAAGAAGAATATGATGTATGATGCAGGTTGTGTGTTGGCCAACTGCGGTGAGGCCCGCCGAGATTTCAGGCATTATATGATGGCAGGTTATCTGGTGCAGCACAAGCACTTCCAGGCTGAAGAGACTGGTGTAACAGACTTGGAACTCTATCAGCGGGCATTAGAACTGCAGCCAGACAATGAACGGGCCCTTCTGGGGTATGCCAGAGCCCTCTTCGGGAAAGAGCAGTATGAGGAAGCCCTTTCAGCCTATGAGCAGTTGTTGGAACAGCAGCCAGATAAGAAAAGTTATCTCTTGAACCGTGCTGTTTGTCTGTCGCGAATGAATCGATATTCTGATGCCCTTAAGGATCTCTATCGTCTGAATTACGAATCGCCTGATGACGCAAGTGTCAATCGCGTGTTTGCCTGGGTGCTCACTTGTGATGAGAAATACGAGCAGGCAGAGAAAATCTATTCCCAGTTGTTGTCAGGCAAGCCGCAGGATGATGACTTCTTGAACTACGGCTATTGTCTGTGGCTTGGCGGTCATGTGGATGAGGCCGCCGACTGTTTCCACCGTTATATGAAAGAGACAGAAGAGACGCCACAGTCAATTCTGGAGAAAGAGTGGCAACTGCTGCGGGATAATGGTGTCACGGAGCCGGAGAGGCAGATGATGCTCTATCTGCTCTGAATGTAGTCCTGCACCAGGGGGGCGAATGCCATGAATCGCTCTTCTTAAATCAAGAGCGGCACCCACAGGAACCACCAGGTCTTGAACTTCTGCCAGCCCGTGCGCATACGCTTCCATTCCTCCTCTGTCAGGCGTATACTCTTCTCAATGTCCCTGTCGAACATCTTATTGAGTTCCTGTGTCGTCTGTGGATCGATGATCAAGGCGTTCGCCTCATAGTCGAACTTCATGCCCCTGGCATCAAGATTGGAACTGCCGACAGTGCAGAAACGGCCGTCGACCGTCATAATCTTTGAATGGTGGAATCCTGGCTGGTAGATCCAGATCACGGCACCACGTTTCATGAGCCGGTGGACATTACGATAGACCAGGTCAGGTGTCAGTGGTTCGTCAAACTTGGCCGAGACCATGATTTCCAGTTTCACGCCCCGTTCCATGGCGCGTCTCATGGCCTTTTTTAATGCCGGGATGAGCGTGAGGTAGGGGTTGATGATCCGTATGGAGTCCTGGGCATCGTCGATGGCCTGGATATAGAACTTACGCATTATCTTGTTGAGGCGTCGGGGTTCACGGTTGACAATGCCAATGGTCTTCGTGCCGCAGGGGGCTCCACGGTAGTATTTTGCATCGGTGATCGGTTCCTTGGCAAGCCTCTTCCAGAAGCGGGCGAAAATAGACTGTAGTTCATTCACGACAGGTCCTTCTATCCGGCAGTGCATATCGCGCCACTCGCCCACCTGTTCTGTACCTACTATATAATAATCGGCCACATTCATGCCGCCCGTATAGGCAATCTTTCCGTCGATGACCACTATCTTACGATGGTCGCGGGGCCAGATGTGATTGATCCATGGAAAGCGAATCGGGTCGAATTCATAGATGTTGATACCGTCTTCGTGCAATTTCTTGAGATGCTCTTTCTTCAGCGGCTTATTGTTTGAGTCATTGCCGAATCCGTCGAATGTGGCACGCACCTCCACTCCTTCTCTTCTCTTCTCCCGTAAAATGTCGAAGAGCAGGGATGCGATGGAGTCGTTGCGGAAATTGAAGTACTCCAGATGGACGCTGCTCTTAGCGTTGCGGATGTCCTCGAACAATCGCTGGAACTTGGCTTCGCCCGACATTAGCAATTCCACTTTATTACCCGTTGTAAACTGGATGCCCAGTTCGCGCATGTGGTTGACTATAAGTGAGTCACTGGTCTGCGCAGATGCAGATATAAGTGAACTGAGTGCCGTGAATAGTATAATCAGGGAGAGACTGTGTCCACTTATAAGATTAATATTTTTCATTTACTTCCTGTGCTTCAGTCTGTATTCAAGTGGTGTCATACCAAACTTCTCTTTGAAGATATTGATGAAATTCTCTGCTGTCATGAAGCCGATATTGGTAGCCAACTCACTCATATTGATGTTCGTTCGTTTCAGCAGGATGCAGGCATGTTTGAGTCGCAGGTCGCGCACCAATTCTGCTGGTGTCTTACTTGTCAGTGTGCGAATACGATGGAAGAAGGGTACTCGCCCCATACCCATGGCACCGGCCATCTCCTCCAGACTGATTTGTCCGCGGCTCATATTCTGCATCACATATTGTTCTATGTTCTTGATCAATTGCTGATCCATTGCATCGAGCATAGAGTAGTCGGTCAGTGTCTTGGCTTCATCTTCATCGTCGTCACCAATCGTAAATCCATTCGCTGTCTGTCCCGTTTCCTGATTTGGCTGGAAGCCTTGTTTTCTGACAACTTTAGTGTCCACAAGGTTGATGGGGTCATCCTCACTGAACTGGTCGGTGTTGGTGGTGACTGCCGGCTCATTGCCGTAACTCTCCGTCGCAGTCGTCATACTGGCGTTCTGGCTTTCCAGCATACGCGTTTCCGCACCTTCAATCAGATTGTTGTCCAGTTCGATGGGGCCAAGGCCCAGTACCTTGTTAAAGCGCATCACGGCATCCTGCAAGTTGAACGGCTTCGACAGATAGTCGTCAGCCGACAGGGTGATGTTCATCTTCCTCATGTCCTGTGGAGTCAGTACTGTTTCCGTCATCAGCACGAACTTCACTTTCTCGGTGACGATTGAGGTCTTCATCTGATTGCAGAGGTCGCTACCCGTCATGCTTGGCATGTTCTGCTTACAGATGACCAGTTCGGGGCGAAGATCTTCCATATCAGCCGCTGCCTTCATGATGTCGTTGTAGGCATGGAAGTTATAGATATACTTCAGACGGGCTGTGGCGAACTTCAAGAAGTCTTCATTGTCGTCAATCATCACCACGGAGAACTTCATCGTTGGTGCGTCGAGCGCAGCCCTTGAGATAGTCCTGTCGGATGTCAGTGTGTCGCCTTCAATCTCTGGCAGGGCAATCTCACCCTTTCCGTTGAGTTCGAGACGGTCGTGTACAGCATTCTTGGCCTTTTCCTCCGGGTGTTCCAGATTGGTCTGCATGTCACTGACCCGGGTGATGATCTGCAACATCTGTGAGTGAAGGGCATTCAGTTGTTCGCGCTCTTCCAGGTCGCTCTCCTTCTCTGAGAGATTGCCAATGATGGATGTCATGCGGGCCATTGGCTGGCGCAGGTCGTCGCTGGCCGCCTTGATCTCCTCGCGCTGTCTGATGAGTTCGTTGATGACGGCATGCTTACGGTTTCTGATGGCTTTGATCTGTTTCAGGCCGACACGCCAGACGTAGAGGGCCACAATCAGGATGATGGCGTAGGCCAGCAGCATCCACCATGACAGCAGCCAGTGGCGCTGGATGTTGATGACGAGTGTGCGCTCCTGGTTGCTGACTGCACCTTCTGCACTGATGGCCTTCACGTGGAGTGTGTATTTTCCACTGCCCAGGTCGGTGAAGGTGACACCGTGCAGGAGCGAATTACCGTTGCGCCAGTCATTATCGAGCCCTTCCATCCAGTACATGAACTGGAGGCGCTCACTCTGGTTGTAATTGCCTGCAGCAAACTTAATGGTGAAGGTGTTCTGATTATAACTCAGGTCGATAGACGGTGTCTCGTTCAAGGACTGTGTCAGCAGAACCTTTCCGTCATATTCATGGCCGATGGCAATTTCCTCTTCGCCAATATATAGTTGTGTCAGCATTACACGCGGAAGGGCATCTGTCTCGTCGGAGGCTTTCTCCATCACCCAGTTTACTCCGAATAGTCCACCCAACAATACGTTGCCGTCGTTCTTTGCGAGAATGGCACCGGGATTGAACTCATTGCTCTGTAGTCCGTCGGCTGTCGTGTAGTTGTAAAGTCCATAGTTGTTGGAACCGTCCTCGTGGTTGCGCTGAATGACGACACGGGAGACACCGCTGCTGGTTGTCACCCAGATGTTATGGTTCTTGTCTTCTGCCAGACCGCATATATTATTGTTGCAGAGACCCTGCTTTTCTGTCAGGTAGTCCAGTTGGTCATTGTCCAGGTTAAGAATGTTCAGGCCTTCGCGCGTACCAATCCACAACAGTCCGCGCGAATCCTGCAGCACCTGTGTGATGTAGTTGTTGGTAAACGTTTTGACGTTGGTCGTGTTTCCTGTCAGGACAGTCTTCTCCGTGTTGGAGAGGTTCAGGATGACCAGTCCTTCAGACGTGCCAATGAACAGGTTGTTCTCCTTGCTGTTCTTATTGTATGCCAGACATGTGACGCTGTTGGTGTTCAGCTTGCCGCTTTCTCGTGTGTAAGAAGAGAAGGAGTTCATCCTCGGGTTATACACCTGCAGACCGCCGTTAGTGGCAATCCAGAGGTTGCCGACCTTATCTGTGCAGAGGTCATTGATATGGTCGTCTATCAGCGTCGACCGCGTGCTGTCCTTGGCCTGTGAATAGATGGTTGCCGAACCATCCTTTATGCGTGTCAGTCCATTGCGTTTGGACCCCACCCACAAGCTGCCGTCACTGGTGAACTCCAAGGCAGTCACTTTCTTGCTGGAGAGTGTGCCGTTATAGCCAATCAGGCCATTGTCGCTGGTGCCGTACCAGATTTTTCCACTGTCAGCCTGTGCGATGGCTGTGATGTCGCCTATCAATTCGGAACCGAACCGATAGATGTATTTGCCGGAAAAGGCAATGCCCGATTTCTCCGTTCCTACCCATAGCAGGTCGGTGTCGTCGACATAGACGCTCTGGATGCTGATGATATCTTTGGCGATTTGCCTGTCATTCATGTTACGGGGGTGAACCGTCTCTATCTCATGTGTGTTCACGTCATAGCGCAGCAGTCCCATCTGGTCGGAGCCAATCCAGATATTCCCGCTGCGGTCGCCTGCCATCCCGTTGATGTTGCGGTCGACGCCGAGGCTTGTCAGACCCAGTGACTCACCGATGGAGGTGTCCCAAGAGTCGGCGCTCTTATTATATTTAAACAATGTACCCTGTCCATAGAGCCAGATATTATCCATCTGGTCGGCAAAAGCCCTAAGCGTCTTTGAACGGCGCAGTTTTCGATTCGCTATCTCGCTGGTTCCCCAGACAGTGTGCTGCTGGTGCATCACGTCGCAGCAGTAGATGCGACCGTCGTCATAGACGATGAGGGCACCGTCCTTACACTCGCTGATAGAGCAGATGACACCCTGAGGTACGCCGAGGGCACCATCGGCATAGCCAAACTCATAAAGCAACTGCTGCTGCATGTTGTAGCAGACAACACCCTTGTTGGGGATGGCGCCCCACAGGTTCTTGTGGCGGTCTACATAGACTATACTTGGGATGGTCTCGATGCCCATTCTGGCGAACACTTGTTTCATATCCCGCTCGAAACTTTCCGACTGGGGATGATAGACACAGTAGCCTGCGGCAGTCTCCACCAGCAGGTTGCCGTCGAGTGTCTCCTGGACAGAGTTGATATAACTGTTTGGCAGTGACGAACCGTCTTGTGAATCGCTCTGGAAGTTCCTGAAGACATAGCCGTCATAGCGGTACAGGCCGGCGGGGGTTCCGAACCAGACATAGCCGCGAGAGTCTTTCATGATGCAGTTGATCTGGCTGCTGGTCAGTCCATCGCGGGCGTCCATTGTCTTAAACAAGTAGTTTGCCAGCATTGCTAAGGGCAATGTGAGTAGGAGTGCGAAGATCAGTTTCTTTATCGTTTTCATAAGGCTTTGTTTCTTATATCATACATGAGTAGTGGTCGACGACACCCAGCAAGTGGCTTTGTTCGTCGGTGACCAGGACAGAGTGTATCTTGTATTTGTTCATTATGCGTTGTATGTCTGTGATTCTGGTGTCAGGGCGTACAGTCTTCGGTGCGCGTGTCATGATGTCGCTGACAGTGCGGTCGAAGAACTCTGCCTGCCATTTCTCCATGGCCCTACGGATGTCGCCGTCGGTGATAAGGCCGACAATTTTGTGGTCGACTTCTGCGACGCCCAGTCCCAGTTTTCCTTTGCTGACCAGTATGATGGCTTCACCCAGGTGCATCTCCGGTGGCAGTATCGGCATGTCCTCCGTACGCATCACGTCTTGTGCAGTAGTCAGCAACCGCTTGCCCAGTTCGCCGCCAGGGTGGAATTGAGCGAAGTCGCGCGGTTGGAAATTGCGCTTCTCAATCAGGGCTATGGCCAGTGCGTCGCCCATGGCCAGTTGCGCCATAGTGGAACTGGTGGGCGCCAGATTCATTGGGCAGGCTTCTTTCTCAACAGCCACGTTCAGATGACAGGTAGAGTATTTGGCCAGTAGCGACTCTGGGTTGCCGCTCATGCCGATGATTGGGATCTGCATGTGAAGCACCATCGGGATGAAGCGGAGCAGTTCGTCCGTCTGTCCGGATTTGCTGATGGCCAGTACAACATCCTCATGCGACATCACCCCCAGGTCGCCGTGGAACACGTCGAGCGGATTGATGAAGAAAGACGGGGTGCCTGTGCTGGAGAATGTGGCTGCTATCTTGGCACCGATATGTCCGCTTTTGCCGACACCCGTCACGATGATTTTACCCTTGCAGTTATAGATCAGATCTACGGCTTCGTCGAACGAGTCGTCCAACAGGGGAATCAGTCCCATGACGGCTTCTGCTTCGTCTCTGATGCTTTGTCTGGCGTAGTCTCTTGCTCTCATTTGATTAGTTCTTTAACGAGTCCTTCCAGTTTGTCAAGTTCCAGCATATTGGCCGCATCGCTCAATCCTCGGTCAGGGTCGGGATGAACCTCGAAAAACCATCCTGTGGCTCCGAAGGCCTTGGCGGCCAGTGCCATCTGAGGCACATATCGGCGGTCGCCGCCCGTCTTGCCGTCACTGCCTCCAGGGCGCTGCACGCTATGGGTACAGTCCATCACGACGGTTGGCACAATCTCCATCATATCGGGGATATTGCGGAAGTCGACGACCAGGTTGTTGTAGCCCATCATATTGCCGCGCTCTGTCAGCCACACTTCACGAGCCCCTGCCTCACGTGCTTTCTCCACAGGGTATCTCATATCCCGTCCACTGAGGAACTGGGCTTTCTTGATGTTCACGATGTGCCCTGTCTTGGCGGCAGCCACAAGCAAGTCGGTCTGCCGACAGAGGAAGGCGGGTATCTGCAGCACATCACAAACCTCGCCAACAGGCTGTGCCTGCCAAGACTCATGAATGTCGGTCAGGAGGCGGAGCCCGTATTTCTCCTTGACGTCGGCTAACATCTGAAGTCCGCGCTCCAGACCTGGTCCACGGAATGAGTGTATCGACGTGCGGTTAGCCTTGTCGAATGACGCCTTGAATATTATGTCTGTCCCCAGTTTCCCGTTGATTTCTACCAACTTGCGTGCTACTGTGTCAAGCAGTTCAGCCGACTCTATCACGCAGGGACCTGCAATGATTGTTGCTTTCTGACTCATATTTGCTTTGCAAAAATAAGTATTTTATCTTAAACCACCAACATTTTGGCGTATTTTTTTTCTTTTTACTCCTTGATCAGGTGGACATCCCGCTGTGGGAATGGTATCTCGATGCCGTTCTGGTTGAGTGTGTCATAGACGCATTTCAGCACATCACTCACCACGTAGGACTTCTTTGGGGCATTGGCCCAGACGAAGAGATTGAAGTTGATGCTGGAATCGGCCATCTCTGATACAACGCTCTTCACCCGCTTGGTGGGGTCCATCCACTGGTGGTGGAGGGAGTTGACAGCCGTCTCCACCAGTTCTGTCACCTGTTTGAGGTTGGAGCCATAAGCCACGCCGAAGGGAACCACAGCCAGCACATAGCCGTGATTGCGTGTCAGGTTCTTGTAGTTCTTGGTGAACAACTGCGAGTTCTGGAAGGTGATGACCTCTCCATAGAGGGACTCTACGATTGTGGAAGTGTAGTTGATGCTCGCCACCTTGCCCATTGTGCCGTCTACCTGTATCCAGTCGCCCACCTTTATGCGCCCAGCCATCAGCGAGGCACCGTAGTAGATGTTCTCGATGATGTCCTTTGAAGCGAAACCGATACCTGTTGACAGACCGCCCGAGATGGCCAGGAGCCATGAGACGCTGATATGGAGGTAGGCCAGCGACATGAGTAGCCACACGCCCCAGATGATGAGTTGGATCACGTTCTTGCCCATCACCATTCTGCTTTCTGCCGTTGAGGGGTCTTTCGTCTCATAGTGCAGCCGCAACAGGCTGAGAATGGTCTTTGAAATGTAGGAGAACACGAACCAGAGGCTGACGACGATGGCCAGTTTCAGGATGCTGACCTGCAGATTCTTCTGATCGATGAACTTGTATTTGAAGATTCCCCAGCACATGTCGCTCAGGTTGAACACGTCGGCAGCCCAGTAGACGGCCACCATTACCGAGGCGACAATCAGTATCGGGATGACAGCCTGTGTGATGAATGAGTAGAACCATGTGCGTGTGACTGGACGGTTGGCGAACCCGTGGCGTTCTGCGTACATCTTCATATACTGTGACACACAGGTGATGGTCAGGATGCAAGTCAGTTGCATAATCCACCAGATGAGGAGTTGTACGGAGAGCAGCGTATATCCTGCCCAGGAACAGCAGGCTGAGGCGATGAATACGACGAGCGACACGTAAGTGTAAAACATGTCCGACTGCGGGATGTTCTGGTTGTGTCGCCTGATGACCAGCCATTGCCATATCAGGCAGAACAATAGGATAGGCGGGAAGATGAGGCTCACCAGTTCACTCGGGATGAGGATGATCCGGAAGGTAATCACCAGGAAGCCGATGGCCAGCAGAGGGGCGTAGATGCGGAGGGCGCTCTTGATCTGGTCGCCGTTGACGCGAAGCAGCAGGGAGATGAGGATGACGGCCAACAGCCATGCGTATTCCACCAGCAGTCCGCTGGCCATCACCAGGAAGTTCTGTTCGCTCTTCCTGAGTATGAGCCCCATCAGGAGGGCGAGGGTGATGATGGTTGTGGCCCACATGATCGAAGAGCGCTTCTTCATGAACTCTTCTGTGTGGAGGCGCTTTGGCAGGAGGAATCGGAAGACCAGTTGATTGATGCCGATGGCAATCAACGCATAGATGAAAATGGCCATGAATAGTCCGATGATCCACTTGACGTTCCACTGTGACTGCTTGTCAATCTCGTTTGAATAGTATTTTTTTGTCACTACTTGCTTCATTGTCTCCCATTTCTCACGCACGTTTCGGATGATGCTGAAATAGGTATCGCCGCCGTTGACGAAGATGCTGGTCTGTATGTCATAGTAGCGCTTTTGCGCATAGTCGTTCATGCTCTTCAGCCGTTGCTCCGTCATGTTATAGTAGTGGATGTACTCTTCTGTTTGCTGGGCATCCTCCTCCAGGGTGCGCTTGATGCTGGTGGCTAATGTCAGGCAGACGTTACGGTCTGTCTGGGACTGAGGGCTTAGCGTCGACACCGGCATGGCCTGAAGGCTCTGCACCAGGCTGTCGTAGCGGGCGATGTCGCCGTTGGTTTTGTTGATGAACTCACGGAAAGGCAGTTGCTGTTTCTTGAATTGCTGATATTGTTCCGTGGCTTCGTGGCAGGCATAGGTCAGGTCGAACAGATACTCCTGGTTCTGCGAGTAGAGCATCAGGGCATTCTGGTTGCTCTGTTTCATCGTCTGTGTCAGATTCTGTCGAATCTCACGGCTCTGGTCGATATTCTCAGCCTGCTGGCGCGACATCTCATTGTAGTGCTTTGTCAGTTCATTGCGCAGGATGACCAGAGTCTGTTCAAGGTTTTTCTCCTTGAGTACGGCTGTCGACTCCAGTGCAAAGCCCGCCAGCAGGGTGAAGAGGATGAATATACGCTTCATGTTTGATGGTCTCATTGTTTTGCACCTGCAAAGGTACACATTTTTTTGCTAATAACCTTAAATAATGCGAAGAATGTTTTCGTTTTAGAATTTTTTTGATTACTTTTGCGCTGTTAAATATAAAATGAAAGTAAAATGATACTCATTGCAGACAGCGGAAGCACCAAGACCGACTGGGTTCTTGTCCCGTCAGAGTCCGAGTCTGACTCCGCGCTTCAACCTACACGATTCTCCACCCAGGGCATTAATCCATTCCATCAGGATCAAGAGACTATCGGGGCTATTCTGCGTGAAGAAGTGTTGACGCAGTTGCGCGCTGATGGGGTGTCGTCTGTCAGTTTTTATGGTAGTGGTATTCGCCCAGAGTTTGAATCCCTGATGGTGGAGTCGCTTCAGCAGGTATTTACGTGTGCCAAGGTCGTTGAGGCGCATAGTGATATGTTGGGTGCGGCGCGAGCCCTTTGTTTACATAATTATGGCATTGCCAGTATTTTGGGTACTGGTTCCAATTCTTGTCTTTATGATGGGGAACGTATTGTCCAGAACACCCCAGCCTTGGGCTACATCTTAGGCGATGAGGGGAGTGGAGCTGTCCTAGGGCGGCTTTTCCTGAATGCCATATATAAAGGTATTTTGTCTGATAAAATCAAGACTGACTTTGAGTCTGAAACGGGGTTGACGATGGCCTCTGTCATCGAGCGTGTCTATCGCCAGCCGCTGGCTAATCGCTTCCTGGCCTCTCTCTCTGCGTTCATTCATCGCCATCTTGATGATGAGGGTGTCAGTGGCATCGTCGTTCGTAACTTTGAGGATTTCTTCAGAAGGAATATTGCCCCTTACGACCGTCGCGACTTGCCAATATCCTTTGTTGGCAGTATCGCATGGTATTACCAGCCACAGTTGCGTGAGGCCGCTGCCCGTCAAGGCTTCCAAGTGGGGACTGTCATGAAGAGTCCTGCTACGGGGCTGGTCGAATATCATCGAGGATGACAGGAGGAAAGTAGGGAGGTCGTTTCTGATATTCTTTTATCAATTCGTGCCACTATTTTTTTCCTGTCTGCAAAAAAGTCGCGAAAGAGTTTTGCAGATTACAGGATTTGTATTACTTTTGCAGCATTGATAACTATTCATCTGATAACTACAAGTATGAAACTTAAAATGTTTTTATTGCTCGCAATGGCCTCTATGTTGTTTCCAGCCTCTGCCCAGTCGCGTTTCGTGACGGTGAAGGACGGCCATTTCCTCAAGGACGGCAAACCTTATTATTATATAGGTACTAATTTCTGGTATGGTGCCATCCTCGGCTCGGAAGGGCAGGGGGGAAACCGCAAGCGCCTCGTCAAGGAACTCGACCTGATGAAGCAGATGGGCATTGACAATCTGCGCGTCCTTGTGGGCAGTGACGGTGAGCGCGGCGTGACCACCAAGGTGGAGCCGACCCTGCAGGTGCAGCCTGGCGTGTATAATGACACGATACTCGCAGGGCTCGACTTCCTGTTGCAGGAGATGGGCAAGCGTGGTATGGTGGCTGTACTCTATCTGAACAACTCCTGGGAGTGGAGTGGGGGCTACGGTTTCTATCTTGAACATGCCGGGGCCGGTAAGCAGCCTCGCCCCAACGAGGACGGTTATCCCGCTTTTATGGAGGCGATGAGCAAATACGCCACCAATGAGAAGGCCCACCAGTTGTTCTACGACTATGTTCGCTTCATCCTCTCGCGTACCAACCGCTATACTGGCAAGGCCTATAAGGACGACCCAGCCATCATGTCGTGGCAGATTGGCAATGAGCCACGTGCCTTCTCCAAGGAGGCCATACCCGCCTTTGAGAAGTGGTTGGCTGAGGCCTCATCTCTCATCCGCTCGCTCGACCCCAATCATCTGATTTCCATCGGCAGCGAGGGCTCTTGGGGCTGTGAGAACGATTGGGGCTGTTACGAGCGTATCTGCGCCGACAAGAATATCGACTACTGCAACATTCATCTCTGGCCCTACAACTGGAGTTGGGCTCGGAAGGATCACCTGATAGAGGACCTGCCCAATGCCAAGGAGCATACCAAGGACTATATCGACCGCCATCTGGCGATCTGTGCCCGTCTGAAGAAGCCCCTCGTTATGGAGGAGTTCGGCTATCCCCGCGACGGCTTCAAGTTTGACTTGGGCACGCCTACCAAAGGACGTGACGGCTTCTATGAATATGTCTTCTCGCTCGTGGGTGACAATGCCGCGAGCGGTGGTTTCTTTGCCGGTTGCAACTTCTGGGGGTGGGGCGGACTGGCCAAGCCCCGACATCCCGAGCAGTGGCAGGTGGGCGATGACTATACTGGCGACCCCGCCCAGGAGGCTCAGGGCCTGAACTCCGTCTTTGCTGGCGACAAGTCCACGTTGCAAGTCATCAAGCGCGAAGTGGAGCGTATGAAGAAGATCCATTAATTATTTTTTAGGAGATACAAGAATATGAAGAGACTGCTTACTATTCTCCTTTGTGTGATGGCGTTTGGGTCGCTGATGGCCCAGATCAGAGGAAATAATATCGTTGTGACCGTTGAGCCCGACCATCAGGACTGGACCTACAAAACTGGCGAGAAGGCTTCTTTCACGATAGAGGTGCGCAAGTCGGGCACATTGCTCGACAATGTGAGCATCGACTACGCTGCGGGGCCTGAGATGTATCAGGATGTCAAGAAGTCGCTGGTGCTGAAGGACGGCACCCTCAAGTTGACGGGTACGATGAAGACACCTGGCTTCTACCGGGTGGATGTGACTGCCCACGTCGACGGCAAGGACTACAAGCAGGCCTGTGGTGCCGCCTTCTCTCCTGAGAAACTGCAGCCTTCGACCGTGATGCCCCAGGACTTTGAGAGTTTCTGGCAGAATGCCGTCGCCGAAGCCCGCAAGGTGGATCTGAATCCGACGCGGCGCCTCCTGCCTGAGCGCTGTACGAAGGATGTCAATGTCTACGAGGTGTCGTTCCAGAACTATCAGTGGAACTATCGCACCTATGGCATCCTCTGTGTGCCTGTGAAGGAAGGCCGTTATCCCGCCTTGCTCCGCGTCCCGGGGGCTGGCGTCCGCCCTTATGGCGGTGATGTATGGACTGCCTCCCAGGGGGCCATCACGCTGGAGATTGGCATCCACGGCGTCCCTGTCACGCTGGAGCAGAAGATCTATGACGACATGTTCAATGGGGCTCTGGCGAACTACTGGGAGACGGGGATGGACAATCGTGACAAAAGTTACTACAAGCGGGTGGTCATCGGCTGTGTTCGCGCCCTCGACTATATAGCGGAATACACCCCCTGGAATCAGAAGGAAATGGGCGTGACTGGCAGTAGTCAGGGTGGGTTCCTCTCACTGGCGACGGCAGCTCTTGACAAGCGCATCACCTATTACGGCGCCGTCCATGCAGCCCTCTGCGACCATACGGCATCGCTGAATGGCGTCGCCTGTGGATGGCCCCACTACTTCTATAATAATAAAGGTAATGGAATGGACAGGCAGATTGAGACCTCGCGCTACTACGATGGTGTAAACTTCGCCCGTCTCATCACTGAGCAGCAGAAGGGCTGGTTCTCATTCGGCTACAACGACGATGTGGTGCCACCCACGACGGCGTGGGCTACCTACAACACGGTGAAGGGTCCCAAGGAGATTTCACCCTATCAGCAGACTTGGCACTTCTGGTATCAGGAGCAGTGGGACGAATGGGAGGACTGGCTGCTCAAACAGATGGGAATACAAACCCCCTAATCTCATATATATAATATTAACAATTAACTAACGGGCGAGGACATATAGGGCTTTCAGACCCCACCCTAACTTTGGGGCATATGTTCACCCCCCCAACCCCCTGACTCAGGGGACTCGTAAATATGAAGAAACTATTGATGATTGCAGTGGCGGCTGTGGCTTTAGGAGCATGTACGTCGCAGAAGAACGCTGAGGCCCCCAAGACGGTGGCCCAGCAGTTGTTGGATCGCCTGGATTCGCTCCAGCAGAAGGGTATCATGTATGGCCATCAGGACGATCCGATGTATGGCCTGACATGGGAGTATCAGAAGGATTCTAGCGACGTCAAGAACGTCTGTGGCGACTATCCCGCCATCATGGGCTTCGACCTGGGCGGCATCGAGATGGGCGATCAGAAGAACCTCGACAGCGTGCCCTTCACGCGCATGACGGAGGAGATCATCGCCCACCATCAGCGTGGCGGCATCGTTACTCTGAGTTGGCATCCCCGTAACCCTGTCACCACAATCGACGGCGGCGGCAATGCAGGACAGAAGTTCCCGGAGGGGACTGCCTGGGACGTCACCGACTCTGTCGTCGTCAGGAAGATACTCACCGACAGTCTAGTTCATGAGAAGTTTCAGGGCTGGATGCAGCGCGTGAGCGACTTCCTGGCCACACTGAAGACTGCCGACGGCCAGAAGATTCCCGTCATCTTCCGTCCCTGGCACGAGAACTCCGGCTCCTGGTTCTGGTGGGGTGAGAAACTCTGCACCGTTGAGGAGTACAAGGCCCTGTGGAACATGCTGCAGGACAAACTGAGCGCCGACGGCTACGACAATCTCGTCTGGTCGTACTCCCCAGGCTGTCAGGACGGCCTGACGGCAGAGCGCCTGCTCGACCGCTATCCTGGCGACGACCGCGTGGACATGCTGGGACTCGACGGCTACCAGTGGGTGCCTGAGGAGAAAGATAAGTTCATCGAGCGCACCAGGCAGAATCTGACCGTGCTGTGCGAGGTCGCCAAGGCCCACAACCTGATTCCTGCCCTGACGGAGACGGGCATGAAGAACATGACGCAGCCCGACTGGTGGACGTCCACCCTGCTGCCAGCCGTCGAGGAGTTCCCCATCAGTTACCTGCTCACCTGGCGCAACTACAAGAAGGAGTGGTTCGGCCCTGCCACCACCAAGCCCGACGCACAGTACTTCGTCGAGTTCTACAACTCGCCCAAGACCCTCTTTGCCAAGGACATACAAACTCCCTAAGTTAGGGGGGGCAGGGGGCTGAACAGGCGCAGACTCCCTGCAAAGAAATATTTACCATTAAAAATAAGGTCTGGTAACGCTTGTTCAGACCCCATCCCCCTAACTAAGGGGGCGTAGAAAGATATGAGTAGTGAATTTGAAAAGAAAGTGGCAGCCCTGCGTCAGCATCACGAGGCGCTGCTGAGCCGTCAGAACGAGCCCGTGGAGTGGGGCAACGGCATCTATGAGAAGTATAAGTATCCCATCCTGACTGCCGAGCACGTACCTTTGGAGTGGAAATATGACTTCAACGAGCACGACAATCCCCACCTGATGCAGCGCATCCTGTGCAATGCCACCCTCAACTCGGGGGCCATCAAGTGGAATGGCAAGTACCTGCTTGTGGTGCGTGTCGAGGGAGCCGACCGCAAGTCGTTCTTCGCCGTCGCCGAGTCGCCCAATGGCATCGACAATTTCCGCTTCTGGGACGAGCCCATCACGATGCCTGACGACGAGATTCCCGCCACCAACATCTACGACATGCGTATCACACAGCATGAGGACGGCTGGATCTACGGCGTGTTCTGTGCCGAGCGTCACGACGACTCTCAGCCAGGCAACCTCTCTGCCGCCACTGCTACAGCCGCCATCGCCCGTACCAAGGACTTGAAGACCTGGTACCGTCTGCCCGACCTGAAGACCAAGTCGCAACAGCGCAACGTTGTGCTCCACCCAGAGTTTGTCGACGGCAAGTACGCCTTCTACACCCGTCCGCAGGACGGCTTCATCGATACAGGCTCAGGCGGCGGCATTGGCTGGGCTCTCGTCGACGACATCACCCATGCGGAGATCAAGGAGGAGAAGATTATCTACGAGCGAAAGTACCACACCATTACCGAGGTGAAGAACGGTGAGGGGCCGCACCCCATCAAGACCCCAAGGGGCTGGCTTCATCTGGCTCATGGCGTACGTGCCACAGCCGACGGTCTGCGCTACGTATTATATATGTATATGACAGCCCTCGATGACCCCACCAAGGTGATCGCCCGTCCGGGCGGTTTCTTCCTCGTGCCTGAGGGCGACGAGTATCTGGGCGACGTGATGAACGTGGCCTTTGCCAACGGCTGGATTGCCGACGACGACGGGTGCGTGTTCATCTACTACGCTTCCGCTGATACCCGCATGCATGTGGCCACCTCGACCGTTGACCGTCTCGTGGACTACTGCTTCAACACGCCTGAGGACGGCTACACCACCTCTGCCTCTGTCGAGACTATCAAGAAGTTGATTGCCAGGAATCGCAGTCATCAGTCGTAAAACCCTAATCCCAAATCTCAAATATGGCTAAAACTAAGTTAATCGAAAAGATAGGTTACGGTTTCGGCGATATGTCGTCGTCAACCTTCTGGAAGGTGTTCTCCTACTATCTTCCCATTTTCTATTCCAACATCTTCGGGCTTTCTCTGATTGATGCTGGTGTGCTGGTGCTTGTCACGCGTATCTGGGACGCCGTGTCCGACCCGATGATGGGTATCATTGCCGACCGTACCAATACGAAGTGGGGCAAGTATCGCCCCTTCCTGTTGTGGGTGGCTCCGTTCTTCTCCATTTGCGGCATCCTGCTCTTTACTACCCCCGACTGGAGTTACGGTGCCAAACTGATATGGGCGTATGTCACCTATATCCTGATGATGACTGTCTATACCGGCATCAACGTGCCCTACGGGGCCATGCTGGGCGTGATGACCGACGATTCTAATGAGAAGACTGTATTCTCCTCCTTCCGTATGTTCTTTGCCTACGGTGGCTCGTTCCTCGCTCTCTTCCTCTGGGAGCCCCTGACCAACATGTTCGGAGGTTACAAGTCGCCTGACGGCTGGTTCTGGGGCATGGTGGTCATCGCCTCTGCCTGCTTCGTGATGTTCATCCTATGCTTCCTGCTGACGAAGGAGCATCTGAAGACCGTCTCTACCGTGAGTGTCGGCAGCGACTTCAAGTCGTTGCTCTCCAACAAGCCCTGGTGGCTGCTCATTGGTGCGGCCCTGTGCTCCAACCTCTTCAATACGGTGCGCGGAGCCACTGTAGCCTATTTCTTCCTCGACATCATCGGCCCCGATGTCCAACTCACGTTCATGGCCCTCTCCATCCTGTTCTATTCCGGCCTGTTCCTGGGCATCGGCGAGGTAGCCAACATGCTGGGCGTGGCCCTTTGCGTGCCTATAGCCGGCAAGTTGGGAAAGAAGACAACGTTCATCCTCGTCAATGCTGCCCTGGTGCTGTTCAGTGTGGCCTTCTTCTTCGTGCCCTGCACGCCTGGCGGTTTCTGGACGATGCTTGTGCTGCAGGTCATCATCAGTATCTTCACGGGTATCATGTCGCCGCTCATCTGGAGTATGTATGCCGACGTGAGCGACTATGCCGAGTTGAAGTTCCATACCGCCTCTACGGGTCTGATCTTCTCCTCCGCCTCGATGGCCCAGAAGTTCGGCGGTGCCATCGGCGGTGCCGCTGTGCTTTGGCTCCTTTCGGGCTTCGGCTATGTCACCGACGCTGCCCAGTTGGAGGCTGGTGCCGTGCAACCTGAGAGCGCCTTGCTGGTGCTCCGCTGGCTGATGAGTTTCATCCCAGCGATGGTCGCTGCACTGGCCATTGTCGTGGTGTGGTTCTACCCGCTGACCACTGAGCGCATCAATGAGATCAACAAGGAATTGAAGAAAGTTCGTGCTATCATATAATTTATGGAAAATACCAAGACAATGAGACATGAGATGCAGGATGTTCTGGAGCAGAACATCCTGCCCTTCTGGCAGACCAGAATGGTCGACCGCGAGCACGGCGGCTTCTATGGCCGTATCGATGGTCACGAGGTGCTCCATCCGGATGCCGAGAAGGGGGCCATCCTGAATGCCCGCATCCTGTGGACGTTCTCCGCCGCCTACCGTGTGCTCCGCAAACCTGAGTATCTGGAGATGGCCACCTATGCGAAGGACAACTTCATCGACCACTTCATCGACCGTGAGTATGGCGGCGTCTACTGGAGCCTTGACTGCAAGGGAGAGCCGCTCAACACGCGCAAGCAGTTCTATGCCATCGGTTTCGCCCTCTACGGTATGTCGGAGTATGTGCGGGCCACGGGCGACCACGAGGCCCTGGAGTGTGCCCTCCAACTCTTCGACTGCATCGAGGAGCATGCCTTCGACCGTGAGTACAACGGCTATATCGAGGCCACGGCCCGCGACTGGACTCCTATCGCCGATATGCGCCTCTCACCGCTCGATGCCAACTTCCCCAAGTCGCAGAACACCCATCTGCACATCATCGAACCTTACACCAACCTGCTGCGCTGCCTGCGTGAGTTGCAGGCCAGAACTTCGTGCAACTATGTGCCGGCCATCGGCTCCGTGCTCCCCATCGAGATAACCATCGATCAGGAGACGCTCGACAGGGTGGAAGGGGCCCTGCGCAACATCATCGGTATCTTCACCGATCGCATCCTCAACCCCGAGACCCATCATCTCGACCTCTTTTTCGAGATGGACTGGACGCGCGGTGCGGGCCGACTGGAAAGTTACGGCCACGATATCGAGTGCTCCTGGCTCATGCACGAGGCTGCCCTCGTGCTGGGCGACCCAGAGGTGCTGGCCAAGATGGAGCCCGTCGTGCAGATGGTGGCAAAGGCTTCAGAGAAAGGACTGCGTCCTGACGGCTCGATGATCCACGAGGCCAATCTCGACACGGGCCACGTCGACAACGACCTCCATTGGTGGGTGCAGGCCGAGAACGTCGTGGGCTGGTATAACATCTGGCAGTATTTCGGCAGTGAGCAGGCCCTTGAGCGTGCCGTACGCTGCTGGGACTACATCAAGGCGCAACTCATCGACTGGGACAATGGCGAATGGCACTGGAGCCGCCATCCTGACGGCACGTTGAATCTCGACGACGACAAGGCAGGCTTCTGGAAGTGCCCCTATCACAATAGCCGGATGTGCCTGGAAATCATCGAGCGCGGAGAATAGTCCGCAATTTATGATGCACAATTCTCAATTCTCAATTCATAATGTTGTGTATTGTGCATTGAGCATTGTGCATTGAGCATCGTGCATTAGAAAATTCCCAGGAATTTCTTTTTCTTCTTGGGGCTCTTCTCTTCCTCCGCCTTCTTCAGGGCCTTGGCCTTAGCCTTCTCTTCCTTCTTCAGTTGCTTCCGCTCCTGCTTGGCCTTCTTGTCCTCCTCCGACATCTTGTGGAACTTGATGCCGGGATTCGAGATTTTGATCTTGTTCATCTCCTCCGTGTTGGTGAATGAGAACGAGCACGACAGGTCGCGATAGTTGCCGTGCTGCTTGATGTCGCCTGAGGCCACGGCACCGTCGCTCACGATCGTGGCCGTCACGTTGCGCACGTGGATGCCCTTGTAACTGCAGTCGTCTACTCTCGCGTCGACTGAGCCGATGGGCAGTTTGCCGCCCTTCTCCCTGCGCATCAGAGCCGTGCGCGGCTTCGAGATGTCCACCTTGAACTTCGCCGTTGCCTCCACCTTGCCGAAGCCCTTCATGTCCATCACCCTGCCCAGGTCGAGGTTGCGGGTGCTGGCCTGTCCTGTCACGTATTTGGTGCTGCCGTCGATGCCGAAGTTGACGTTCAGGATGCCGCATTCCGACCCTACCACGCCTTTGAAGACGACATTCTTCCACAGCACGTCAAACCGTCCCTGATAGGTCACCGTCCCCAATTTGTCCAACTGCTTCATCATCAGTTTCTTCACGGTGAACTGGTCTATGATGTGCCTCTTCACGTCGCCCTTGGCCGTCATCTTGCTTACGTTGAAGCGCACGCTGAGTTTCGTCTTGTCCTTCAGGTTGGTGATGTCGCCCGTTGCTGCGATGCTCAGTTTCTTGTCTTCAGTAGTCACCCGGATGTCGCGGAATGCCATCGTGCTGTCCGTGCCGCTCATCCTCGCGCTCAGGTTGAGAGGCAGGGTGAAGTTCTTCAGCACGGGGGCGAAGGGTCGCGCGATGTCTCTCAGCAGCGTCGTCCCATGAATGGTGCCGGTGGAGTAGGAGAGTCGCCGTCCCTCCTTTTTGCTGGGCAGTGTCATCTCTGCCTGCGGGATGGAGAGGCGCGTGTCCCTCTGCTGCAGCACCATGTCGGTGAAGTGTATCCGCTTCATGTCCGTCGTGAATGCCGTGTGCAGGTCGCGTATGTCGAAGCCCGTGATGGTGTCGATGGCCGTGCAGTGTGTCAGTCGTCCCGCAATCGTGTCCTTGGCGAAGGAGTCGATGTCGAGTCTCAGACTAGCGGTGATGTCGAGATGTCCCGTGTCGAAGTATCCCTTCTTGGGCCTTCCCGAGTTCTTGCGCGGCAGGCCGTTGTTGGTCTTGAGGTGCAGCCCGTCGATGTCGATCTGTCCCGTGTTGCCGCTCATCCTGCCCTTCAGGTGGGCGATGGAGGTATTGTTGTTGACAGGCCCCTTTTTCAGTGTCGCCGTCCATTGTGTCGCTATGCCGTCAGCGTTCAGTTCGATGTCGCCGCCGCTCATCCTGCCCTCCAGGTGTGTGAGCGTCAGTTCGTAGGGCTTGTCCTTCACGGTGTATTTCACGTGTATGTTGTCCAGCGTCGCCTTGTCGATGTTCAGGTTCAGGCTGTGGTCTTTCTTTTTTTTCTTCTTGTCGCTCTTCAGGGCGTCGATGACGAATTGGTAGTTAGCCTCCCCGCCGTCTTGCGGATTCAGCAGCAGGGCGTCGAGTCCCTCTATGGCCGCCGACTTCACCACCACGCTGTCCCTCAGCAGAGCCGCCGTCTCCACGGAGGCCTCCAGTCGGTTGATGCCGAGCATTCGGCGGTGCTGCCGGTCTTCAATCTCCACGCCGTAGAGGCCCACACTCCCCTTGACCACGCTGACGCTTGCGCTGTCGATAGTGACCTTCGTCTCCAGTTTCTCGGCCAGCATCTCCGTCGCCCGCTCGAGCAGTTTGCGCTGCACCGTCTCAGTGTTGAGCAGCAATGTCGCGCCGCCCAGCAGAGCCGCCGTGCCCACCGTCAGGCCCCCGATGGCCTTCAATGTCCTGCCTATCCATTTGTTCATAGTCTTCTGTCGTATTTGAATCTTTTCTTATTTCCTTTGCAAAGTTACTAAAATTATGCGAACAAAACAAAAATGCGAACCTAATTCTGCTGATATGAGCCTATAAAAGCCCTTTATTAGTAAGACACTTCCTTCGCATAGGCTCTTTCTTTTCGTCTGCGTTGAGAATGGCGATAGCCATCTTGCTGACTAGAGAGAAGTTGGTGGCAGCATTTTAACGTATTTAACGTTCTTTTATTGGTGATGTGGCTTCTTTTGGGCCATATGGGTGCAAAAGTACAAAAAATCGCTCATCATTCGCACAATTCCGAAAAAGTTTGGAAGTTTGGAAAAATGTGTTTATTTTTGCAGCTGTAAACATACAATATTGATATTTTATACATTGATTTGATATTTAAGACTACAAAAATGTAATGCAATATGGAGGATTTTTCGGATTATTCAGCACCAGAACTGGTGAAAATGCTTGGCAGTCGATTCAAGGAATACCGGTTGAGGGCCTTCATCGGAAAGCGAGGCATGGGTGCCTTGGAGTTCTTGCGTCCCGTTGGTAGCAAGCCAGCAGAGCTGGAGCGTGTCCCAGAGATAAAACGAGGTTCGTTGACTGGTCAGATAGACATCAAGGCATTGGCTGACTTGGCTGAGAAGATAGCCATGGAGCGAGAGAACCGATTGAGCAGCGAGAGCCATAATGCTCGCATTAATGGCCGAGTCGTGAAAGAGGAAGACGTAGTCAACGTGAGAATCCTGCCTGACGAGTCGCTAACCTTGCAGTCGTTGATAGCAGTCGGCACCTCTGCAGGTGGTCGTCAACCAAAGGGAATCATTGCCATAGACAGGAAAATAGGAGTGATTCGTAGTGGACAGATAGATGTGGAGCCGAACCTGGATTATTACATCTTGAAGTTTGGTGACAAGGCTCGTTCGACAGCCGAACTGGAGCAGACCTATTATGAAATGGCTACAGCGGCAGGTATCAACATGATGGAGTCACGGTTGCTGGAGGTGGATGGTGTAAAGCATTTCCTTACAAAACGCTTTGACCGTAACGAGACGGGAAAGTTGCACACGCAGACATTAGCAGCGATGGATCCTGAAGCCGACACCTACGAAAAACTATTTGCCGTGTGCCGTAAGTTGCATCTGCCAGAGGTGGATTGCCAGGAACTATATCGCCGTATGGTATTCAACATCCTTGCCAATAATACCGACGACCACAACAAGAACTTCACGTTCATCATGGATCGTCAAGGCGCATGGCGGCTGTCACCAGCCTATGATATGACCTATATCTTCGATACAGGCGGCTATCTGCCCAATAAGGATCATTGCCTGATGATTGGCGGTAAGTTGCAAGGCATCA
Organism: uncultured Prevotella sp.; assembly: GCA_947167845.1. GTDB lineage: Bacteria > Bacteroidota > Bacteroidia > Bacteroidales > Bacteroidaceae > Prevotella. The sequence goes on along the minus strand of CAMVJQ010000011.1, from coordinate 2,010 downwards.
CTCGTGACGACGCCATCCAATTTGCCCGTGATAACGGCATACGCCGCCCTGATGCTATCATCCGCGATGTGGTTGCGTCACTGAAGCAGTTCAGAACGATTGCCACGAAATACGGTGTGTCTGATGAATGGACGGGTAGGGTAGAGACAACTATCGTTGACCATCTGAAAGCATGGGGAGAACGGGAAGAAGATGAGTAGTGTTGTGATAGCCATATTCCTGTTGAGCATCGGGGCCAGTTTTGTGCAGCGCACTACCGGCTTCGGCTTTGGCATCTTCATCATGACGATGCTGCCGTTCTTCCTGCCTACATACGGCGAGGCCACAACTCTCTCTGGACTTCTGGCCATTACCACCTCGGCTGTCATCGTTTGGCGAATGAGAAGCTATGTCACTTGGAAACGACTTTGGCCGATATTGCTGACGTTTATTGTTGTATCGACCATAGCCATCTTTGCTTTGACCCGCATTGAAGACCACATATTGAAGCGGATCCTGGGTGTGGCTTTGATAGTCATCAGTATCTATTTTGCGCTGTTTAGCCAGAAGATCAAGTTGCCGACAACCAAACGAGTACAGGTTGGTGCAGGAACACTGAGCGGACTGATGGGAGGCTTCTTCGGCATGCAAGGCCCGCCAGCCGTGCTCTATTTCATCCAGAGTGAGCCTTCGAAGGAACATTACATGGCTATGGCGCAGACCTACTTTCTGATTGGCAATGTGATGATGACCTTTGTGCGCGCCTATAACGGCTTCTTCACCACGACCGTCCTGACTGACTACTGTTTCGGACTTGGTGGAGTCATCATCGGCACAACCCTTGGAGCCTACGTCTTCAAGCGCATTCCCAATCGCATTTTCCGATACATCGTTTATGCGTATATCGCCATAAGCGGTGTGATTATTCTAATGACAAATTGAAATGGCAATACAGGTGACATACAGGAGAACCAGGAGGCTGTCGATGCGTATCGTGAAGAACGGCGATGTGCATGTGTCGGCACCCATTGGCATGCCTAAGAAAGAGGTAGAACGGTTCATTGAGGAACACCGCGAGTGGATAGCCGAGGCACGTAAGAAAACCTACGAGAGCCAGAAGCGCAGGGCTGACTTTTATAATCAGCTGCCGCTAAAGACGAGGGAACAGGCTGACGATGCCCTGCGGCGACTGAAAGCCCTGATAGAGCCGATGGTGGAGAGCCACGCCAAGGAGATGGGCGTGAAGCCAACCATTGTATATTATAAGGCGATGATATCACGATGGGGTGTCTGCAATGTCAGGAACAAGTCCATCTGCTTCTCTGCCTATCTGCTGCTGTTGCCGGAATGGTGTGTCGAGCACGTGGTAGTTCATGAACTTTGCCATTTGTTGGAACCTAGCCATAATGCCCGTTTCCATGCGCTGATGGACAAGTTCTTCCCTCGTTGGAAGGAAGCCAGGAAGGCTGCGATTAAGCGAGTGAAGATTGGAGCTTGCTCCGAATCATCCGAGCGTGAGCAGGCTCGACCGAAGGTCAAAGAAACAAGGCAAATCTGCAAGATGGAGGAAGACGAAGATGAGTAGCATTGCCCTTTTCATATTTGCTTCATCATAATTACTCAAAATGCCGTCGAGTTTCAGGATGGTGGCAATCTGTCACCGCATTGGCAGTATGCCGTCCAGATGTTCCGTTGTGCCAGTCTGAGGGGCAAGAACCTCGCCGTTATGGTGGCTCATGGCAATAGGGGCGATAACGGCATCTGTGCCGATGCTTTCTGCCGTGAACTCAGGGAGAATGGGGCGCACATCGTTGGTGACTGTCTTTATGCAGATACTCCGACCTGCAATCTCAATCGCTCGATTTCTGGTCGCTCTAATACATTAGAGAATTGGATCTGCGCCGGTGTTTTGAGCATTGCCCACCTGTGACGGCCAGCAAAAGCAGATTAACATGAAGTAGGTATTTAATGCTACGAAAAAGGCTTCATCAGCCTGTTATACCTTTGCCGGATTAATTTGTTACAACTCAA
>CAMVJQ010000010.1 GCA_947167845.1 uncultured Prevotella sp. | reverse complement strand
CAGTGATGTCCTTCAGCGGAACGTTCTCAAAGGTCTTCGGCTCAGGAATCGAGTGGAGAATCAAGGGGACAGGTTCATGATTCTGGACAGAATCAAGCGACCTGTCCCCTTGATTCTCCACTGCCTGCTGCGGGCGGTTGCTGCTGACGATGTGGATGGCAGCGTACGCGATGCCCGAGAGCATCAGCAGGCCGATAAAGGCTGCTGCTATCTGCATCCATCCCCAAGAACGGCGCTTGGGTTTCTGCGAGGCAAAGCGCTGCCATTCTGCGTCAACGTCTATATCTTCCGTCTCTTTTCCGATGTATGCCTGCTTCAGTCTGGCCATCAATTCTGCCGACTCGCGGAGGTCGTCTTCCTTGAGCATGGCCTGCAGTTCTTCCTCTGTGAAAGTCTCGGGATGGTCCTGGGCATCGAGCAGCCGCTTCATCTTTTCTTCCTGTGTCATACTTCTTACTTGCTTTTGGGGTAAAACTTCTGTCGGAGCAATTCTACAGCCTGGCTGACGTGCTTATAGACCGCCACCTTGCTGATGCCGAGCTCGTCGCCTATCTGCTGATAGGTCATCTCGTCGATGAACCTCATGCGGAAGATGCGTTGAGCCTGCAGCGAGAGATGAGTCTCGGCGTAGTGCATCAGTTCTGTCGTGTCGATGGTGGAAGATGGGGACTCCTCCACGGGATAGTGCTGTCGGAACTGCTCGCGAATCAGTTTCTTCTGCAGCACGTTCCTGCACCTGTTTCTGACGCTTGTCATCAGATAGTGCTCTTCCGTCTCGGGCAGGAGCACCGTCTGCTGCTGGATGATTTGGGTGAACACGTCGCTCACCACGTCGCGGCTCTCATCCGCATCGTAGAGCATTGTCCGTGCCAGTCGGTACATCTGTTGGTAGTACGTCTTGAACAGTCGTTCCAGTCTTTCGTCTTGCTTCATACACTCTATTATACAGCCGAGCCGCCCGTTTGTTAACCTCAGCAGCCAGAAATAAGAAGATTGTCAAGTGAGGGGCAGACATGCTCATAATGAACGGGAGCCTTCTGTACTTCATTGTCCTTCCTTCAGCACAATGTTCTTCAGCAGGAAGGTGGCATTCTGATTGCGGGCGATGCCTGGGGAGATCTTGTAGGTATAGGTGACGCGGTCGGCGAGTTCGATCTCGAAACAAAAGTTATGGAAGCGCTCAGGATGCTCATCGGCCGTCTTGGAGAGTTCTTGCGTCCCTTCGGTGGCTAGCGGCTGAAGGCCGAGCGCGAGGTCGTGGGTGGCGATGAGGCCTGTGACGGGCAGGCGCTGGACAGACTCAAGGAAGAGCCGCGAGCCGTTGAGTTTGTCGAGCGAGTTGGTGCCTATCAGGATTTCGTCAAGGATGATGAGGGTGTGGGGCTGCTGTCTGCAATATGCCATCAACTGTTGCAGGCGCAGCAACTCTGCATTGAAGTAACTGATGCCCTGCGTCAGGTCGTCCGTGGTGCGCATGCTGCTGAACAGTGAAAAGACCGACACCCGCATCCGACGGGCGAAGACGGGCATGCCGCAGCGGGTCAGGATATAGTTCACGCCGATGGTGCGCAGGAAGGTGCTCTTGCCCGCCATGTTGGCTCCCGTGATGATGTAGAAGTGGTTGTCGCGGATGGTGAAGTCGTTGCCCACAGCCTTTTGTCCCAGGAACGGGTGTCGAATGTCTTCTGCCTCATAGGTCACCCCGTCGGTGTCAATAATCTCCGCATCAATGGCTGTAGGCTCGTTGTATCTGAAGGTGGCCATCGAGACGAGGGCGTCGAAGCGGCTCACGCTGCTGATCCAGTCCTCCACTTGCAGCAAGTAGCGCTCCTGCCACTTGATGAATCGCCGCACGAGGAAAAAGTCAGAGCAGGCAAAGGCGTCGGAGAGGAACAGGCCCAACTGGTTGCCTCGGCGATCCAGGCCGTCGAGGATGCGCTGCAGTTCCCTGAAGGAGGTCAGGGCGCTGGCCTTGTCGCCCGATAGGCGGGCTTTGATTTTCAGGCATGCCTCATGCTTCAGGTCTGATTCAGCGATGAGCATGATGAGCCGGATGTAGGTGGATAGTTGCTTGTGCATCTTGTTGACGGCCTTGTGTGCATCCCGAAGAGTGCGGATGTGGAGCCCATAGACGATGCAGAACTGGGCGATGCCCCAGGTGACAGGCACGTCGGCGGCCAGCACGCCCATTGCTGCCAGCCCGACAGAGGCGATGAGGCCAGCGATGGCTCCGTATGCCGTGATGAGCGAGAGCAGAGACTTCGGCCACTTCGGCAATGGCATCTCCTTCATGCCCTGCAAGGCGGCGAGCACGTCGGCAGTGCTGATTGTGCCCCGTTGGCCACAAGAGAGGAACAGTGTGCGAAGCGGCTCGGCCTCTGCCAGTTCTTTCAGGGCAGGGGCGAGCGCATGTTCTCCCGCGCCGCCCAGCATGGCGGCCAGCACATCGCTGCCGCCAGTCGTGACGGTGCGGTTGATGCGGTTGAACAGCGAGTTGCGCCCGAAGACGTCCATGTCGTAAGTGTAGGGGTGGCTGGGGTTGGCATATTGCGCGCCGTCGCCAAAGCCGCTGAAGTCGCCGTCGAGATAGGCCAGTTCCTTCAGATACACGCTTCGGATATTCTCCAGGGTCTCGATGCGGCTGCTGTTTCTGACGTCACTATGGCGGATGACGACATAGGCCGCCAGCATCAGGGCTGCTATATATAAGTAGGTGTAGCCGGTGTCTGTCGATGCAAACCCGGCCAAGGCGGCTATCATCAGTGTGAACGTCGTGAGTTCGCCCACGATGAACATCGTGTTGCGCTTCCGCAGTCGGCGGATGTCTGCCGAGAGGCTGCTTGCCTTCTCGCTGTAAAACTTTTTCCTTCCCATGTTGGCGGCAAAGGTAGTCATTTCTTGCGAAACGACAGAACAAATCTCTTGTTTTTTTGCTAAAAATCCCCGATAAGCGATGCCGTATCAGGGATTTTTTCGTATCTTTGCAGCCATAAAAACCAAGACCGACGATGGAAGAAGTGACAAATACAACGCAAGAAGGGCCGCGGACAGGTGAGACGAACGGCTCGGGGATGTGGAATAAGTTCTATCTGAAGGACGTGTCGTTCGTCAACCTGATGACGCGGCGCATCTTCAATGTGCTCATTGTGGCCAATCCATACGACGCCTTTATGCTGGAGGACGACGGACGCGTGGACGAGAAGATATTTGACGAGTATATGGAACTGGGGTTGCGCTATCCCCCGACGTTCACCCAGGTGTCGACCACCGAAGCGGCCAATGAAGTGCTGCAGACGACGGACATAGACCTCGTGATCTGCATGCCGGGCAATGCCGACAACGACGCCTTCGCCGTGGCACGCCAGGTAAAGGCCGGTCATCCCGCCATCCCCTGTGTGGTGCTGACCCCCTTCTCACACGGCATCACCAAGCGCATCGAAAACGAGGACATGACGGTATTTGACTACGTGTTCTGCTGGCTGGGCAACACCAACCTCATCCTCTCCATCATCAAACTGCTGGAGGACAAGATGAACATCGAGCACGACATCCATGAGGCCGGCGTGCAGATGATCCTGCTCGTCGAGGACAACATCCGTTTCTACTCCTCTGTGCTCCCTAACCTCTATAACTATATTCTGGCCCAGTCGAAGCGCTTCTCCACCGAGGCCCTCAATCCCCACGCAGCCGCCCAGCGCAAGCGAGGACGGCCGAAGGTGGTGCTGGCCACGAACTATGAGGAGGCGATGGCACTCTATGAGAAGTATCACGAGAACACGCTGGGCGTCATCTCCGACACCCGCTTCCCGATGAAGAGCGTGCCGGGACGGCTCAGCCATGTGGAGGAGGGCGACCCCGAGGCCGGACTGAAATTGCTGGCCGAGATCCGCAGGCGTGACGAGTACGTGCCCCTCATCCTCGACTCCAGCGAGGCATGCAACCGCGAGAAGGCGGAGGCCGCCGGCTATCACTTCATCGACAAGAACTCGACGAAGATGAATGTCGACCTGCACAAACTGATGGAAGAGCACATGGGCTTCGGCGACTTCATCTTCCGCGACCCGCAGACCAAGGAGGAGATCTTCCGCGTGTCGTCGCTGAAGGAACTGCAGGACAACATCTTCAAGATACCCCGCGACTCGATGCTCTACCACGTCAGCCGCAATCACATGAGCCGCTGGCTCTGCGCACGTGCCATCTTCCCCGTCTCGGCCTTTCTGAAACACGTCACGTGGCACAAACTGCAGGATGTGGACGCTCACCGGCAGATCATCTTCGATGCCATCGTGCAGTACCGGCGGATGAAGAACATCGGCGTGGTGGCCGTCTTCGACCGCCTGAAGTTCGACTCCTACAGCCACTTCGCCCGTATCGGCGAAGGCTCACTGGGTGGCAAGGGCCGCGGACTGGCCTTCCTCGACAACATCATCAAGCGCCATCCCGAACTCAACCAGTATGAGAACGCCCAGGTATCGATACCGAAGACCGTCGTGCTCTGCACCGACTTTTTCGACGAGTTCATGGAGAAGAACAACCTCTACCCCATAGCACTCTCCGACGCCTCCGACGAGGAGATCCTGCAGCACTTCCTCAAGGCACAGTTGCCCGACTCGCTGATAGCCGACTTCTTCACCTTCTTCGATGCCGTCAGGTCGCCCATCGCCGTGCGCTCCTCATCGCTGCTCGAGGACAGTCATTACCAGCCCTTCGCCGGCATCTACTCCACCTATATGATACCCTATCTCAGTGACAAGTACGAGATGCTGCGGATGCTGGCCTGTGCCATCAAGGGCGTCTATGCCTCCGTCTACTACCGCGACTCGAAGGCCTATATGACGGCCACGCAGAACGTCATCGACCAGGAGAAAATGGCTGTCATACTGCAGGAAGTAGTGGGTAAGCAGTACGGCGACCTCTACTATCCCAACTTCTCGGGCGTGCTGCGCTCGCTGAACTATTACCCCATCGGTGACGAGACGGCAGAGGAGGGCATCGCCAGCCTCGCCCTCGGACTGGGCAAGTATATCGTCGACGGCGGGCAGACGCTCCGCGTCTCGCCCTATCATCCGACACAGGTGCTCCAGACCTCGGAGATGGAGACGGCCCTGCGCGACACGCAGACCCGCTTCTATGCACTCGACATGTCGCATGTCGGCGACGACTTCAAAGTGGACGATGGCTTCAATATCAAGAAACTCCGTGTGAAGCAGGCTGATGCCGACGGCTCGCTCACCTATATCGCCTCGACCTACGACCCGACGGATCAGGTGATCCGCGACGGCATCTATGAGGGCGGGCGCAAGGTCATCACCTTCTGCGGTGTGCTCCAGCAGGGAGTCTTCCCCCTGCCAGAACTGCTGCAGATGGCACAGAAATTCGGTTCGGAGGAGATGAGACGTCCTGTGGAGATCGAGTTCGCCTGCTGCCTCCACGGCGGCGGTGGGCAGCGGGCCGCAGGCGAACTCTACCTGCTCCAGATTCGGCCTATCGTCGACTCCAAGCAGGTGCTCGACGAAGACCTTCAGCAGATCCCCGATGCCGACTGCCTGCTGCGTTCCTACAACAGCCTGGGCCACGGCATTTCCGAAGACGTGGTCGACGTGGTCTATGTCAAGACCGACGACAACTTCACCGCAGCCAACAATCCCACTATCGCATCGCACATAGAACGTATCAACCAGAAGTTCCTGGATGCCGATAAGAACTATGTGCTCATCGGACCAGGGCGATGGGGGTCAAGCGACTACTGGCTGGGGGTCCCTGTCAAGTGGCCCCACATCTCTGCCGCACGCGTCATCGTGGAGTCGAGCCTGAAGAACTATCACGTAGACCCCTCACAGGGCACGCATTTCTTCCAGAACCTGACCTCCTTTGGGGTGGGCTATTTCACTATCAACACTTATACCGGCGACGGCATCTTCCAGAAGGACATCCTCGATGCGATGCCTGCCGTGGAGGAGACGGAATACGTCAGGCACGTTCGCTTCGACAGTCCTCTGAAAATCATGATGGACGGCAAGAAGCAGACGGGAGTGGTGATCCTGCCAAAGGCAAAGGGGTGAGACACCGCATTGTGACATCTCTACGAAGGTAAAAAATAAAAAAGAAGAATAATGAACTTGAATAAGATAGGCTTGCTCCCCCGCATTCTGATGGCCATTGTCCTCGGCCTTGCCCTTGGCAGTTTCCTGCCGTTGGGGTGGGTGAGGCTGTTCGCCACGTTCAATGGCGTGTTCAGCCAGTTTCTTGGTTTTATGATACCGCTGATCATCGTTGGCCTGGTGACGCCCGCCATCGGAGAGGTGGGCCGTGGGGCTGGGCGGCTGCTGTTGGCCACGGTGGCAGTGGCCTATCTTGATACGGCACTGGCCGGCCTGCTGGCCTACGGCACTGGCACCGCCTTCTTCCCCCGTATGGTGGAGGCGGCTCAGGCCAATGCGGCTGTCGCTCAGGCACAAGTTATCGAACCCTACTTCACGGTTAAGATACCGCCCCTCTTTGATGTCATGTCGGCTCTCATATTCTCCTTTGTCCTGGGGCTGGGCATCGCCTATGGTTCTCCAAAGTTGCCTGGCGACAGCGAGACATCGTCGATGACCAGTCTGAAAGGCGTCACCCGCGAGTTCCGTGAGATTATCGCCAAGACCATCAGTGCCGCCATCATCCCCTTGCTGCCCCTTTACATCTTTGGCATCTTCCTCCAGATGATGGTCTCCGGCGAGGCCTATCGCATCCTGATTGTCTTTGCACAGATCATTTTCGTCATCTTCATCCTCCATGTGGTCATCCTGCTCTACGAATTTGTGATTGCCGGCGGACTGACGCACAAGAACCCTTTACGCCTGCTTTGGACAATGATGCCCGCCTATATGACGGCTCTCGGCACTGCCTCATCGGCGGCCACCATCCCCGTCACGCTGCGGCAGACCATCAAGAATGGAGCCTCTGAGCAGGTCGCAGGTTTCACGGTGCCCCTCTGTGCCACCATCCACATGTCGGGCTCGGCGATGAAGATCACAGCCTGTGCCCTCACCATCTGCCTGCTCGAAGGCATACCCCACGACTTCATGACCTTCCTCCATTTCATCCTGATGCTGGGCATCGTGATGGTGGCAGCACCAGGCGTGCCGGGCGGTGCCATTATGGCGGCCCTCGCCCCGCTGGGCTTTATTCTCGGCTTCACGCCCGACCAGCAGGCTCTGATGATAGCCCTTTACATCGCGATGGACTCCTTCGGCACGGCCTGTAACGTCACAGGCGACGGCGCCATTGCCCTTGTCATCGATAAATACTGCCGGACGACTCAATAGTCATTGTGCCCGATATATGAAGAGTGTGTGGATGACATGTCTGATGACGGCTCTGCTGGTGGGGCAGGTCGCTATGGCGCAGCCAGAACAGGCGGCACCCCGGAAGAAAGTGGCCGTGGTGTTGAGTGGAGGTGGGGCCAAGGGCGTGGGGCATGTGGGGGCTCTCAAGGTGATAGAGCGTGCCGGAGTGCCCATTGACATTATTACGGGAACATCGATGGGCAGCATCGTCGGCGGACTCTACGCCATTGGCTATCATGCCGACGCCCTCGATTCCATTGTGCGCCACCAGGACTGGAATGCCCTGATCCTCGACCGCGAAGACCTGAGCAGACAGTCGATAGAGGAGCGACAGAGGCAGAACTCCTATATCATCTCCACAGGACTATCGTTCTCCAAGGACAGGCGCCTCAAGGGAGGCGGCATTATCAGGGGCAAGAACCTGCATAGCCTCTTCGAACGGCTCGTGGCGGGCTATAGCGACTCCATCGACTTCAATCAACTGCCGATACCTTTCGCCTGTGTCGCCACCAATCTCGTCGACTTCACCGAATATGACTTCCACAGTGGTTATTTGGCACAGGCCATGCGGGCCTCGATGGCCATCCCCGCCGTCTTCACGCCTGTCAGGATTGACAGCATGGTACTTGTGGACGGTGGCATGCGCAACAATTATCCTGCTGACCTCGCCCGCCGGATGGGCGCTGACATTATCATCGGCATATCTGTCACCGACAATCCCATTCCGGCAGATGAACTCGACAAGCCTTCAAACATCTTGATGCAGATACTCGACATCAATACCAAAAACAAGTATCAGGAGAATCTTGCCATCACCGACGTGATGATTAAGGTAGACACCAAGGGCTATACTGCGGCCAGTTTTACCAGCCAGGCCCTCGACACCCTGCTGCGGCGTGGTGAGGAGGCTGCAATGGCCCACTGGGATGAACTGGCTCAGGTCCGACAGCGGCTTGGCCTGTCACAGGCAGCAGTAAACGTCGCTTCGGGGAGTCGTCATAATCCGGCTTTCCCAGCCATCACCAATGTGGAGTTTACCAATATAGGGTCCTTCGATGAGAAATACATCCGTTCCAAGTTTCACCTGCATCAAGGCGATACTATCGACACGCGTCGCATAGAGCAGATGCTCACCGCCATGCGGTCGGTGCTTTTCTATCAGGATCCCACTTATCACTTGACCAAGACGGATGGCGGTATGAAGGCCATTGTCAATGCCGGGCCCAAGAAAACAACCCAACTGAACCTGGGCGTTCGCTTTGATACCGAGGAGATGGTGGCCCTACAGGTGAATGGCAATTTCCCATTGCGCAAGTCGGTGCTGCCTGATGTTGACCTGACGCTAAGGTTAGGCATGCGCATCATGGCCCGCCTCGACTTGACATTCTATCCGGGAAGACTGCTCAGACCCACACTCTCGTATGCCTTCCACCGTGACGAGATCAATATCTATGAACAGGGAGACAAGGACTATAACTTCACTTATAATCAGCATGCTGTCGAACTCTCACTACTCAACTTCAATGTGCGCAACTTCAATGTGGTGGCTGGTCTGCGCTGGGACAATTATCACTTCCCCCATGTCCTGAGAGGGGAACAGACACATCACACCATCGGCGACTTGAGTAACGGACACTATTATAGTTACTATGCTCGTGTGAACTATAATTCAGAGGACAACTGGTATTTCCCGAGTCGGGGGTCGAAATTGAACGCTCAGTTTGCCTACTATACTGACAATTTTGCTCGTCTCAACGATCAGCCAGGCTTGAGTGATGTCTCTGTCATGTGGCGGATGTCAATGCCCTTCAGTCATCGGTTTACCCTTCAGCCGATGCTCTATGGCCGTCTGCTCTTCGGTGAGGAGCGCCCCGCAATCCTGAGTAATCTGATCGGCGGTGAGTGGTTCGGCCACAGAGTCTTTCAGCAACAGCCCTTTGCCGGTGTCAACTATCTGGAACATGTCGATCCTTTCTTCGTGGCCATGCAACTTCAGGCTCAGCAGCGGTTTGGCAGAAACCACTATTTCCTGTTGCGGGCCGCGGTCGGCCAGCAGGCAATGGAGATTGGCGAATTGCTGGACTCCAGAACACTGCTAGGCGGCTCGTTCTCCTATTATTATGATGCGGTCTTCGGACCTTTGGGTGCTTCTGTCGGTTATTCCAACAAGACCAAGCAGCCCTATTTCTACATCAACCTTGGCTATGTCTTCTGAGATTCCGATTCCTTTGTGATGGCCTGGGCTACGGTGTAGGCAGTGGTCCAGGCGGCCTGGAAATTGAACCCTCCCGTGATGCCATCGATGTCGAGTACCTCCCCCGCAAAATAGAGGTGAGGAGTGTGACGACTTTCGAGCGTGCGAGGATTGACAGAACTTAGGGCGATGCCTCCGCAGGTGACGAACTCGTCCTTGAAAGGTGCACGACCTGCTATGTTGTAAGTGTCGTTGGTAAGGATATTTGTCAGCCGGTTGACTTCTTTCTGGTTGAGGCTCATCCATGGACTCTGGGCGCGCTGGCCAAGTGACTTGTCTAAAAGATAAGTCCAGAGACGGGCGGGGAGGTTGAAAGGATGTAGGGAGGCCAGTTGCTTCTTGCCGCCCTCGACGGTGAGGCGCATGAGTTCCTGCTTGATTTCCTCATCCTTGCGGCAGAGCCAGTTGATGGTTATAGGCATCTGATAATCGCTCTCAGCCAATTGACGGGCTGCATAACTGGACAACTTTAAGATGACCGGGCCGCTGAAGCCCCAATGGGTGATAAGCAGGGGGCCGCTGGCTCGGAAGGATGTACCGGGTATATGGGCTGTGGCATCCTCGACGACCGTGCCCATCAAGTCATGAATCCGTTCATCGTCAATACGGAAAGTGAAGAGTGAAGGAACAGGACGGACAGTTTCGTGGCCAAGGTCGGCCAACCAGCGGAGTCCTTCTGGTTTTGGGGAACCACCTGTGGTGACTGCAACAAAGTCGTAGCCAGTGAGATCTTCGAACGCCTTGACAGGTCGTCCCGTGTTTATCTCAATATGATGCCGACGGGCTTCGGCGAGGAAATAGTTGATGATGGTTTGGGAGTCCTGCGAGGCGGGAAAGACACATTGGTCTTCCTGTGTCACTAGCCTTACGCCATGATGCTCGAACCACTGAAAGGCATCCTTATGGGAGAAGCCTTTCATCAGCCGTTTCATCAGTCGGTGTCCTCGGGGATAGACGTCTGAGAGGTCGCGCACTTCCGCAAAAGAGTTGGTACAATTGCACCGCCCGCCGCCAGAGATCTCCACCTTTGCCAGCACCCGGCGGCTGCGCTCAAAGATGTCGACTTGCATTTCCGGGCACATCTCTTTGAGGTTGATGGCGAGGAAGAATCCTGCGGCTCCGCCGCCGACTATGGCTGTTTTCATGTCACTTTGTGTCAGTCCGATGCTACTATTGTCCTCCTAAGTGAGAAAAGTAGTCGATGATGTCGTCCCAGGTCTTGAAAGTGTCGGAACCGTAATGGATGAGTGTTGCCATCCCCTCTGTCTTGTCGGCATCGATGAGGTAGTCGCCATAGAGCAAGTCCTTGCGCTCTGTGAAGACTGTGTGGGCGTAGGCGGGGACGTTGATGTAGTCATATAACCATGACACTGTCGTTGTATACACTGTGTTCTCGGAGGGGGCTACGAAGTAGACTTGATAGTTCTCGAGCAGCGTGCGGACGGCCTTCTGTGATGATGACTGCGGATGCCCGTATTTGTCGATGAGGCTATTGATATCGATGTAGATGATGGGACGCTCGCGGCCCTCCTGCTGGTCGTCAATCCACCTGATGACAGGTATGACCGAGTGCATGAATGACTTGTCGTTCATGCGATGCCCGCCGTGGAAACGGATGGCTGTTGGATAGTGCTGGTGGAAGAGGTCGAGGGAGTGGACGGTGGTGTCTTCATCTCCGAAGAGCCCCCATACCCGCATTCTGTCTTCACTGTCGCCCCCCTCGAAACATCGGCCTGTCATCTCGCGGTATTCCTTCACTAATGCCTTGTCGACATAAAATTCCTGTATGCCGTCCTGCCGGGGATTCTGGAATTGCTGAGAGCCCATCATGTTGTGCTCTTTCATCGTGTCGGCCATCTGTAGGGCCGGGTTTACGAGGATGCGGTCGAAGCCGCGCAGCATCTCGGCATACATGCCGCCCATGGAGGTGCCGATGATGAGGTGGGGCTGCTTTTGCGCGCATACATTATTTAATAAATACATGGCCTCCTGGGGGTGGACAGGCAGGTCGGGTGCGATGACTTCCGTACATGGCAGTGCTTCGCGGATGCGTGTCACTGTGCCAGACTGTCCTGACGAACCAAAGCCGTGGACGTAGAGTATCCGCTTCCCCTTCATCAGTTCGGGATACTGTGTGATGTATTGATTCTTCTGTTCCATTGTGGCCGCAAAGTTACTAATAAATTCTAATCAATGCGACAGATTTCACAGATAATCACAGATTTTTTTTGATTCTCACAGAATTTTTCTGTAAAAATCTATGTAGTCTGTGGCTTTTTTTGTAATTTTGCTGCCAAAATCGGATAGAATTATGAGAAAGGCGCTCTTGACATTCGTTGTGTTTCTGCTCACGCTGACAGCATGGGCGCAGTTGCGAAACCCTGTTATCCCCGGCTATCATCCTGACCCCAGTGTCTGTAGGGTGGGGGATGACTTCTATCTGGTCAATTCTTCCTTTCAGTATTTCCCTGGTGTGCCCATTTACCATTCCAAGGACTTGGTGAACTGGGAACTGATAGGCAATGTGCTCGACCGTGAGTCGCAACTGCCGCTGAAGGGTGCCACCTCCTGGCTGGGCATCTATGCGCCCACCATCCGCTATCATGAGGGTACCTACTATATGATTACGACCAATGTGGGCAACGGTGGCAATTTCATGGTGACGGCCAAGGATCCTCAAGGCCCCTGGAGTGAACCTATCTGGCTGGAGCAGCAGGGGATAGACCCTTCTCTCTGGTTTGAGAACGGCAAGTGCTACATGGTGAGCAATCCCGACAACACGATCACGCTCTGTGAGATTGACCCTGTGACGGGCAAGCAACTGACGCCCGGAAAGGCTCTCTGGCAGGGTACTGGCGGACGCTATCCGGAAGGACCACATCTCTATAAGAAAGACGGCTGGTACTATCTCCTTATTTCCGAGGGAGGTACTGAATTGGCTCACCGACTCACTATCGCCCGTAGCAGAAAGATTGACGGGCCGTATGTGGCTAATCCCAACAATCCGCTGCTGACAAACTGCTCAATGGCAGGGCAGGGGATGCAGATACAGGGTACGGGGCATGGAGACTTCGTGCAGGCTAAGGACGGCTCGTGGTGGATCGTGTTCCTGGCTTATCGTAACTTTGGTGGTTCCTATCACCATCTGGGGCGTGAGACTTATCTGGCTCCTGTAGAATGGGCGAAGGGCCAATGGCCTGTGGTGAATGGTGGTCATCCCGTGGATACGGTGATGGAGGTCAGGACTTTACCTCAGGTCCCGATGCAGAAGAAGGCTGATTATTACGATTTCACCAAGCCGCTTGGACCGGAATGGGTCTATATCCAGAATCCCGACTCGGCAAACTACAGGATAGAAAATGGTTTGTTGCGCCTTCGCGGCTCAAACAGTTCGCTGACCAAGAATGAGCGCCCCACTTTTATCGGCCGCCGGCAGGAGAGTGCCAAGGTGCTGGTGGAGACGCATCTGAACTTCAGTGAGAGTGCCACCGATGATCAGGCAGGGCTGAGTGTCTATCAGATCAACGATGGCCATGTGGACTTCTGCCTACAGGCCAGAAAAGCGCGGATGTGTATTGCTGTGAAGGCGAGCCTGAAGAGTATCGAGACTGTGCTGGCGGCTGATGAGATAGACGGCTTTGAGGTCTGGCTGCGCATCAAGAGTGACGGTGAGACATACGACTTTGAATATTCCCTCGACGGTAAGGAATATACACCTTATTATAAAATGAGTTGCTCGTTGGTCAGCACAGAGGTCGTTGGTGGTTTCACTGGAGTCGTGATCGGTATGTATGCTTATCAGAAAGGCAACGATGGTGCTACTTTTGCCGATTTCGATTATTTCAAATACGAGGAAGAATAAAAAAGTAAAAAGGTAAAAGAGTAAAATCATAAAGTATTAACATTAAAAACTAAAGAGTTATGAAAAAGTATTTGGCAGAAATGGTGGGCACAATGGTGCTCGTATTGATGGGCTGCGGTGTCGCAGTGAGTCTGGGTTGTGACCCTGTTAACAATATCCCTGCTGTGGTGGGGACGGCTTTTGCCTTCGGTCTGGCTGTGGTGGCTATGGCCTATACTATCGGTGGTATCTCTGGTTGCCACATCAATCCGGCCATCACACTCGGTTGCTTCCTGACAGGTCGTATCGACGCCAAGGATTGTGGCATGTATATGCTCTTCCAGGTGATCGGCGCCTTCATTGGCAGCGCTTTGCTCTATATCCTCACAGAGAATGTGCCCGGACTCGATGGTACAGGTGCCAATGACCTGCAGGCTAACGTCTCGATGCTTGGTGGACTGCTGGCAGAGATTATTTTTACCTGTGTATTCGTTCTCGTTGTGTTGGGTGCTACAGCCAAGACCAATGGTGCAACCAATAACTTTGCCGGTCTGGCTATCGGTCTGAGCCTGATTTTGGTTCACCTTGTTTGCATCCGTTACACTGGCACTTCAGTGAACCCAGCCCGTTCTATTGCACCTGCTATTTTCCAAGGTGGTACGGCTTTGGCAAATCTCTGGATCTTCATCGTTGGCCCGTTCGTGGGCGCAGCCTGTGCTGCAGGTATCTGGAAAATGATAGAACCAGAAGAGAAGAAGTAAATGAAGGACGATCAGAACGGATTGTTCCGCCAGAACGGCACCAATTATCTGGTGCCGTTCATATTGATAACCACGCTCTTTTTCCTTTGGGGATTTGCGCGGGCTATTCTCGATGTGCTCAACAAGCATTTCCAGAACACGCTTGACATCTCTATCACGGAGTCGTCGCTGATTCAGGTGACTACCTATCTGGGCTATTTCTTGATGGCTATTCCCGCCGGACTGTTTATCAATCGGTTTGGCTATCGTCGTGGTGTGGTTTTCGGACTAATCCTTTTTGGCCTTGGAGCATTCCTTTTTGTGCCAGCAGCAGGGACCGCCACGCTCGTTGCCTTCCTTTTTGCCCTTTTTATTATTGGCTGTGGCCTGACGTTCCTTGAGACGGCGGCTAATCCCTACGTGACGGAACTGGGAGCCAGGGAGACGGCATCAGCAAGACTGAACCTCTCGCAGTCGTTCAATGGGATGGGATGCCTTTTTGCCACTTTTGCAGTCGGCCAGTTCCTGTTCAGCGGCGCAGGTTCGAATGTGGCAGTGCCATACGTGATACTTGGCATCGTAGTGTTGGTGATTGCATTCGTCTTTGCCAAGATCCGTCTGCCGGAGATAGAGCATCATGATGGTATGGAGGAGAAGGCAAAGTATGGCAGTGAACCGCTGAGGGTGGTCTGGCGGCACAAGTTCTTTGTCTATGGTCTGATAGCCCTTCTGGCCTATGAGGTGTCAGAGATCTCCATAAACAGTTACTTCATCAACTTTGTCACAGGACAGGGCTGGATGGACGACCGTACGGCTTCGATGGTGCTGACGGGTGCGCTGGCTTTTTTTATGGTGGGACGCTTTGGCGGCAGCATGTTGATGCGTAAGATTCGTGCAGAGTGGATGTTGTTCTATTGTGCCATTGGCAGTGTGGCCTGTACAATGCTGGTGCTGATGGACTTGGGTTATGTCTCATTCATTGGACTGCTGGGTATCTACCTCTTTGAGGCGATAATGTTCCCCACAATATTTTCACTGGCCCTTCGAGACTTGGGCAGTCTGACGAAGACGGCTTCATCTATCCTGATGATGACGCCTGTGGGCGGATGTGGCTTCCTGCTGGTTGGTGCCATTGCTGATGCGACGAATCTGGTGATTCCCTTCGTTATTCCCCTTATCGGCTATGTCCTTGTGGGTCTTTTCGCCTTCTGCCTTGTTACGCGTAGGCGTGAGGCTGGAACTGAAAATTGAACAAGGTTAACGGATTTAACAAATCTTGAATTTGTCGAAGAATTGGCAGTTAAAGTCTACTAACTGCCAATTCTTGTATATAATATTTCTGGCTTTGGGAAAAAAGTCGTATTTTTGCACCGTGAAAATATGAAACGTATGAAGAAAGGATTAGTATTGATTGGAGTGATGCTGATGACGGCTATGGGCGGACAGGCTCAGAAGAAGTGGTCGATGCAAGACTGTATTGACTATGCGCTCGCCAATAATATCACTTTGAAGAAATCGCAGTTGCAAAAGCAGAGTGCAACGGAAGACCTGAAGGGTGCCAAGGCGGCCCTGCTGCCTACCGTGTCTGCTTCGACCAATCAGAGTCTCGGCTATCAGCCCTGGAAGATGTCGAGTATTTCGACTGTTACCAATGGGACACTGAACACGAAGGTTGACAAGACTTTCTACAATGGTAATTATGCTGTCAATGCGCAATGGACTGTCTGGAGTGGCAACCGTAAGCAGAATACCATCAAACTGGACCAACTGGCAGAGCAGGAGGCTGAACTTCAGGAGCATGCTACAGCCAATAACATCCAGGAGCGTATCGCGCAGATTTATGCGCAGATACTCTATTTGGATGAGCATGTAAAAGTGAGTGAACAGACGTTGGAGACGAGCAGGAAGACAGAGGAGCGGGGAAAGGAGATGCTGGAGGTCGGCAAGATGTCGAAGGCTGACCTTGCACAGTTGACGGCTCAGCGCGCCAATGACGAATATGCCATTGTGGAAGCCCGTAGCCAGTTGAAAACCTACAAACTCCAGATGAAGCAGTTGCTGGAGATTACAGACGAGCAAGACTTTGATGTGGTCATTCCGGAGATCAGCGATGCAACGGTGCTGGCGGAAATACCCTCGCTGCAGAGTGTCTATGAGGACGCTTTGCTGGTGCGCCCTGAACTGGAGCGCCTTCGGCTTGCTGTTAAACGGAGCGGTGTGAGTGTGAATATTGCCAAGGCCGGATGGCTCCCCACGGTCAATGTGACAGGAGGGGTGAGCACGTCAACCAACTCTCTGGCCAGTGATGGCTGGGGCAATCAGATGAAGAGCAATCTGTCGAGTCAGGTGGGGCTGGGGGTGAACATTCCCATTTATGACGGGCGTTCAACAAAGACCGCAGTCAACAAAGCGAAGATTCAGCAAATGACGGCACAACTGGATTTGCAGGATCAGGAGAAAACACTCTATACCAATATCCAAACCTTTTGGTTGAACGCGCTGAACAATCAGCAGAAGTATGTGGCCGCCTCGGCCAGTGTGGAGAGTGCTCAGCAGAGTTATGACCTGTTGTCTGAACAATTCCGCCTTGGACTGAAAAACATTGTGGAACTGATGAAGGGTAAGGATGCCCTGCTGACTGCCCAGCAGAACCAGTTGCAGTCGAAGTACCAGGCTCTGTATAATGAGCAGATGCTGGCTTTCTATAAGGATGGATCGTTGAAATGGTGAATAAGTGAAAAATCAAAGGAAATATGAAGAATAAGAAAATGTGGGGTGTCATCGCGGCCGTTGTTGCCGGGATGGCTGTTGCCGTCTGGCTGTTGTCGGGTGGCAAGAAGGAAGAGAAGGTGACTTTTTCCACAGCCAAAGTGGAGAACACCAGCATCCAGACCAGTATCACTGCTACGGGAACCATCGAACCGGTGACCTCGGTGACGGTGGGTACTCAGGTGTCGGGCATTGTCAGTCGCCTTTATGTGGACTATAACTCCGTGGTGAAGAAGGGCCAGGTGATAGCCGAATTGGACAAGACGAACCTGATCAGTGAACTGAATGCGCAAAAGGCCAATCTGAGTTCGGCAGAGAGCACTTTGAACTATCGTCAGAGTAATTACAACAGGTATAAGACGCTTTATGAGAAGGGACTGGTCAGTGCCGACGACTATGAGAACGCCCGACTACAGTATCAGACAGCACTTCAACAAGTGAACTCTGCGAAGGAGAGTGTACAGCGTGCCCAGACGAATCTGGGCTATGCCACCATCACGTCGCCGATCGATGGGGTCGTGCTGTCGAAGTCGGTGGAGGAAGGGCAGACGGTTGCCTCTTCATTCAATACGCCGGAACTGTTTGTGATTGCCCAAGACCTGACGGATATGCGTGTCATTGCCGACATCGACGAGGCCGATATCGGTGGCGTGCAGGAGGGGCAGCGCGTCAGTTTCACGGTCGATGCCTTCCCTGAAGATTCCTTTGAGGGAAGAGTAACTCAGGTGCGCCAACAGGCGGCGACTTCGAGCAATGTGGTGACATACGAGGTCGTGATCTCAGCACCCAATGCCGACCTGAAACTGAAGCCGGGACTGACGGCTAACGTGACGATCTATACACTGGAGTTGAACAATGTGTTGGCTGTGCCTTCGAAGGCACTCCGTTTCACTCCCAATGAGATGCTTCTTGGCAAGGGGCAGACCATCGAGGATACGGAAGGTGAGCATAAGGTCTGGACAAGGGAAGGCGATGTGTTTAAGGCTCATAAGGTGGAGATCGGAACTTCGAATGGCATGCTGACAGAGATCCTGAGCGGTGTCAGTGCCGGCACGGAAGTCCTGACGGATTTCAGCATTGGTGGGGGGGGCGATGACCCGCAGCAGGAACAGGCCAGCAACCCCTTCATGCCACGTCCGAGAAACAATAGGAACAATCAACAGCAAAAGAAATGAATTCAGACAAAAGAAGCGCCTCTGAGAGAGTCGACTTGATCTGAGCCAAACAACAAGGACTATGGACGAAAGAAAGGTTGTAATCGAATTGAAGGATGTAAAGCGCTATTTCCAGGTGGGCAGTGAGACGGTAAAGGCCCTGCGGGGTGTCTCTTTCAAGATCTACGAGGGTGAGTTCGTCACTATCCAGGGTACCTCCGGTTCTGGCAAGTCCACACTGCTCAATCAGTTGGGCTGCCTCGATACACCGACAAGTGGAGAGTATTTCCTCGACGGGGTGGCGGTACGCTCGATGTCTAAGACGCAGCGGGCCCATCTGCGTAACCGTAAGATTGGTTTCGTGTTCCAGAATTATAATTTGTTGGCAAAGACCACGGCCGTAGAGAATGTGGAACTGCCGCTGATGTACAATTCTAGCGTGTCGGCCTCCGAGCGTCGCGAGCGGGCTGTCAAGGCCTTAAAGGCAGTAGGGTTGGGCGACCGTCTCTATCATAAGTCAAACCAGATGTCAGGCGGTCAGATGCAGCGTGTCGCCATTGCCCGTGCGCTGGTGAATGACCCGGCTGTGCTCCTTGCCGATGAGGCCACAGGTAATCTTGACACCCGTACCTCGTTCGAGATGCTGGTACTCTTTCAAGAACTTTATCGTCAGGGACATACGATTATCTTCGTAACCCATAACCCGGAGATAGCCGAGTATTCGAGTCGTAACATCAATTTGCGTGATGGAAAGATTCGGGAGGATACCATTAATACCAACATCAAGTCGGCAGCAGAGGCCCTCGCACAGTTGCCGGTGCCGAACGACGACTGATGAAAAGATAAAAAAGTAAAATGGGATAATATTAAGAGGCAAAAGAATAATAGCAAGATGAATATACTGAATCTGTTCAAAGTAAGCATAAAGGCCGTTGGCAACAATAAGATGCGCTCCTTCCTCTCCATGCTGGGCATTATCATCGGTGTGGCAGCCGTTATCATCATGATGGCTATCGGACAGGGTTCAAAGGAAAGCATTCGTAAGGAGTTGTCGACGATGGGAACCAATTTGCTGACCATTCGCCCTGGTGCAGATATGAGAGGTGGTGTCCGTCAGGACCCGTCGAGTATGCAGACATTGAAGATGGCTGACTATGAACGGATCCTGCGTGAGAAAAAATTCGTGACAAAGGTGTCTCCCGAGGTGACGGCCAGCGGGCAGGCCATCTATGGTAACAACAACACCAATACGACCGTTTATGGAGAGTCGCCCGATTATCTTGACATCAAGCAATGGGTCATCGAACAGGGCGAGTGCTTCACGGAAGAGGATATCAAGAAAGCGTCCAAGAAGGTTGTGGTGGGAAAGACTATTGTCACTGAATTGTTTGGCGAAGGGGTGGACCCTATTGGCAAGACTATTCGGTTCAAGAGCATCCCGGTGATGATCGTCGGCGTGCTGAAGTCGAAAGGCTACAACTCCTGGGGCATGGACCAGGACAATGTGATTATCGCTCCATATACTACCGTGATGAAGCGTATTGCTGCCCAGACCTTCTTTTCCAGCATTGTCTGTTCTGCGATTACCGAAGAACTCTCTGATGCTGCCATCGAGGAACTGACTCAGATGCTGCGCAGCAACCATAAGTTGAAAGAGGATGCATCCGACGACTTCACCATCCGCTCACAGGCTGAAATGATGCAGACGATGTCTTCAACGATGGACACGGTGACCATTATCCTCGTTGTGGCAGCGGCCTTCTCTCTTCTGGTGGCAGGAATCGGCATCATGAATATTATGCTGGTCAGTGTGACTGAGCGCACCAAGGAAATCGGTCTCCGTATGGCTGTCGGTGCTACGGGGCCTGTCATTTCGCTTCAATTCCTGATAGAGTCGGTGCTGATATCCGTGACGGGCGGCTTGTTGGGCATCCTGGTAGGCTGTTCGGCCAGTGCCTTCCTCGTACCGATGTTTGGCATGCCGTCAAGCGTACCAGCCTGGTCGGTCTATGTGTCATTCCTTGTCTGTGTATGCATCGGCGTACTCTTCGGCTATATCCCCGCCCAAAAAGCAGCCAATATGGATCCTATAGAAGCCATCCGCCATGAATAGACGGGTCACGATACTTATCCACATGGCCGTCTGGGGCATTCTGTTCCTTTCGCCGCTGACCTTTCTCAGGGGTAGGGGGGTGGCTCCTTTACAGTATGTGATGCTCTGTATGTCACCGTTGCTGATGATGACTGTGTTCTATGTCAACTACCTGTGGCTGACACCTAAATATTTCGTGACAGGGAAACATCGGTATTATGGGTTGACGAATCTGGTGATGCTGGTGTGCCTTGGTGTGTTTCTGCATTATTGGATGACATTTACCCATACTTACTTTGATCCTGACGCACCGCATCATCATCGTGACCCGACCGTCGTGGATACTTTATTCTTTATTCTGCGCGATATCTTCAATCTGTCTGTAGCCGCCGCCATAGCCACTACCATTCAGTTGGCCTTGCGCTGGCATCATAGTGAGGATGCCCGCCTGGAAGCCGAGGCGGCAAGGGCTGAGGCTGAACTGCGGAACCTGCGTTCACAGATCAATCCGCATTTTCTGTTGAACACGCTCAATAACATCTATGCCTTGACGGCTTTCGACACATCCAGGGCACAAAATGCTATTCAGCAACTCTCCAAGATGCTGCGCCACATGCTTTATGACAATCAGCAGGAAGAAGTGCCGCTGAACAGTGAAATCCAATTTCTCGATAATTATGTCAATCTGATGAAGATCCGTCTGCCTCAGAATGTTGATGTCGTTTTTGAGAAAGATGTTGCTAACCCCGACTTGAAGATTGCTCCTCTGCTGTTCGTGTCGCTCGTGGAGAATGCCTTCAAGCATGGCATCAGTCCAATAGAGCCGAGTTATGTGCATATCAGTATCAGTACTGCTGTCGAACGTTTGGGTGACAATGAAGTCAGCGACCTTGTGGTCTGCGAAATAAAGAACTCAAATCATCCAAAGACGCAACAGGACCGCAGTGGGCATGGTATCGGCCTAAGTCAGGTGCAACGCCGTCTCGACCTGTTCTACCCCCACCGCTATATATGGGAGAAAGGTGAATCTGACGACGGCAAGACTTATCTATCACGAATTGTAATTAAAGTGTAAAAAATATGACCATCAATTGTGCCATTATCGATGACGAGCCTCTGGCAGCAGGGCTTCTGGAGAGTTATGTCGCCAAGACCCCTTATCTGGACTTGCAAGGTAGTTACAATAGTGCAATCCTTGCGATGAAGGATTTGCGTAATAATCCTGTGCAGTTGCTCTTCCTTGATATTCAGATGCCGGAACTGAGCGGCATCGAGTTTGCAAAGATTCTGCCCAGGGATACAAAGATCATCTTCACGACAGCCTTCCCCCAGTATGCGATAGAGGGCTATAAGGTCAACGCCCTCGACTACTTGTTGAAGCCGATCTCGTATGAAGACTTCCTGCGCTCTACTGACAAGGCACTCGAATGGTTCTGCGTCGCCCAAAAGCAGGATGTCTATCGCCAGGACCGCTTTATGTTCGTCAAGAGCGACTATAAACTGTTTCGTGTAAGTCTCGACGATATCCTTTATATTGAGGGATTGAAAGACTATGTGCGGATTCATCTGAAGAACGGCGAGAAGATAATGTCGCTGATGTCGATGAAGAAGTTGGAGGACTATCTGCCCCGTCCCGAATTCCTTCGCACGCATCGCTCCTTCATTGTCAGGATGTCGGAGGTGCGTACCATCGACCGTTTCCGTATTGTCTTCGGCGACACTTTCATCCCTGTCTCCGACAATTACAAGGATGACGTGCAGAAGTATCTGGATTTGCATACGTTGGCCTGATTGGGGAAAAGTGAAAAGTGTGTTTGGCAATTTGTGGCAAATAATTCCCATAACTGCAAATAAAATTAAAAAAACGTGAGCGGTTCTTAGAAATTATGAATTATGGATTATGAATTATGAATTAATTTCGTAACTTTGCAGCCAGTTTGTAGAAATTGTTTCTTATTTAAATATTACAACTATGGTAAATTACAAGGATTTAGGTCTCGTCAATACGCGCGAGATGTTCAAGAAGGCTGTAGCCGGTGGCTACGCCATCCCCGCTTTCAACTTCAATACGATGGAGCAGATGCAGGCCATCGTTCAGGCTGCTGTCGAGACGAAATCGCCTGTCATCATGCAGGTTTCCAAGGGTGCCCGCAATTATGCAAATGCCACGATTCTCCGCTATATGGCCGAGGGTGCTGTGGCATACGCCAAAGAACTGGGTTGTGAGAATCCGGAGATCGTGCTTCATCTTGATCACGGTGACAGTTTCGAACTCTGCAAGGACTGCATCGACATGGGATTCTCAAGCGTGATGTACGACGGTAGTTCTCTTCCCTACGAGGAGAACATCAAGATTTCCCGTCAGGTGGTGGAATATGCTCACAAGTATGATGTGACTGTTGAGTGCGAACTCGGCGTGCTCGCAGGTGTTGAGGATGAGGTGGCCTCTGAGGTGAGCCACTATACCAAGCCTGAGGAGGTTATCGACTTCGCCACTCGTACAGGCTGCGACTCTCTGGCCATCTCCATTGGTACCTCTCACGGTGCTTATAAGTTCAAGCCCGAGCAGTGCACACGCGACCCGAAGACCGGCAGACTCGTTCCTCCTCCACTCGCATTCGACGTGCTCCATGAGATTGAGAAGAAACTCCCCGGATTCCCCATCGTATTGCATGGATCATCATCTGTTCCTCAGGAAGAGGTGGACACCATCAACAAGTATGGCGGTAAGTTGCCCGATGCAGTGGGTATCCCCGAGGAGCAACTCCGTGAGGCTGCCAAGAGCGCAGTCTGCAAGATCAATATCGACTCCGACTCTCGTCTGGCCATGACGGCTGCTATCCGCAAGTATCTGGCAGAGCATCCGGATCACTTCGATCCGCGCCAGTATCTGAAGCCAGCCCGTGAGAACATGAAGAAGATGTACATCCACAAGATTGTGGACGTGCTCGGCTCTGACGGCAAACTCGGATAAAATGCAGAGATGTCACATTGTGACGTCTGAACGAAGGTAAATAAGTAGGAATATTGTTGTATAAGGGGTGTGTCAAATCATTTTGACGCACCCTTTAATCGTTTATGAGCAATTTTTGGCGGAAAATGTTGGATATTTCGGAAATTATTCGTAAATTTGCCGCAAGTACTGATTAATCATTCGGCTTATGAACTTAAACCGTTGCCTTGCGGCTGTCATACTGCTGTGTCTTTCGATGTGTCTCTTCGGCTCCGAGACCGAGGAGATAAGGCGTCTTTTGCCAGACTTGAGAGGTGAGAGACGGATCGCGGCCTTGCTTAGGCTCTACGAACTCAGTCTGGAGAGTGATGACTTCGATGCCCAGATGGCCTGCCTATATGACTATCTGGCAGAAAGCCATCGTCAGGGAAACAAAAAGAGGGAGAGCGAGGCGCGGCGGACGCGCATCATCTTCTTCTATAACAACGACCTAAAGGACTCCCTGCTGCGCAACGTCGATGACGACCTCGCCTTCCTGCGCAACAATGGGGAATGGGACAGTTACTATCGAGTGTGGGCTTATCTGGTGAATACATATGTCTACGACGGCTCTGTCACACTGGGGATGCAGGAGGCTGAGAAGATGTATGCTGATGCCAAAGAACGCGACGACAAACTGGGTATGGGGCTGGCTTATAGTGCGATGGGCAATGCCTATTTTAACATGAACGACATGCAGGAGGCTTCAGGTGCTTATAGGAAGGGAATAGCCCTGCTGATGAAGATACATCCCCTGCCGATGGATCTGTCGAGCGTGTTTTCTTCACAGTGTGACGTGCTGGAGGAGATGCGCGACTATCCCCGTTTGCAGGCACTGACCGACCTGTGGAAGAACTATATGGCACAGTTGCTTATAGACTATGAGATAAAGGAGGACTATATGGGCATCAGTCAACTATGGGCTTACTACTATATTGCATGTGCACAGGCTGCCATCGGCCTTGGCGACATGACGCGCGCCGCCGTTAGATTGAAAGAATCGCGCAAATATATCCTGACAGAAGAAGAGGACACCTATCGATCCTGGCTCTTCTATATGGCCCGGCTTGCGATGTGCGAGCATCGGCTGCAGGATGCTTCTGCATATAATGGCCAATTGATGACGCTGACGGACGGTATTGACGATATGGCCGAACAGGTGAGGGTGAAGCAGCAACGGGCGGAGATTATGATGGCTCTTAACAAGACGGGCGAGGCTGCTACTCTTTACAAAGAGATGTGTCAGATAAACGACTCCATCAATCGTCATGACTCGAAGCGCAAATTGGCGGAGATGAACACCATCTTCAAGGTTGATGAACTGAAGATGAAACAGGCTCAGGAACAGGCCCGTCTGAAGATGGAACAGGCGGAGCAGCAGATGCGCAGCATCATTGTCATCGCTTCAATTATCGTCCTGTCACTCATCATCTTCATCTATTTCCGCTACCGCTCTGCCAAGCGACTGAAGGCTGCCCACACCAAACTGGAGGAGACCCACAGCCAGTTGCTGACGGCTTACGACCAGTTGGAAGAGACGACGGCTGCCAAGGAACGCATCGAGAGCGACCTGCGTATTGCCCGCAATATTCAGATGTCGATGGTGCCCAGTACGTTCCCCGACCGTGCCGACCTTGACCTCTACGCCTCGATGACGCCGGCCAAGGAGGTGGGTGGCGACCTTTATGGCTTCCATCTCGTCGGCGAGCAACTTTACTTCTGTCTGGGCGATGTCAGTGGCAAGGGGGTACCTGCCTCACTCTTCATGGCGCAGGCCACCAGACTGTTCCGCACACTTGCTGCCCAGCGGCTCGCTCCGGCGGCCATTGCCACGCAGATCAACGAGGCTCTCTCGGGTGAGGACAATACCACCTGTATGTTCGTCACCATGTTTATCGGTCTGATCGATCTTACTACCGGCCATCTTGACTTCTGCAATGCCGGTCACAATCCTCCTGTGCTGATCGGCGATGGCGTGGCTGAGTTTATTGAGATGATTCCCAATGCGCCCATCGGAATGTGGCCTGGGCTGGAATATGAGGGAGAGGAGATTGCCGATATCAGCAACCGCCCGCTCTTCGTCTATACTGACGGCTTGAACGAGGCTGAGAATCGGCAGCAGGAACAGTTCACAGACGAACGACTGTTGGAAATCCTGAAGAATACCTCCTTTGAGAGTTCTGAACAGACCGTCGAACTGCTCAAGGACGAGGTGGAGAAACATCGTGACGGCGCCGAACCCAACGACGATCTGACGATGCTCTGTGTGAAAGTGATAAAGTGATAACAGAAAACCTATAATTATGAGAAAGGAACTTCGCATTAAGAACCAAATCTCGGAATTGGAGCGCGTGGCCCAGTTCATCGAGGAAATCGGAGAAGAACTGCATCTCGACATGGAGTTGCAGATGAACCTGAACTTAGTCATGGAGGAGATGGTCTCCAACGTGATTTTCTATGCGTATCCCAAGGAGTCTGACTCCGAAATCGAGTTGCTGGCCAAGAGCGACGGCAAGAGCCTCACCTTCGTACTCAGCGACCAGGGAAAAGAGTTTGACCCTACGGCGCAGGAGGATGCCGACCCCGATGTGAATCCCATTGACCGGGAGATAGGGGGTATGGGCATCTTCATCGTCAAGAACATCATGAACCGCGTCACCTATCAGCGACTCGAAGGCAAGAACCTGCTGACGATGACGAAGAACATTGAACAATAAAAACAAAACCAAAATAATTAAAGATTATGACACAGATTTTGAAAGAAGGTGGCAAGACCATCATTAAGACAGGTAGTCGTATCGACACGATGAATGCAAACCAGTTTGAACAGGACATCCAGCCCGCACTGAAGGACGGTGGCGTCGACTTGGAGATGGACTGCTCTGAGTTGACTTACATGGCCTCTTCTGGCCTTCGCATCATCCAGAAGACGATGCGCACGGTGATGCAGTTGCGCGGTCAGTTCAAGATGACCAATGTCAGCCCGGAGATCTATAAGGTGCTGGCCATGACGGGATTCACCAAGTTTATGAAGGTTGAACAAAAGAAGGATTAAGGCTTTATGGAAATTCTTGTTGGTATTCTGGTGATTGCAGTGATAGTGCTCTCCGTGGCACTCTTCCTGCAAATGAAGGCTGCACGCAAGCAGACCGAAGAGGGTCAGCAACTGCTGGCCGACTATCAGCGTCGCGTGGATGAGCAGACGCGTCTGCTCGAGGACTACAACTCTCTCTCAAAGAACTTCGAGAACATCGGTAAGGGTTACGAGCAGGCTCTGCTCCTGTTCGACAAGATGGCTGACATCCGTCATAACCTCGAACTGATTGCCAAGGCTGACCAGGACCCCGCCAGTGTGGAGCGCCTGAATGCCCTGCTACAGAAGTTTGATAAGTTGCAAGGATGACGTCATCACCCTAACCATATCATGTGATGAAAAAACTAATTAATCAACATTTTTTATCTCATCTCCTTTCCCTGTTGGCATTGGCATGGCTGATGCCAATGGGGGCGTGGGGGCAGCAGGGAGCAGATCCTTCCAGTTCCTTCTATTTCTCTTTGGAAAATGATGGGACAGGACTGCCGATTAAAACAGAATCATGCCAGGTGGATTTCTATTCAGGTAATAATGCTTTCCCTTCACTTTATAATGAGTTAAAACTTGATCCTGTTACCTATAGTTCTTCAAACTCATCTGTTGCAACGATTGACAACAGTGAAGGCGCAATCACGCTTGTCGGGCTGGGTACAACAACCATTACTGCTACAGGTCAACTTGCTAATTCTGCAGAAACTGTTACGGCGACCTATACCTTAACCGTTGAAGACGGACGAGTGGAATTTTCTGACGTGGCACAATTTTGCTCTTTGGAGTTTGAACCAGTAACCAGTGTGACGGTTACATATGGTGATGATCCTGATATCCCTGATTTGCAGACGGGGGATTTGGGTGATGAAGCAACAATCACCTACGCCTCGTCATCAACGGGAGTGGCTACTGTCAATACTTCTGGTGCTGTTACGATTATGGGGGTTGGCTCTACGACAATCAGTGCTTCTTTCGGAGGAAATGATTGGTGTAAGCCAGGCTCGGTATCCTACACGTTGACCGTCAGCGCCAAGTCAGTGACCGTCACTGGCATAACGGCCAGCAACAAGACATACGACGGCACGACGACGGCAACACTCGGTTACAGCAGTGCTACTATCCAAGATGCTGATGGCGCAACTGTGAGTGATGTCAGCGTCAGTAGTGCCACAGGTACCTTTGCCGATGCCAACGTGGGTCAGAAAAAGACCGTTACCATCAGTGGCATTACACTGAGCAGTGCTAATTATACCGTGGCATCCACTGGCAGCCAGACATCCACCACTGCCGACATCACAGTCCTGACGGCTGCGCTGAGTTGGAGTGCGACGGATTTCACCTACGATGGCCAGACGCATGTTCCCACCGCCACGGTGTCGAATCTGGTTAGCGGCGATGCCTGTACGGTGACGGTGACGGGTGGTGCCTCCGAAGTAGGCACGCACACGGCCACAGCCACAGCGCTGAGCAACACCAACTATTCATTGCCCACTACTGCCACGCAGAGTTTCACAATCAGTGCCGCCACGATGAGTGTGACGGCCTCCGGCTTCACTGGCACTTACGACGGCAAGGCCCATGGCATCACCGTGACGGCTCCCGAGGGTGCAACGGTGAAGTACGGCACGGCGGATGGCACGTACACCCTCGATACCAGCCCGATCTATACCAATGCGGGCACGTACACCCTCGATGCCAGCCCGACCTATACCGATGCGGGTACCTATACCGTCTACTATCAGGTGACGAAGGCCAACTACACTGCCGTGACAGGGAGCGCGACTGTCAGCATCAGCAAGGCCGCTGGCAGCATCAGTTTCGCTACGGCAAGTGTGAGCAAGACGTTTGGCGATGCCGCCTTCACCAATGCGCTGACCAAGACGGGCGACGGCACGGTTGCCTACTCGTCCTCCGACACGAAGGTTGCCACGGTCGATGCCGCAAGCGGCGAGGTGAGCATCGTCGGCAACGGCTCTGCCACCATCACCGCCACCGTGACTGACGGTGCGAACTACACGTATGCGACCAAGACGGCGACCTATACCGTGACAGTCGGTACTGCCTCGATGAGTGTGACGGCCTCCGGCTTCACAGGCACTTACGACGGCAAGGCCCATGGTATCACCGTGACGGCTCCTGATGGCGCAACGGTGAAATACGGCACGGCGGAGGGCACGTACACCCTCAATGCCAGCCCGACCTACACCGATGCGGGTACATATACCGTCTATTACCAGGTGACGAAGGCCAACTACACTGCCGTGACAGGTAGCGCGACGGTCAGCATCAGCAAGGCCGCTGGCAGCATCAGTTTCGCCACGGCGAGTGTGAGCAAGACGTATGGCGATGCCGCCTTCACCAATGCGCTGACCAAGACGGGTGACGGCACGGTTGCCTATTCGTCCTCCGACACCCAGGTCGCCACGGTCAATGCCTCAAGCGGCGAGGTGAGCATCGTCGGCAACGGCTCTGCCACCATCACTGCCACCGTGACTGACGGTACGAACTACACGTATGCTACCAAGACCGCCACCTATACCGTGTCAGTCGGTACAGCCACGATGAGTGTGACGGCCTCCGGCTTCACAGGCACCTACGACGGCAAGGCCCATGGCATCACCGTGACGGTTCCCGAGGGGGCGACGGTGAAATACGGCACGGCGGAGGGCACGTACACCCTCGATGCCAGCCCGACCTACACCGATGCGGGCACCTATACGGTCTACTATCAGGTGACGAAGGCCAACTACACCGCCGTGACAGGCAGCGCGACGGTCAGCATCAGCAAGGCCGCTGGCAGCATCAGTTTCGCTACGGCAAGTGTGAGCAAGACGTTTGGCGATGCCGCCTTCACCAATGCGCTGACCAAGACGGGCGACGGCACGGTTGCCTACTCGTCCTCCGACACCCAGGTCGCCACGGTCAATGCCTCAAGCGGCGAGGTGAGCATCGTCGGCAACGGCTCTGCCACCATCGCCGCCACCGTGACCGACGGCACGAACTACACGTATGCGACCAAGACCGCATCCTATACCGTTGCGGTCGGTACAGCCACGATGAGTGTGACGGCCTCCGGCTTCACTGGCACCTACGATGGCGCATCCCATGGCATCACCGTGACGGCTCCCGAGGGTGCAACGGTGAAATACGGCACGGCGGAGGGCACGTACACCCTCGATGCCAGCCCGACCTACACCGATGCGGGCACCTATACGGTCTCCTACCAGGTGACGAAGGCCAACTACACCGCCGTGACTGGGAGCGCGACGGTCAGCATCAGCAAGGCCGCTGGCAGCATCAGTTTCGCCACGGCGAGTGTGAGCAAGACGTATGGCGATGCCGCCTTCACCAATGCGCTGACCAAGACGGGTGACGGCACGGTTGCCTATTCGTCCTCCGACACCCAGGTCGCCACGGTCAATGCCTCAAGCGGCGAGGTGAGCATCGTCGGCAACGGCTCTGCCACCATCACTGCCACCGTGACTGACGGTACGAACTACACGTATGCTACCAAGACCGCCACCTATACCGTGTCAGTCGGTACAGCCACGATGAGTGTGACGGCCTCCGGCTTCACAGGCACCTACGACGGCAAGGCCCATGGCATCACCGTGACGGCTCCCGAGGGTGCAACGGTGAAGTACGGCACGGCGGAGGGCACGTACACCCTCGATGCCAGCCCGACCTACACCGATGCGGGCACCTATACGGTCTCCTACCAGGTGACGAAGGCCAACTACACCGCCGTGACTGGGAGCGCGACGGTCAGCATCAGCAAGGCCGCTGGCAGCATCAGTTTCGCCACGGCGAGTGTGAGCAAGACGTATGGCGATGCCGCCTTCACCAATGCGCTGACCAAGACGGGTGACGGCACGGTTGCCTATTCGTCCTCCGACACCCAGGTCGCCACGGTCAATGCCTCAAGCGGCGAGGTGAGCATCGTCGGCAACGGCTCTGCCACCATCACTGCCACCGTGACTGACGGTACGAACTACACGTATGCTACCAAGACCGCCACCTATACCGTGTCAGTCGGTACAGCCACGATGAGTGTGACGGCCTCCGGCTTCACAGGCACCTACGACGGCAAGGCCCATGGCATCACCGTGACGGCTCCCGAGGGTGCAACGGTTAAGTACGTTACGGCGGAGGGCACGTACACCCTCGATGCCAGCCCGACCTACACCGATGCGGGTACGTATACCATTTATTATCAGGTGACGAAGGCCAACTACACTGCCGTGACAGGTAGCGCGACGGTCAGCATCAGCAAGGCCGCTGGCAGCATCAGTTTCGCCACGGCGAGTGTGAGCAAGACGTATGGCGATGCGGCCTTCACCAATGCGCTGACCAAGACGGGTGACGGCACGGTTGCCTACTCGTCCTCCGACACCAAGGTCGCTACGGTCAATGCCACAAGTGGCGAGGTGAGCATCGTCGGCAACGGCTCTGCCACCATCACCGCCACCGTGACTGACGGTACGAACTACACGTATGCGACCAAGACCGCATCCTATACCGTTGCGGTCGGTACAGCCACGATGAGTGTGACGGCCTCCGGCTTCACAGGCACCTATGATGGCAAGGCCCATGGCATCACCGTGACACCTCCTGATAGTGCAACGGTTAAGTACGGTACGGCGGAGGGCATGTACACCCTCGATGCCAGCCCGACCTATACCGATGCGGGCACCTATACCGTCTACTATCAGGTGACGAAGGCCAACTACACTGCCGTGACAGGTAGTCGGACGGTCAGCATCAGCAAGGCCCGTGGATGGGTAGCCTTCTTTACCCGAAATATAACAGTCAACCTTGGAGAAGATTTTACGATTCCTCAATTGGCTTTAATTCCTGGAGATGCGGCTTTGACCTATAAGTCTTCGGATAAAAATGTGGCAACTGTTGATGACACAGGAGAGATCAAGTTGGTTGGAGTAGGAACGACCCGCATTACGGTAACCTTTGCGGGGAATGACAATTATACAGGAGATTCTGACTATTTCAATTTGACTGTAGTGGCGCGTCTTGAGCCGATTGTGAAGGAAAACGATTACGAGATGACCCCAAGTGACTTCATTGATTCTGATGGTAAGGATGTCGACTTGACAAATATAGTCATCAACAACATCCTGTTTACCTTGAAGAATACGGATTCTCCAGAGGGTGACGGCTACGATTCAGATCTGCAGAGCATCGTGATTAATACTGTGATGAATAATGCAGATGTCATCTTGATCTTGTCAAGTGGCATTGTGCCGGGCACTTTAGAGTATGCTAGCAAGTTTACGGGAATGACATTCCTCGTGCCTGCTGGTGAAGGATTCATCATAATCACCTCGCAGGAATTGAATGGACATTCTTTGATGGTGAAGGTGGGCGACAATGAGCCTGTGGCTATCTGCATGCCAGATATGGGTGATTTTAATATCCCATATAAGAGTGATTCGGCAACATTGGTTTATATGTGGAACGGTGGTCCAGGCAGAATAGAGGCAAGTGCTCGCAATCGAGCCGTCATGAAAGGTAAAAAGGCGGTTGGCGATGTCAGAATCCACAATGTGTCCTACAAGGCCAGAGCAAAAGCGCCTAACGGCATTCTGTCCGTAGATGTTGATGACGATAGCGCAGACAGTCGTTGGTACGACCTGAATGGGCGACGGATAGAGAAGCCGCAGAAGAAAGGCTTGTATATCCGAAACGGCCAGAAGGTGGTTAACCGTTAGAAATAATCCCCGCTACTTCCGAGTGGCGGGGATTATTTTAATCAACCCCAAGTCCGATAGTTGTCCTGAACAGGCGTAAGAAAACCTAGCGGGTATAAGATGGAAAGAATAAGGGATAAGGTTGTCAATGAGAGGCTGCTTTCTGAAATTAAAAGGCAGTTTTCTGAAATTAGAAGGCTGTATCTGAAAATTAAAAGGCTGTTTTCTGAAATTAGAAGGCTGTTTTCTGAAATTAGAAGGCTGTTTTCTGAAATTAGAAGGCTGTTTCTGAAAATTAGAAGGCTCTTTTTTCCAGAAGACAGGCTCCTGCTGACTCCCCGCCCCTAAAGGGGAGGGGTAGGGGTGGGGGTGAATCAATAAGGTTTGACCGATTTTCAGAAATAGGTTGCGACCGTATTTTTTCTCCTCCACCCCTGGCCCCTCCTCCCAGGAGGAGGGGAGTCCATGCGTGCGCGCACGTTTCCAGAAGACAGGTTCCTGCTGACTCCCCGCCCCTAAAGGGGAGGGGTAGGGGTGGGGTGAATCAATAAGGTTTGACCGATTTTCAGAAATA
This sequence comes from uncultured Prevotella sp., assembly GCA_947167845.1. Classification (GTDB taxonomy): domain Bacteria; phylum Bacteroidota; class Bacteroidia; order Bacteroidales; family Bacteroidaceae; genus Prevotella. The sequence goes on along the minus strand of CAMVJQ010000010.1, from coordinate 22,115 downwards.
GGTTGCGACCGTATTTTTCTCCTCCACCCCTGGCCCCTCCTCCCAGGAGGAGGGGAGTCCATACGTGCGCGCACGTATAGTTGTCTTATGCACTTTCTATCTTACACTTCTCACACTTCTCACACCAAACTCAGGTGTAAGGAGTGTGGGAAGTGTAAGATAAAAGAAACGTTAGCCTACTATACGCGCGCATGCGAGGCTAACGTTTTTTTATTGTCTTATGTAAGGACACAGTGATGGATCGATGTCGCACCTCTGCCCCCACTTACTTCGGCTGGTCTGCTTCCAGTCTTTCTACTGCTCCAGTGACAGGATTCAGCCAGAGGCGGGTGGTGTAGCGCTTGTTGAAGAGAGCCCCGCTCAGCAGTTCGACGTTTCCGAACTGGGCTGCCGGCAGTTCCGTGCTAACTATTGGCTCTACGGCATCGAAGATGGTGACTTTCATCTTGCCGGGTACGTTGATGTAGACACCGTTGTCGGTTTTCTTTTTCTTATCGTCTGCGTCGGGCATCGGTACGGCGTGCAGATTGACTACTCTTATATAATAAGGTTCGCCCGCGAGGTCGTCGTCGGCCACCATGCCTAATTTCTTGGAGAAGCGGAAGAGCAGTTCACGCTCTGTCTCTTTGACGGGTACGATGGTGATCACCTGTTCGATGGTATCCCGGAGCGTGGTGCCGGCGAAAAGACTCGTCAGTGCCTGGTCCTGCAGTTCCAGTTGGTTGAGCATCAACTTCAGTTGTTCGCCGTCCTGCGGCATGTTGTCTGCCTGTCCGCGGATGAGCAGTTTGCGGCTCTCGCGTATCTCGTAGATGTCCTGTGCCGTCAGTTCGGCCATCTTGGCCTTACTGCCCGCAGCGAGTATCTCCTCACTCATCAGTTCGCGTGGGTTCAGCATCTTGGCCTTGGGTGCTGGCACGAAGGGCTTATATGCGGGCACTGGTTGCGGCACGGCGTTGATGGCCAGCAGCACACCGTCGTCAGAGAGGGCGATGTTGGACGCTACCGTCTTCGGGTCAAATTTCACGACGAAGCCTTTCAGCGTGTCGGCAATGCCTGTAGCCTCCTGGCGGATGTTCATGACCCTATAGGATACTGACGGTTCGGTGCTTACGTCCTGCAACCGCAGGTATCTGTCGGCATACTTGCTGAACTCACCGGGCGTATAGGTCGTCTTCTCTGCCTGCACGATGATGCGGACGGCTGTCTTTGGCAGGAAATAGACGGCTCCCTCATTGTTGACGCCGGGTTGATAGGAACTGGTAGTGGTCTGTGCTACGCTGGATGATAACTGACAGATGACGAATGATAAAGCCAATAGAATTTTTTTCATATACTCTAAACACTAAACTCTAAACTCTAAACACTAAACTTTAAACTTTAAACTTTAAACTCTTAACTCTTAATTTCCTTGTACGCTTGTGGGAGATATTTGATGATGTCGCTGGCGATCAGGCTTTCCTCGCCCAGTTCGCGTATGGCGATGTCGCCGGCGAGACCGTGCAGGAACATGCCGACCAGGCAGGCCTCCCTCTGCCTGTAGCCTCTGGCCAGCAGACCTGTGATGATGCCTGTGAGTACGTCTCCGCTGCCGGCAGTGGCCATCCCGGCATTGCCTGTACAGTTGAAGACGACGTGTCCGTCGGGCAGGCATAGCGCCGAGTAGTGGCCTTTCAGGATGATATATCCGTTGAGCCGTTCGGCCAGGTTGCAGGCCTTCCTCAGTCGTTCATAACTGTCGGTGCTGGGGCCCTCCAGCCTGTCGAACTCCTTGGGGTGGGGTGTCAGGATGATGCCTTTCGGCAGTTGCTGAATCCACGCTCTGTGGTTGCCCAGAATATTGATGGCATCCGCGTCGACTACGATGGGACATTGTGTACGCCGTATCTGCGAGATGGTGGCAATGGCCGTCTGCTCGCTGGTGCCCAGTCCGGGGCCGATGCCCAGTGCGTCGAAGCCCTCTGTCTCCACGGCCTCGGAGAAGACCGTCTCGTCGTGGTCCAGTTGGATGACAGCCTCAGGCACACTGATCTGCATGATGACGTTGTTTTGCTTTGGCGTGTGGACGGTCACTTTCCCCGCCCCGGCGCGCAGACAGGCCTTGGTGGCCAGCACGGCGGCTCCCCCCATGCCGTAACTGCCGGCGATGATCAGGGCGTTGCCCATCGTCCCTTTGTGGGCAAACGGGCTGCGGTCGAGCAGCAGTGACCTGACGTCGTTTTCCTCGACGATCGAGTAGTTGGCCTCCGTCTTCTCCGTCCCTTCCTGACTGAGCCGGATGTCGAGCACCTTGAGCCGCCCGATGAAATGCTGGTTCTCAGGGAAGAGAAATGAGAGTTTCTTATGCTGCAGGGTGAGCGTCAGGTCTGCGCAGATGATGTTGGCGCGGACATTGCAGGAATTGTCCTCTGCCATCAGGCCCGAGGGGATGTCGATGCTGACGACCTGTGCCTTGGAGGCATTGATGTATTTCACCAGAGAGGCGAATCCGCCGGCAAGGGGCTTGTTGAGGCCGGAGCCGAACAGACCGTCGACGACGAGCATGCTTCTGTCGAGGTGCGGCGGGTTGAACTCATCCTTGATCTCGACGAGCGCCTTGGCCCGTTTCTCCGAGAGACGGGTCTTGTTCGTGAGACAGTCTTCTGAGAGATGGTTGGAGATGTTGAACAAGTAGGCCGTCACATCATAGCCCTTCTCGAGCAGTAGTCTGGCCACTGCGAGGGCATCGCCGCCATTATTGCCCGGACCTGCAAACACGATGACAGGCGTCGCCGCGCTCCACTCGGCGGTAATGGCCAGCGTGAGCGCCTTGGCGGCACGCTCCATGAGGTCGATGGACTTTATCGGTTCGTGCTCTATCGTGAATTTGTCCAGTTCGTGTATCTGCGCACTTGTAAATATCTTCATATTGGTGCAAAGGTATAAAAAAGATTTGGTGATTCCAAATCTTTTTCGTAATTTTGCCGAAAATTTCAGAAAAACCTATCATGAGTACCATCCAGATCAAGGATAAACGCTTTAGGATATCCATACCTGAGGAGGAAATAAGGAGCAGGGTAAAAGCCGTCGCACGGCAGATCAGCAAGGATATGGAAGGGAAGAATCCGCTGTTCCTCGGCGTCCTGAACGGCTCTTTCATATTCGCCGCCGACCTGATGCGCGAGATGACCATCCCGTGCGAGATATCATTCGTCAAACTGGCTTCCTATCAGGGAACTACATCTACGGGTAAGGTAAAGGAGGTGATCGGCATCAACGAAGACCTTTCCGGGCGTACTGTCATCATCGTCGAGGACATTGTGGAGAGTGGGCAGACCATGAAGCAGATGGTTGAGGCTCTGGGCACCCGCAATCCGGCCTCCGTGCATATCTGCACCTTGTTTTTCAAGCCGGAGAAACTGAAAGAGGAGTTGACGCTCGACTATGTCGCCTTCCGTATTCCCGATGACTTTATCGTGGGCTATGGTCTGGACTATGACCAAGGAGGGCGCGGGCTGAAGGATATCTATACGATAGTGGAAGATTAACTAAATTAAGACAGGATAATGAAGAATATTGTGATTTTCGGTGCTCCGGGCTCAGGCAAGGGCACGCAGAGCGACAAGTTGATTGAGAAGTACGGACTGAATCATATCTCGACGGGCGACGTGCTTCGCAGTGAGATAAAGAAGGGGACGGAGTTGGGCAAGACGGCTGCCGGCTTTATTGACAAAGGGCAGTTGATACCCGACGACCTGATGGTGAGCATCCTCGCCTCTGTCTATGACAGTTTCGGACAAGCGCATAAGGGGGTCATCTTCGACGGCTTCCCCCGTACAATCCCTCAAGCGGAAGCATTGAAGAAGATGCTCGATGAGCGTGGCGACAAGGTGGCTGCCATGATAGAACTGGACGTGCCGGAGGATGAACTGATGAAGCGGCTCATCCAGCGCGGAAAAGACAGCGGCAGGGCCGATGACAACGAGGAAACCATCAAGAAGCGCCTCGTCGTCTACCACTCACAGACGCAGCCCCTCATCGAATGGTACAACAACGAGGGTATCCATTATCACATTGACGGCTTGGGCGACCTCGACCGCATCTTCGCTGACATCTGCAAGGTGATGGATGAGATTTAAAACAGGATGGAGAGCAATTTCGTAGACTACGTGAAGATCATGTGCCGCTCCGGCAAGGGCGGAAAGGGGTCGATGCACCTGAAGCACGTGAAGTACAACCCCAACGGCGGCCCCGACGGTGGTGACGGCGGCAAGGGCGGCAGCATCTACCTGCGCGGCAATCATAACTACTGGACGCTGCTCCACCTGAAATACGAGCGCCATATCTTTGCCGGGCACGGTGGGAATGGCGGCAAGGACAAGTGTCACGGCACCGACGGCAAGGACGTGTATATCGACGTGCCCTGTGGCACCGTGGTCTATAATGCCGAGACGGGCAAGTATATCTGCGACGTCACCTACGACGGACAGGAAGTGCTCCTGCTCAAGGGCGGCCGTGGCGGACTGGGCAACTTCCAGTTCCGTTCGGCTACGAATCAGGCTCCCCGCTATGCACAGCCAGGCGAGCCGATGCAGGAGATGACCATCATCCTCGAACTGAAACTGCTGGCTGATGTCGGACTGGTGGGATTCCCCAATGCCGGTAAGTCGACGCTGGTGTCGGCCCTGTCGAATGCGAAGCCGAAGATAGCCAACTATCCCTTCACGACCATGGAACCCTCCCTGGGCATCGTGGGCTATCGCGAGGGCAAGTCGTTCGTGATGGCCGATATCCCCGGCATCATCGAAGGGGCCTCCGAGGGCAAGGGCCTCGGGCTGCGCTTCCTCCGTCATATCGAGCGTAACTCGCTGCTGCTCTTCATGGTGCCCGGCGATACCGATGACATCAAGCGCGAGTATGAAATCCTGCTCAACGAACTGGCGCAGTTTAATCCCGAGATGCTCGATAAGCATCGCGTGCTGGCTGTCACCAAGTGCGACTTGCTGGACGAGGAACTGATCGGAATGCTTCGGGAGACACTGCCCGGCGATCTCCCTGTGGTGTTCATCTCTGCCGTCACGGGCTATGGCCTGGAAGAACTGAAGGATGTGCTTTGGCGTGAGTTGAATGCCGAGAGTAATAAACTGCAGGCACTGACGGCTGAGGACAGCCTTGTGCATCGCGACAAGGACATGACCCGCTTTGCCGAGGAACTGGCGGATGAGGGTGAAGACGAGGACATCGAGTATGTTGACGGCGAGGACATTGAGGACCTCGACGACTTCGAATATGAGGAAGAGGAGGAGGGAGATGCCTGATCCTCAACTGACATATTACGATATAGCCGACGGCGTGACGGCCTTCAGTTCGACACGTCACGGAGGCTTCAGTCAGGGCAGTTACGGCGAGTTTAATGTCAACCTGTATTGCGGCGACCAGTCTGAGGCCATTACCCAGAACCGCAAGGCACTGTGCGGCGTACTTGGCATTGCCGAAGACCGCCTGATCATGCCTCATCAGGTGCACGGCACAGGCATCACGCAGATAGGCAAGACCTTCTTCCTGCTCTCCGAGGATATCCGCCGTTCTGTGGTTGAGGGGATAGATGCCCTCATCACGGATGTCAGGGAGGTCTGTATCGGCGTGTCCACTGCCGACTGTATACCTATTATAATATATGACCCTGAGCATCATGCAGCAGGTGTCGTCCATAGCGGGTGGCGCGGAACGGTAGCCGACATCGTCGGCCATGCCGTGCAGTCGATGGCCGTCTCCTATCATTCGCGTCCCGAGGTCTTGAGGGCTGTTGTCGGGCCGGGCATCTCACTCGACCATTTCGAGGTGGGCGACGAAGTGTATGACCAGTTTGCCGAGGCAGGCTATCCCATGGACCGGATAGCGCGGCGTGATGACAAGTGGCACATTGACCTTTGGGCATGCTGCCGTCTGCAGTTGGAGGCTTTGGGCGTTTCTCCTGATCATATCCAGACGGCCGGCATCTGTACCTATGCCCATAGCGACGACTTCTTCTCCGCCCGTAAACTGACGGTCCGTTCCGGACGTATCCTGACGGGGATAGTCCTTCATTAAGTTAATCCATGTCTATGCGAAGAATATACCTGATTTTATCATTTGTCATCTGTCATCTGGCATCCGGTGTGGCGCAGACAGAGTTCTCTGCACTTGAACAGCAGAAGATAAGCATCAAGACACCGGGACTCTTTGACCAGTCGGATGCCTTCACCGTCGATTTCACCTTGCTGAAGCCGGATGAGTTCTGTTTCCCGCTTCCCGTGGGAAAGGCAGAGGCGCGCAGCGACTATAATGTGGAGATAACCACCACGAAGGGCGATGCCGTCAAGGCCATGTTTGACGGTGATGTGCGCATGTCGTGGAATCATCCGAAGTTCGGACGGATCATCGTCCTGCGCCATGATAATGGCCTGGAGACGGTCTATGGCCGTAATGCCGAGAATCGGGTGCGGGTGGGCGACCATGTCAAGGCCGGGCAGACGATAGCCATCGTGGGAGGTGAGGCCGACCGCGTCTATTGTGAGTTTGCCATCATGGTGGATGGCGCACGCATCAATCCGGCGATGATTCTTGACCTGACCCGGAAGCGCCTGCTGCAGAAGACCATCCTCTGCCGGCGGGAGGGCAAGCGGGTGAGGGTGACGACGGTGGAGCCTGACCCGTGGGATGTCGCCTCCACTGCGGAGAAGACGTTAGATTCCCGGCTGAAGCCCTCCGACCCCTTTAAGGGCGGTTCGAAGTTCACGATTGATCTGGCCGCTATCCCGGAAGGGCAGTGGTGCTACCCGCTGCCTGGTGCCAAGGTCATCAGTCCTTACGGGGCCCGTGGCGGGCGCGGCCATTCGGGTACTGACCTGAAGACGAAGCCCAACGACCCTATCTATGCCGCCTTCGACGGCGTGGTCACTATGTCGCAGGTGTTCTACGGCTATGGCAACTGCATCGTCTTGCGCCATGCCAACGGTCTTGAGACCCTGTATAGCCATAACTCGAAGAACCTGGTGAAGGTGGGCGACCAGGTGAAGTGCGGACAGAAGATTGCACTGACTGGGCGAACTGGGCGTGCCAGCACGGAACATCTGCATTTTGAGATCCGCGTGAACGGCCGGCACTACAATTCCAATATGATCTTCGACCATGCCAACCACAAGTTGCTCGACAAGAAGGTCACCTTCTATAAAAACGGCAGTCCGACAGCGCGGGCCAGCAAGAAGAAGGCTCCTGCCAGACGGAAGGGCCGTAGAGGGCGCAAGTAATTTTACTATTTTTAAAAATAGTTGCCGTTTTATAACATTATTTCGAATATTTTGGTTAATTTTGCAGCCGAAATATAAAGATGTGAGTCCCGCCCTTATAAAGGCTGGCTCCAAAGCAGTTAATAATTAAACAATTCGATTTTTATGCAGAAAAGATTGCTCTTTCTGGTTGCTGCGCTGTTGACGGTTTCGCTGACGGCGTTAGCACAAATCACGACTTCAAGTATGGCAGGAAAGGTGACCCTCGACGATCAGAACGGCGAGGATGTCATTGGCGCTACCGTTGTGGCTGTACACGAGCCTTCGGGTACTCGTTATACGGCAGTGACCAACACCTCTGGCCGCTTCGCCATCCAGGGTATGCGTACCGGCGGCCCTTACGAGGTGACAGTCTCCTACATCGGCTACCAGCCGAAGACTTTCAAGGGCATCACCCTGGAACTGGCCGAGACTTACAACCTCGCCGTGTGGCTCTCCGAGGATGCCACTGAGATTGGCGAAATCATCGTCAGTGGTAAGGCTTCCAAGTTCACGGCTGAGAAGACGGGTGCGGCTACCAACATCACCAGCGCTCAGATCACAGCCCTGCCGACCGTCAACCGTAACATCACGGATGTCACCCGTCTCTCTCCTTATGGCGGTAACGGCATGAGTTTCGCAGGTGCCGACGGTCGTACGGCCAACTTCACTGTCGACGGTGCCAACTTCAACAACAACTTCGGCCTGTCGTCAAATCTTCCTGGTGGTGGCAACCCGATCTCCATCGATGCCATCGAGGAGTTGCAGGTGGTGATCTCGCCGTATGATGTCCGTCAGACCAACTTCATCGGTGGCGGCGTCAACGCTATCACGAAGTCGGGTACCAACACCTTCAAGGGCAGTGCATACGTCTACCATAAGAATGAGAATATGCAGGGCGACGCCGTCAACCGTCAGCAGATTGCCGGTGCACGTGACAAGGCGCAGACCACTACCTACGGTTTCTCGCTGGGTGGCCCGATCATCAAGAACAAACTCTTCTTCTTCGTCAACGGCGAGATGATCAAGACACCTTCTGTCGTCAATCGCTGGCGCGGCTCCGACGACGGTGTTGCCGATGCCAACAACTATATCTCCCGTACGACAAATGCCGACCTGGAGGCAGTGTCTAACTATATGTCGAGGAATTATGGCTACGACACGGGCAGTTGGACCAGTTTCCCGGCTGACGAGAGCAACTATAAACTGCTGGCCCGCCTGGACTGGAACATCACTGACCGCCATCATCTGGCCCTGCGCTATAACTATACAAAGAATAATGTGTGGAACTCGCCTAACGGCACCTCTATGGACGGCGGTACACGTATGGCAGGCTACCGTATGTCGCAGTACTCGATGTCGTTTGCCAATTCGATGTATTCGATGAAGAACATCGTTCACTCCTGGACGGTAGACCTGAACAGCCGGCTGACGGACAATCTGTCGAACCAACTCCTGTTCACGCTCTCCAAACTCGACGACGTGCGTGGCACCAACTCCAGCGAGTTCCCCTTCATCGACATCACCAGGGACGACAACAACTACATGGCCCTCGGCTACGAGTTGTTCACCTGGAACAATGCCGTGCATAACACCATCTGGAACATCAAGGATGACGTGACCTACTACGCCGGTGCCCACAAGATCATGGCCGGCATCACTTTCGAGCACCAGATGGCCGACAACCAGTATATGCGTAACGGAACGGGTTACTATCGCTTCAACTGGGAGCAGGGTATGACGGTGGATGAACTGTTCAACAGCACGCCGGAGGTGTTCTGCCTGACCTACGGTTATGACGGCGAGACCAAGCCTGCTGCCCGCGTGCAGTTCAACCGTCCCGGCATCTACGGTCAGGATGAGTGGAATATCAACGACAAGTTCAAGTTGACTTACGGCCTGCGTATCGACGGCCTCTTCTTCAGCAATAAGGACCTGATGACCAACAATGCTATTCTGAATCTGGACTATGAGGGCCGTAACATCGACACGGGCAAGTGGCCGAAGAACAGCATCACCTTCTCTCCGCGCCTGGGCTTCACCTATGATGTGTTTGGCGACAAGGTGCTGAAGGTGCGTGGCGGTACTGGTCTCTTCTCCGGTCGTCTGCCCCTCGTGTTCTTCACCAATATGCCTACCAATGGCGGTCTGGTGCAGTATCAGGCGCAGGTCAATGCCAAGAATGCTGCTGCCAAGGGCTTCACGATGGATGAGTTCTCGGCAGCCAAGAACGGCGGCAAACTTATGACCAGCATCGGCGATATGATGAACAAACTGCAGAGCCTGGGCTATCCGATGACTGTCTCTCCGAAGGATGGTACGATCCCTTCTGCCGTCAATGGTGTCGACCCCTCGTTCAAGATGCCGCAGGTGTGGAAGAGTTCTATCGCCGTGGACTATCAGTTCCCCGTATCCTTCCCGTTCACGGCAACGGTTGAGGGTATCTTCAACAAGACCATCAATGCCGTATCCATCTCCGACTGGAGCATCCCCAGCGTGGGCGGCTATGCCCGTTTCAACGGTGTCGACAACCGTCCCATCTATCCTGACGGTTATCGCATCGGCACGAAGGCCTTCGTCCTGGAGAACACCAGCAAGGGCTATGGCTGGAGCGCCAACGTGACGCTCAACGCACAGCCCGCTGAGTGGATCAGCCTGATGGCGGCCTATACGCACACCGTCTCTAAGGAGATCACGGGTATGCCGGGTTCCGCCGCTGAGTCGGCCTTCACCTACGTTCCCACTGTGGAAGGCCCGAACAACATCAAATTGCACAACTCGCAGTACGTCACACCTGACCGTATCGTGGCCAATGCCACCATACACGACCGTAGCGGCAACCACTATAGTTTCATCTATGAGACGTGGCGCGGCGGCTACAACTATTCTTACATGACGACCAACGACATGAACGGTGACGGCTACAACTATGATGCCCTCTACATCCCGACGGATGCGCAGGTGGCCAACAATGAGTTCCGCTTCGTCTCAGAGGATGACAAGCAGCGCTTCATGGACTATGTCCACAACGATGGCTATCTGAAGAAGCATCAGGGCGAGTATGCCGAGCCTTACAGCGTCTACTCTCCTTGGGTGCACCGCATCGACTTCTCCTACAAGCACGACTTCCGCCTCAATGTCGGCAAGACCAAGCACACCCTGCAACTCAGTTTCGATATGAAGAACGTGCTCAACTTCTTCAACTCCAGTTGGGGCGTGATGAAGTATCTGAATCCTGAGATTGGCAGCGATGCACGTATCCTGAAGTACGAGGGCGTCGACGCACAGGGCTATGCCACCTTCTCTACACCGTCATCCATCAGTGCCAATACCACTACCTGGACGCCTAACTACTCTCTCGGCCAGTGCTGGTATGCTTCAGTGGGTATCAAGTATATGTTTAATTAAGAGTTAAGAATCAAGTAAAGTATGAGACTGAAATATATTATTCCGTTCTTCATCGCAGCCGTGGGTGCTGTGTTCACAGGCTGTTCTGACGATAAAGACCCGACTTATCTGGACGGGCTCCGTGTCTCGCAGTCGTATGTGGCCCTGCCGGCCAATGGCGGGTCGACGTCGATCACCGTTAATGCGGCCGACAGTTGGAGCATCGATGATGCAAGTATTCCTGAGTGGCTCTCCGTCAGCCCCAAGTCAGGCGGCGCAGGCGAGGGCACCATCAACTTCTCTGTAGAGGGCTCTGAAGAGGCCCGTAACTGCGAACTGCTCTTGAAGAGCGCTGGCCTCGTTCAGCGTCTCAACGTGCTGCAGTATGTGGAAGAGAAGGATCCTGTCTACCTCTCGGTGGCTGAGGCCGTGGCAATGATCAAGGCTAATACCCAGGGCACCAAGGCCCATTATGTCAAGGGTATCGTGTGCAGGATCAACGAGATCAGCCCGTCGTATGGCAATGCCACCTTCTTCATCTCTGACGACGGTACGTTCCAGGATGGCAACTGGCTGGAGATATATCGCGGCAAGTGGCTCAACGGTGCTAATTACACTACTGGCGACGAGTTCTCCGTAGGTGATGAGATGGTCATCAAGGGTATCCTGGTTGACTATAACGGTACGCCAGAGACCAGCCAGGGTGCTTCAGAGGTCGTCTCTGTCACCAAGTCGCTCCTGAAGTGCGACTCTCTGATGATTGGCGGTGAAGCGGGCGACACGATGCCTCTCGAAGGCGGCGAGATCGTGGCTCACCTGACCTGCAAGGGTACTGGTGTCGCAGTAGAGATACCTGCCGAGGCACAAAGTTGGCTTGGTGTCGTGTCTTCTACTATTGGAGAGAATCCCACTGTGACTTTCCGCGTGGCTCCCAATGATGGCGACAGCCGCAGCACGACTGTTGTCTTCAAGACGACTGATGGCAAGAAGACCTACACTGCTCAGGCCACCATCAAGCAGCAGGCCTTCAAACTTCCGAAGGGCAAGAATGCTGCTGACCCCTTCTCTGTGGCTGAGGCTATCGCCAAGTGCCAGGAGATTGGTGCTACCACGGATGGTGAGATCTACTATGCCAAGGGAAAGATTTCCTCTATCAAGGAAGTGTCTACCAGTTATGGCAATGCCACTTTCAATATCTCTGACGACGGCTCTGATGATAATGCGCTGACCTGCTTCCGCTCCTTCAGCCTTGATAATCAGAAGTTCGCTTCTGAGGATGAGATTGCCGTAGGCGACGAGGTGATTGTCTGTGGTAAATTGGTCAACTATACCAAGGATGGTGTCGTGACACCGGAGTTCTCGGGCAATGTCTATATCTATTCTTTGAAGAAGGGATCTGGTGCAGGTGGTAACGACGGCTCGCTGGCAAAGCCCTACACCGTCAAGGAGATTACTGCTTTGGCTGCCGAGTTGGCTGAGAATGAAACCAGCAAGGCCGACTACTACTTCAAGGGTAAGATCTCTAACATCAAGTTCACTTTCAGCGCTCAGTATGGCACGGCAACGTTCTTCATCTCTGATGACGGCACTGCTGCTGATGAATTCCAGATCTATAGCGCATTGTATTATGGCGGTCAGTCCTGGGTTGAGGGCAATACGCAGATTGCCGTCGGCGATGAGGTCGTCATCTACGGAAAGATCTGTAATTATAAGGGAACTCTGGAGACGGCCTCCAAGAAGGCGTATGTCTATTCCATCAATGGAAAGACAGAGTAACTTAGACTGGTTTCGGGCCGCATTTAGATAAAATCGCTCCGTACTGGTTTTTTCCTAGACTGGGTTCTAAATAATTCTGGAACCCAGTCTAGTTTTTTTTAGAACCCATTCAAAAAAATAGTGAGTCAGACCGAAAAGCCGGTTCTTATGACCTCCCCTTACCCCTCCTGTAGGAGGGGGATTGAATGCAAAGGATGTCTCTGTAGGAGAGGGATTGAATGCAAAGGATGTCTCTGTAGGAGGGGGATTGAATGCAAAGGATGTCTCTGTAGGTGGGGGATTGAATGCAAAGGATGTCTCTGTAGGAGAGGGATTGAATGCAAAGGATGTCTCTGTAGGAGAGGGATTGAATACAAAGAGTCGTAGGACTTCGGTAGTAACTATTCCCCCCTCCTACAGGAGGGGTTGGGGGAGGTCACAGATTGCAATTGACGGTTGGGATTGACCCGATTGTTGTTATAGCGCGTCGATTTCTTCAGCGGTGAGACCGGTGTACTTCATAATTGTCTCTGTCGAGAACTTGTCTGCTTTCATGCTTTTCGCTATTCCTTTCCTTCCTTCTTTCCTTCCTTCTTCAAGGCCTTCTTTCCTTCCTTCTTGAAGGCCTTCAGCCCTTCCTTCAGCCCTTCCTTCAGCCCTTCCTTCAGCCCTTCCTTCAGCCCTTCCTTCTGCCTTCCCCGCCTTCAGCCCTTCGATGCGGGCTTCTAATAACTGGGTCTTCAGCACGTCGGTATCCCTGACAAGCGTATCGAGATAGTGGTCGTAGGCACGCTGCTGCTCAGGCGGCATCCGCAGATACTCCAGTCGCTCGCGAGCCTCTTTTAGGCCGGGGACAGTAGTGTTGGGGCTGATATACTCGTCTTTCAGGTAGCGCATCCACTCGCCAAGAGGGTCTACGGCCAGTTTGTCGAACTCATTGACGCGAATGACGTAGTACTCTGGGAAGATGTTCTCTGGAGAGACCACTTTCAAGTCTTCGCGTTCATGCTCCGTCAGGGCGAGTTGGTCGCCGTCGTGGACACCGTAGAGGATGGTCTGGCCATGATAGAGATAGTCGGAACCCTCACCCAACTTGAAGTAGAGGATGTTGATGCTGAACACCTTTTTCACCTGCTCGTAGTTGACGCCGGTCTTCATGTGCTCGGTAATAGCCCTGGCTACACCGTAAAGCATCCGCTGCAGGTAGTCAAGTTCGCGGGTCTGCTGGATCTCAACGAGGATGATCTCTCCCTTGGAATTCTTGGCCTTGATGTCAACGCGGTTGTATTTGTCGTCCTTCGTCTCCTTGTTCGACTCGCTCTCCAGCAGTTCGACGATGGTCACCTTCTCCTTCACCAGGACGGAGATGAATCCCTCAAATACTACAAAGTCTGCCTTGTTGCGGAGAATGTTCTTCGCTGCCCAGTCAAAGCGGATGTACTGCGGTCTACTCATTTTCTTGGCTCCTTTCTTTTTTCCTTGTTGCTTTTGCATAATACTTGAATTTAAAGGTTTAACTTCAGTTTGTCGGTGCAAAGATACTAACTATTTCTGAGACTGCCAAATATTTGATCCCTTTTTATGAGAAATGGGCATCCTGATGTGATGGAAAAAATCTCTTTCTTTGCACTCCGAAAGCCTTAGTTTGACCGAGAAAGTCACTTTTTTTGCCTCCAAATGAGATTTTTCTTAAAAAATATTTGTTATTTCAAAAATAATATCTATCTTTGCATCCAGAAAGTCTGCTCAAGAGTGGGTGGGCAAATGTAATTTACATCGTTGGAAAGAGACACCAGGCCGTTTGTAGGGCCAGTCTCGAAAGGACGTTTTCGAACGTTACCTGTCTGTACAATCAAATCTCGCAAATTTGAATCCAAGCACGGCGGTGATGCAACAGAAGCGTTCGCGTGGGTGATTTCTATATCTCCGCGCCTGATTCCCATTATTATATAATAAGGTGTAGTCCATTCTGTGGACTTATCTGTGTATATGTATGTCTGGGATGCTTAGGGTGCAGTGTATATATATCGCTCGGCGTGGGCAGGCTTTTACGTTGCTTATCCTTGTCTTGGAGGCAATGCGAGAGCCTGATTGTTGGGATAGGCACGGAGGAACTTTACTCCCACGTCTTTTTTGTTTCCAGAAGTTTTGGCTGTTGATGAAATAGCGTATATGACCGCAGGGGAGTGTGGCCAGCACATTCGTGTGTCTATACTCAAAATATTAACATATATATTCAACATTTATTTATTAACAATTAAAACTTTTAAAAAACTATGGACAAGAAAGATTTGAAGTTCTATGAGACTCCCACAGTGGAGTTTGTAGAAGCCGAACTTGAGGGCTTCCTTTGCGCCAGTGGTGACATCGAAGGTGTCGAGAACCCAGATGACCTCAATGGCGGTAATGACAATCCGGGATTCTAATCAAGTAGTTAACAATTAAAATTTAAAAAACATGAAAAAGTATTTATTTGGTGCATTGGCATTGCCATTGCTGTTTGCTTGCTCATCAGACGATCTTCTTGAGGAGAAAGTTATTGGCAACGATCAATTTGCTGGCATCGAAAAGGTAGATGCTACATTCTCTATGGATGAGGGGGTAAAAACTCGTTTCGACAACGGTGTTTGGACTCCTGAGGAAGGTGACCTGTGGGGCTTCGCTTGGATGGGTGATGGAACTAATGTCGCCATTGACGGTAAAGCCTACCAGAATCATAATCTGATTCAGACAAATGGTCGCTTCGAGCCTCAGACATCTATCTATGTAGGTAGCTATTATATCTATCGTCCATACGACAAGACTACCGTGAGTCCTCAAGCCATCAACTTCAAGTCTCTGGAAGAGCAGACTATCACTGAAGGTTTCGCAAGTTCAACACAGGCATGGAAGGACCTTGCTAAGACTGCTATCAATATCGGCACCAAGTGGACTGTGGTTAGTCCTGCTGGATGGCAGGACGCTGCCGATAAAACCTGGGACAAGGCTGGTATTAAACAAAACTACAAGCTTTATGCAGCTATGTTCTCAAACCAGACCGGTCTTGACCTGACTTATACGCAGAACGACCCTGCCTTCGGAGCAGACACTAAAATTACTGGTGCTACAGATATCGATTTAACCCTTAAGAAGGGTGATAAAGTCGGTGCAGCTGTGATCTATGGCGGATCGGTAGATCTTCAAAAAGCTGGTGTTAGCGTCGCAGCCAAGTCTTTCACTTATGCTCCTACGGCTTCACTTGAAGATGTTGATCCTGCTGTTGCCCACAAGGGTGATTACTGGGCAGACAAGAAGGATTTGGGAGCTGCTGAAGGCTTCGATTTCGCAACAGGTACGGGTGCTATCACTTTGAATGCTCCTGACGAGAATGGTCTTTCAACAGAAGGTAAAACGACTGGTTGGTTCTGGTTCAACAGCCTGCCTGTTGTTGCTGGTGATGGTGACGAAGATACTGAAGTAATTCCTGTTTTCGAGACAAGCTATGGTCAGGTTACAGTAAAGAAAGATTATGAAGGTACAGGGACAAACTATACTGTCAAAGATTGTGCTAAAGCACTCAATATTGAGTCTGGTAAGGCTGTGTGGCATCCGTTAGCTGACGCTGCAGACCTAACTAAAACTCCTACAGTATGGGCTATTGGTTCAAATAATACATTCATTAACCAGTATGGTAACCACAAGGGTAAGTATTCTGTTAATGTTGACTTCTCTAAAGGTGTGATGAATGGTATGCACATCAAGAGCGATGAGCACCTCCAGACGGCTCTTAAGTACTACATCGCTTCAGGCAAGACTGAGTCTCCCGTTGTTTTGAATCTTGACAAAGAAGCAGACGGAAACTTTAGTATTTCTAAGATTTCTATCGCCCTTCTCCAGACTATCAATAAAACTACAACAAAGGTGACAGTTAAGGCTTGCGCTACTGTTGGACACGAACCTGCAAAGATCGTCATCACTCAGATGGGTCAGACTGGCGAACTCGCTAAGGCAACAGAGGTTCCTGCTCTTAATAAAGTATTTGATAGTGGTACTCCTGCAAATGTATATCTCTCAAAGGACTACACCTGGACTTGGAGCGATAAAATTAAGACTGGTGATATTGCCGGTAATCTCACTGTTGACGCTGGCGTAGCTTCTATCACCAATGAAGGTACACTCACCGTGAATGCCACTAACGTTCAGCTGTCGACTGCTGCTCCTCTTGCAAATGCTAAGGGTGCAACAATGAATATTACCAAGGTTACAACAGTTAAGAATGCTCTTACTAACCTCGGTACTATCAACGTTGGTGCTGCAGATAACAAGACCGCTGAGCTCCGTGCTTATGGTGTTGAGATTAAGAATGACGCTACAGGCCTGAATGAGGGTGATTATGGTGTTATCAACAACTATGGTGTAGTAGGTGTAACAGAAGGTACTACTCCTGCTGGTACGTTCAACAACTATGGTCTTATCGACATGAAGAACGGTGATGCCATCACGCTGTTGAGCGCTAACGAACTTGTGTCCGATTTCGATAATGCATTTAATGCTTCTACAAACAAGATGGGTACAGTTAAATTGCCAGAAAATAATCCGACAGCAATTGTATCTGTTAACAATGCTGCTGCAAATGGCTTCATCAAGTACACATGGCCTGCTACCGAGACTACTTATGTGACTCCTGAGGGCAACGTGAAGTACAACACTATCGAAGTAAGCGGCAACATCGAATTCACTGAAGCAGAAACAGAGATTCAGTACATTGAGTTCAATGGCGTACGCACTCAGGTTGTCAACCCAGGTGGATTCCTTACAAGCCTGAAGGGCGTTATCGTGAACGCTGGTAAGAGCATCATCATTGAGAAGGGCAACAAACTCCAGCCTTCACAAGGCACATTCCTCGGCGAGGGTGCAACAGTTTACAATGGCGGTACATTTAAACATAATGCAAAAACAGTTTCTGGTACGGAAGTAAGTAACTACTTCGGCAATTGGTTTACTGATCAGATTGTTAAGTACTAAACATTCAAGCACACAAAGGGTCATACCCTATGTGAGATAATCCAATCATCTGGGGCGCAGGCTTCGCGCCTTGCGCCCCAGATTTATATCATATAAGAGCACAGAAGAGTCTATTCTTTTTGTGCATGAATTGAGGATGTGATTATGTTAAGATTCTTCTTCGGAGGAAGGGAATAGCAGAAAGAGGGCCTGAAAAATGTGAGTTAATTCAAACGATCAATCGAGTTAATTCAAATGATAAATCGAGTTAACTCAAGAGATTTTGGAAGTTAATTGGCCTGAGAGCCGGAGATGCAAGAATGTAAAGGAAAACGCAGAGCAGCCCAGACGGTGGGCGACGTGAGAGAGGTTCGAGTCCTCGCTTTGGCGCTAAATACATTTTTAATTTAACAATATTAATAATCCATAGGCCTCTGGCCCGTGACGGGTAGGACGGCTTAAAATAAAAGTTAAAGTTCTAAATAAAAATTGGTTTATAAAAGAACAATACTGCCACCAGCCCGTGAGGGTCAGTGGCAGTTTTCGGTATTCAGGAATAATGGTTCTGGCTTTCTCAGGACTGACTTCGTGACTCATAGGATCTCGATATGACCGTTTTTGGGGGCAATCCCAAAAGTCATTTGCAATTTGTGACCTCCCCTAACCCCTCCTGTAGGAGGGGGACTGAATACAAAGAGTGTAACTAATCCCCCTCCTACAGGAGGGGTTAGGGGAGGTCACAACAACCGGCTTTTCGAACTGCCCCCGTTTTTGATTCACCCCACCCCTGGCCCCTCCCCTAAAGGGGCGGGGAGTAGAACAGGAAGAGCCCCTCCCCTAAAGGGGGCGGGGAATGTCTCAATCCTCTGCATCACTTTTATACAAAGAAATCCTACGAAATCTTCCAAAATCAGGAAAAAATTGTAAAACGGCCAAATATTTGGGGAAAAAATGAAGAAAATGATGATAGTTCGGATAAAATGCTTACCTTTGCACTCGATTTCAGATGATCCGCCGAGAAAGCAGATAATTAGATAATATATATGTGTATGAAAAAAAGATTGTTTTTGTTCATGGCCGTTCTTGTGATGACACTGACGGCTATGGCTCAGGTAACGACCTCTGGTATCACTGGTATCGTGATGGCCGACGGTGAGGAAGCCATCGGAGCGACGGTGACGGCAAAGCACACGCCTTCAGGCTCTGTATACCGGGCCGTCACTAACATCGACGGCCGCTATACCATCACGGGTATGCGTGCCGGCGGCCCTTACGAGGTGGAAGTGTCGTATATCGGCTACCAGACGAGCAAGTTCACCGGCTATCAGTTGGCACTGGGACAGAACACCGTGATCAATGCCACGCTGACACAGGGCAGCGAACTGCTGCAGGAGATCGTGGTGACGGCTCAGGCCAACAACACGATGCGCAGTGACCGCTCGGGCGCGGTGACGAATCTGAACTCAGAGCAGATGGCTGTCGTCCCGACGGTGGGCCGCTCGATGACTGACATCATGAAGATGACGCCGCAGTCGAGCAGTGCCAGTGGTATGGCTATCGGTGGCGGTAACTATCGCCAGTCGAGCGTCACCATCGACGGTGCCTCGTTCAACAACGCCTTCGGTCTTGGCTCCTCTCCGCTGCCGGGCGGCGGCACGCCCATCTCACTCGACGCCCTGGAGCAGATGACGGTCTCCATCACTCCGTATGACGTCCGCCAGAGCGGATTCACGGGTGGCGGCATCAATGCCGTGACGAAGAGCGGTACCAACCAGTTCAAGGGCTCTGCCTATACCTATCTGACCAGCACCTCGCTGCGCGGCAATCGTGTCGGCACCACCACGCTGGGCGTTGACGACGGACATACGAATACATACGGTCTCACCTTCGGGGGACCTATCCTGAAGGACAAACTGTTCTTCTTCATCAACGGTGAGATAGAGGACAACGTGACCACAGGCCCCGCCGCCCGTGCCGGTGAAGGCTATACACCCTACACGACCACCAACCGCCGTCCGCAACTGGCGGAGTTGGAGAGCCTGTCGGACTATATGCAGAAGACCTATGGCCTGACGACAGGCCCCTGGCAGGGCTACAATGTGAAGACACCCGCCTACAGAATCCTGGCCCGTGTGGACTGGAACATCACTGACGACCATAAGTTTAACGTGCGTTTCACCAAGTCGAACCGTAAGGCCTCGAACCCCGCTTCGGCCTCGCGCAGTATCGGCAGCAACCGTGCCACGCTGATCTATGGCGGCAATCAGAACAGTTACGGCAGCAATACCGACTACGGCATGTCGTCGCTCTCCAGCCGCTATTATGCGGAGTATCGCTTCACCTCCGTGGCAGCCGAGTTGAACAGTAAGTTCGGCAAGGTACACAACACGCTGCGCGGCACCTATTCCTTCCAGGACCAGCCGCGTTCGAATGAGTATGGCGAGTCGGCCCCGGTGGTGGAGATCGTGATGAACAACGGTCAGGGGCTCTATCCGACCTGGGCACTGACGGGTGACGTCTTCACATACGGCAACCTGGCTCAGACCAAGAATACCGTGATCACGGATGAGGTGAATATCCAGGTGGGCAAGCACAACCTCTTCGGCGGACTCCAGTATGAGCACAACTTCGCCGCCAACGGCTATGCGCAGGCGGCTGCCGGCTACTATGCCTTCGAGGCCACACCGGAGCAGGTGGCTGCCGGCGACTGGGCATCGGTCTTCACCAAGGCTAATACCCGTCTCTTCGGTATCACCTACGGCAACAACGACGGACACTCGATGTTCACATCCAAGATGAGCACCAATCAGTGGTCGCTCTATCTGCAGGACAATATGAGCCTGAGCGACCGCTTCCGCCTGTCGCTGGGCGTGCGCTTCGAACTGCCGTCCTATCCGGAGTTGAAGGACAACTTCAATGCCGACTACTATAACATCGACTTCGGCGGCCAGCACTTCCGCACTGACGACGTGCCCAGTGCCAGCATCTCCTTCTCGCCGCGTGCCGGCTTCAACTGGGACATCACGGGTGATCGCAAACTGATACTGCGCGGTGGCACAGGTCTGTTCGTAGGTCGTATGCCGTTCGTATGGCTCGTCTCAGCCGTCGGTAACTCAGGTATGGGGCAGACCTCTTACATCGCCTCGCAGACCAAGGGCATCATCCCGTCATTCACCACCAGTCAGGCTGACATGCTGACGCAGATCGGCGCCACGAGTCAGACCACCATCCCCAGCAGCCCGACAATCCTGAGCAAGGACCTCCGGATGCCGAAGACCTGGAAGACGTCGCTGGCCTTCGACGCCAAACTGCCTGGCGACATCGACTTCTCGCTGGAGGGTATCTATAACAAGGACCTGAACCCCGTGGTGGTCTCCAACCGCGACATCTATTGGGACGGCACCTCCACCATCGACCTCGGTCACGGCGACGTGCGCCACAAGATGTCATATTACGACCCCGACCACTCCGCATACGTGCTGGAGAACGCCGGCTCAAAGGCCTACTATATGTCGCTGACCGCCCAGTTGCGCAAGTCGTTTGACTTCGGTCTCGACCTGGCAGCCTCCTATACGCTCTCGAAGGCCAAGAGTTATACCGAGGGCATCGGCGACCAGGTGTCGTCGGCCTATAACAACTACCGTAACTCCATCAATGCCGTCAACGACAATGAGACGGGCTATGCCACCTACGTGGCTCCTAACCGTCTGCTCCTCTCGGCCAGTTACCGGCTGAAGGAGAGCGACCGTGCCACTTCCACATTCAGCCTGATCTATGACGGCTATCAGTATGGCTTCCTCGGCGACTACAGTTACAGCCGCTACAGTTACATCTTCTCAAGCAATGTCAACAGCGACGCACTGGCTCCCGGCAACCTGATCTATGTGCCGGCCTCACGGGCAGAACTCGACGCCTGGGACTTTGCCGAGAGCACCTATGGCTCAGACAAGGATAAGAGAGTGTACACGGCCGATATGCAGCGTGACGACTTCTGGGCCTACATCCAGCAGGATGACTATCTGAAGAACCGCACGGGACAGTACGCTGAGCGCGGCGGCGCCAAGATGCCCTGGCACCATCAACTCGACTTCAAGTATGTGCGCGATATGAATATCCAGATTGGCAAGACCCGTCATGCCCTCCAGTTGGGGCTCGACATCCTCAACCTGCCCAACTTCCTCTGCAAGGACTGGGGACTCTACAAGCAGGTGCAGGGCAACTCGCTCCTCTCGTATAGCAAGGGTAAGTATACCTACAATACCGTGAACGGGCAGCGCCATACGGAGACTTATCAGAAGATGCTGAGCACGGCTTCGACCTATCAGATCATGTTCACCATCAGGTATCTGTTCAATTAACCCCACCCCAACCCCTCCCCTTCGAGGGGAGGGGAGTTAAAGGGAAATCCTCGCCTTTGAGGGGAGGGGAGTAAAAGGGAAGTCCTCCCCTTCGAGGGGAGGGTTGAAAAAGGAAATCCGCACCTTCGAGGGGAGGGAAGTAAAAGGGAAATCCTCCCCTTCGAGGGGAGTGAAAAAGGAAATCCTCGCCTTCGAGGGGAGTAAAAGGGAAATCCTGGGTCAGTCCGAAAAGCCGGTTGTTATGACCTCCCCTAACCCCTCCTGTAGGAGGGGGACTGAATACAAAGAGTAGGAAGGCCCCCTCCCCTTCGGTGGTAACTAATCCCCCTCCTACAGGAGGGGTTAG
>CAMVJQ010000009.1 GCA_947167845.1 uncultured Prevotella sp. | reverse complement strand
TGGTACGCGGTGAGGAAGGCAGACTCTGCGGTTGCGGACGTACCGGTTGCCTGGAGTGCTACTGCTCGGCCACAGGTGTGGCTCGCACAGCCCGTGACCTGTTGAGCAAGACGGAGCGTCCCTCTCTGCTCCGTGAGATGGATCCGGAGAAGATCACCTCTCTCGACGTGTCCATCGCAGCAGGGAAAGGCGACGAACTGGCCAAGGAGATCTACGAGTTCACCGGTAAGATGCTCGGCGAGGCCTGTGCAGACTTCGCCGCCTTCAGCAGTCCGGAAGCCTTCATCTTCTTCGGTGGAATGGTGAAGGCCGGCGAACTGATCATGAAGCCCATCCGCGAGGCCTACGAGGCCCACGTGCTGAAGATCTTCAAGGGCAAGGCCAAGTTCCTGGTGAGCGGCCTCGACGGAGCCAGTGCCGCCGTGCTGGGCGCCTCAGCCATCGGATGGGAGATATCGGAGAACTGTTAAGAAATGCTTAAGCGAAAGGCTTTTGCAACAATTCGTCGGCAAAATCGGCCTTTTTCTTCCGAATCGCCAAAATAATCGCCAAATTATTTGCAAGATTGGAATAATATGTGTACTTTTGCACCCGAATCAAAACAAAAACATTGCAATATGAAGTGTATGTATAACAATTGGTGGTGGCTTCGCTCGAGATTGACAACGTCGCGAGAGTGATAACCGTATATGTTATCATACCAAAGATAAAAAGGCTCGTCGCGACTGCGGCGAGTTTTTTTTGGCTACAGATCTCACAGATTTTCACGAAAGAGTGATTTCCACAGAGAAGGAGATTCCAACCACAAAACGATAAACGATATGAAAGAAAGTTATTTTGTAGACGAGAGAGGATTTTACGGGGAGTTCGGCGGTGCCTACGTACCGGAGATACTCTACAAGTGCGTACACGACCTGCAGGAGGCCTATCTGCCCATCATCGAATCAGATGACTTCAAACAGGAGTACCACCAGTTGCTAAAGGACTACGTAGGCCGGCCATCCCCCCTCTACTATGCCAGGCGGATGAGCGAGCGCTATGGGTGCCAGTTGTATCTGAAGCGGGAAGACCTGAACCATACGGGTGCCCACAAGATCAACAACACCATCGGCCAGATTCTGCTGGCCAGGAAGATGGGAAAGACGCGTATCATCGCAGAGACAGGTGCAGGACAGCACGGTGTGGCCACAGCGACCGTCTGTGCGCTGATGGACATGAAGTGCGAGGTGTTTATGGGTGCCACCGACGTAGAGCGCCAGCACACGAATGTGGAGCGCATGAAGATGCTGGGGGCCGAGGTGCATCCTGTGCGCACCGGTAACATGACCCTGAGCGATGCCTGTTCGGAAGCCATCCGCGACTGGTGCTGTCATCCTGCCGACACCTTCTATATCGTAGGGTCGACGATGGGCCCTCATCCCTACCCCGACCTGGTGGCCAGGATGCAGAGCGTCATCTCTGAGGAAATCAAGTGGCAGTTGGAAGAGAAAATCGGGCGCGACTATCCCGACTATCTCATCGCCTGCATCGGCGGCGGAAGCAATGCCGCCGGCACCATCTACCACTACGTGGACGATGAGCGGGTGAAGATTGTGCTGGCAGAGGCCGGCGGACATGGCTGGGAGACCGACTATACGGCAGCCACCATCCATAAGGGAACGACAGGTATCCTGCACGGGTCGAAGATGCTCGTGATGCAGGATGAGGACGGACAGATACAGGAGGCTTTCACCATCTCTGCCGGACTAGACTATCCGGGTGTTGGTCCTATGCACTGCAACATGGCCAGGAAAGGCCGTACCCAGGTGCTGAGCATCAACGACGACGAGGCCATCTACGGCGGCTATGAACTGACCCGCATGGAAGGCATCATCCCCGCCATCGAATCGGCCCACGCCATCGCGGCACTCAAGAAACTCGCGTTCAAGCCCAGCGACGTGGTGGTGCTGACTGTCTCCGGCCGCGGCGACAAGGATGTGGAGACTTATCTGAAGAATAAGGCCATGGCGAAGGAATACGGTGTTTTTTAGCATCGGACTTACACGGACTAAAACGGATTATTTTAGCATCGGACTTACACGGACTAAAACGGATTAATAATGAATACTTATAGTTATACGACAAGCAGCAAGACGATACTGGCCGACCTGTATACGCCAGTGGGAGTCTATATGCGACTGAGAGACCTCTATCCGCAGAGTGCGCTGATGGAGAGTTCCGACTATCACGACAAGAACAACTCACGCTCATTCATCGGCATCAACCCTATTGCCAGTGTGGCCATCGGCCATGGAACGGCAACAGTGACCTATCCCGACGGGAGCACCTTCCAACGCGAGGTGAACCACGACTACCGTTCAGACAAGGCCATCCACGCACTGATTGACCAAATCCAAGTGGAAGGAGACCACAGTGAGGTGTGCGGTCTGTACGGTTACACCTCGTTTAATGCCGTGCGCTATTTTGAGGATATCGAGGTGAAAGATGAGACCCAGGCCAAGAATGATGCGCCCGACCTGTTATACATATTATATAAAGACGTCATCGTGTTCGACCACTTCAACAACCAGTTGACCATTGTCTCGATGACCGATGCCGCCTCCAGTCAAGATGAGATAGACACCATCCTGCGGGCAATGAACAAGGCCAGTGTGCCTACCTACGACTTCCATCCTGTGGGTGAGACAACCAGCCCGCTGACAGACGAGGAGCATAAAGCCAATATCCGTCGGGGCATCAAGCACTGTCTGCGAGGAGACGTGTTCCAGATCGTGCTGTCAAGAAGGTTCGTCCAGAAATACGAGGGTGACGACTTCAAACTCTACCGCGCCCTCCGGAGTGTCAATCCCTCCCCCTACCTGTTCTACTTCGACTTCGGCGGATTCCGTATCTTCGGCAGTTCGCCAGAGACCCACTGCAGGATTGAAAAGAGCAGAGACGACACCTATTACGCTTATATTGACCCGATTGCAGGAACTACAAAACGAACCGGAGACTCTGAAAAAGACAAGCAGGGCGCAGAATATCTGCGTAACGACCCCAAGGAGAATGCGGAGCATGTGATGCTGGTAGACCTGGCCCGCAATGACCTGTCGAGAAACTGTCATGGTGTGAAGGTTGACTTCTACAAAGACCTGCAATACTATAGTCATGTAATTCACCTGGTATCCCGTGTCAGTGGAGAACTCGATGAGGGGGCTGATCCCATCAAAACCTTTATCGACACCTTCCCTGCAGGAACCCTCTCCGGAGCCCCGAAGGTCAGGGCGATGCAACTCATCTCAGCCTATGAGCCCCACAACCGTGGAGCCTACGGTGGATGTATCGGCTATATCGGTCTGAACGGCAGTCTGAACCAGGCCATCACCATCCGCACCTTCGTCTCGCGCAACGGCGAACTCTGGTTCCAGGCAGGTGGCGGAATCGTGGCCCAGAGCAACGAGGAATACGAGTTGCAGGAGGTAAACAACAAACTGGGTGCCCTCAGACGCGCCATTCTGTTAGCGGAAAAGATGTAACTTAACACAGATTAACATAGATTTTAACGATGAAAATAGCAATAATAGACAACTATGACTCGTTTACATATAATCTGAGTCATCTGGTAAAAGAGTTAGGTGCCGAAGTGACTGTCTACCGCAACGACCAGTTCGAACTGTCGCAGTTGGAGGCGTTCAGTAAGATTATCCTCAGTCCGGGTCCAGGCATCCCCTCTGAGGCAGGACTGCTGCTCGATGTCATCCGCACCTATGCCGGAAAGAAGCCTATCCTGGGGGTCTGTCTCGGTCATCAGGCCATCGGTGAGGTGTTCGGTGGCAAACTGGAGAATCTCAGTGACGTGTTCCACGGTGTGGCTACTGAGGGTACGCAACTGGGCAATGACGAGATCTTCTATGGGTTGCCCTCCCGTATCACCATGGGGCGCTATCACTCGTGGGTGGTCTCCAGGGAAGGATTCCCCGACTGTCTGGAAGTGACCGCAGAGTCGGACGAGGGGCAGATCATGGCGCTCAGGCACAAGACCTACAATATCCGCGGCATACAGTTCCACCCCGAGAGTGTGCTGACGCCCGACGGACGTAAGATCCTACAGAACTGGATGTATCTTTAAGAGCCACAGATTCTACAGATTTTCACAGAAAGGAATACAGATCAGAATACACAAATAAAACTAAATGATATGGCACAGACGATGAAAGACATCCTGAACAGGATGCTAAACCACGAGGAACTGACTCGTGAGGAAATGAAAACGATACTGATCGGCATCACGCAGAGTGAATATCCTACCGAGCAGATTACGGCCCTGTTGACCGCCCTTCAGATGCGCGGTGTGACGGTGGACGAACTGCTTGGCTTCCGCGATGGCATCCTGGAGACAGGTGTACCGGCCATCCTCAATGCAGACCGCTATATAGACGTTGTGGGCACAGGTGGCGACCGCAAGAACACCTTTAACATCTCGACAACCAGTTGTTTCGTGATAGCCGGAGCAGGCTATAAGGTAGCCAAACATGGCAACTATGCCGCCACCTCAGTGTCGGGTGCCTCGAATGTCATCCAGCACCACGGCATTAAGTTCACGGATGATATCGACCGGCTGAACCGCTCACTCAATGAGGCAGGCATCGTGTATCTTCATGCCCAACTGTTTGCCAAGGCCATGAAGTTTGTCGGTCCTATCCGCAAGGCCCTGCAGTTTCCCACCATTTTCAACCTGCTCGGTCCGCTGGTGAACCCTTCCCAGCCCCCTTGCCAGTTATTGGGTGTAGCCAACCTCGACCAGATGCGCCTCTACCACCAGGTCTATCAGAAGATAGGCATCGACTATGGTATCGTGAACAGTATCGACGGTTATGACGAGATTTCACTAACCGGTGACTTCAAGGTGACCACCAATCAGTATGAGCGCATCTTCAAGCCCCAAGACCTCGGGTTCGAGACAGCCAAGCCAGAGGAACTGGTGGGTGGTGCCACGGAAGAAGAAGCCGCCCAGATCTTCGACAGCGTACTGGAGAACCGTGCCCTGCCAGCCCAGAAGAACATCGTGCTGGCGAATGCCGCCTTCGGCATCCAGGTGCTGGAAAAGGGCGAGAAAGATATAGAGGAGTGCATTGCCATTGCCCGCGAGAGCATCGACAGTGGCAGAGCCCTGAAAACATTCAAGAAGTTTGTAGAACTCAATAGTTAAAAACTATGGCAAATATCTTAGAAGAAATCGTCGCTTACAAGAGAGAAGAAGTTGAGCGATTCAGAAAAGAACTCTCCCAGGTCTATCTGGAGAGCAGAGTAGAGATTCTCAGAGGGAAAAAGGTGCCCTCCCTGGCAAGTGCCCTCAAGGAATCACCTACAGGCATCATTGCCGAGTATAAGCGGAAGTCGCCATCGAAGGGATGGATCAACAAAGAAGCGAAAGCCAATGTGATTCCCAAGAGTTATCAGGAGAATGGTGCCACTGCTATCAGCATTCTGACAGACTCGCACTTCTTCGGTGGAACCAATGCCTTCATCAGGGAGGCGCAGTTGTCGGGTGTCAACATTCCCGTCCTGTACAAGAATTTCATCGTCAACGAATATCAGATCTATCAGGCCCGTCTGGCTGGTGCATCCGCCATTCTGCTGATAGCAGCCTGTCTGACCACAGAGGAATGCAGCCGGTTCATCGCCCTTGCCCACGACCTGGAGATGGAAGTGATGCTGGAGATACACAAGGAGGAAGAGTTGTACTACTCAGAACTGGGAGCCGACCTCTATGGCATCAACAACCGTGACCTCGAAACCTTTGAGGTGAACGTTGACACTTCCTACCGACTGGCTCCAATGCTTCCTGAAGGTTCCGTCAAAGTGTGTGAGAGCGGCATCAACGCCCCCAGTTTGATTCAGCCGCTCCGCCAAGCCGGTTTCAACGGCTTCCTGATTGGAGAGCATTTCATGAAACAGCCTGACCCAGGCTTTTCACTGAAGACATTCATATCACAAATCAGATAGGCGCGTCAGATGGAGGCAGGACTGATCATCAAAGTCTGCGGCATGCGCGAGGCCGGGAACATCCGCGAGGTGGAGGCTCTACGGCCAGACTGGATGGGATTCATCTTCTGGGAAGGCTCCAGGCGATGCGTCAGGCCGTTTCCGAGTCGCATGCCCACCCAAGCCAAACGGGTCGGTGTATTTGTGGATGAGGACATCCAGAAGGTCATTCAGACGGCCCGCGACTGTGCGCTCGACTTCATCCAACTGCATGGTCACGAATCGCCCGACTATGTCGCACAACTCCGGCGATGGGAGGTCATCAAGGCCTTTAACATCGCCCATGCTGAGGATTTCAAACAGACACGCCCCTATGAAGGCGTCGCCGACTATTTCCTCTTCGACACCAAAGGGAAGGCCGTCGGGGGAAATGGAGAGAAGTTCGACTGGAGCGTGCTGAATCACTACCAAGGCAGCACCCCATTCCTGCTCAGTGGAGGCATCGGTCCTGAGGATGCGGCGCAAGTCAAGAACTTTCATCATCCGAAGTGTATCGGCATCGACCTCAACTCCCGTTTCGAGACAGCACCAGGACTGAAAGACGTCGCAAAACTAAGAACATTTATCAAACAAATAAGATTATGAATAAGATCAACCAACTATTTCTAGACAACAAAGAGCGGAAATTGCTGTCGCTGTATTTCTGTGCCGGCAGTCCCACCCTCGATGGGACAGGTGATGTCATCCTGACCATGCAGCGCCGGGGAATTGCGATGATTGAGGTAGGCATCCCCTTCAGCGACCCACTGGCTGACGGTCCCGTCATCCAGGGTGCTGCCACACAGGCCCTGAAGAACGGGATGAACCTGAAGACCCTCTTTGCGCAACTCAAGGCCATCAAGGAAGAAGTGCATATCCCTCTGTTACTGATGGGCTACCTCAACCCCATCCTACATTACGGCATAGAGGACTTTTGTAAGAGTTGTGTGGAGAGTGGAGTCAGCGGCATGATAATCCCCGACCTGCCCTTCAAGGACTATCAGGACATCGTGAAGCCCATTGCCGACAAGTATGGCCTGCGGGTCATCATGCTCATTACACCTGAGACCAGTGATGAGCGCATCCGATTCATCGATGCCAATACAGACGGCTTCATCTATATGGTTTCCTCGGCCGCCATCACTGGTGCCCAGAAATCGTTTGACAATGCCAAGCAGGACTACTTCCGCCGTATCAACGCTATGAATCTGCGCAATCCCCGGATGATTGGCTTTGGCATCAGCAACCGCCAGACACTGAAGGCTGCACAGGATAATGCGGCTGGGGCTATCATCGGGTCGAAGTTTGTCACCCTGCTCAACGAGAGCCAGAATGCTGACGAGGCCCTGGACAAACTCTTTGACGCGCTGGAAAAATAAACGTTTACGTTATTTTTTCTTTGAATTAGTTCGTGGTTTCACTGAAAATGTGTATCTTTGCACCAAAGAGTGAAACTACGAACTAATTAATTACTAAAATAAATATGAAAAAAGTATTTCAATCGTTGATGCTCTGCCTGCTCGTTCCGATGCTGGGAGCGGCTCAGACAAATCCCGCAGGAGCGCCAACCCGCAGTCTATGGGACGAGGCCATGTACAAGCAGATAGAAGAGAGTATCCGTACCCCGCAGTTTGCGGACAAAGCCTACCCCATCACCAAATACGGGGCCAAGCCAGGAGCCACAGCGGCTCAGAACCAGAAGGCCATTCAGAAGGCGATCGACCAATGCTCCAAGAAAGGTGGCGGGCGGGTCGTGGTGCCTGCTGGTCAAAAGTTTCTCACAGGTGCCATCACCCTGAAGTCAGGAGTAAACCTCGAGGTACAGGAGGGTGCCATTCTGGAGTTTGCCTTCCAACCAGAACTCTACCCCATCGTAGAGACCTCATGGGAAGGTCTGTCATGTTTCAACCTCTCTCCCTGTATCTACGCTTTCAAGGCCAAGGACATAGCCGTCACAGGCAAGGGAACTATCGACGGCGGCGGAACCAATGAGACCTGGTGGCCCTGGAACGGCAGTCCCCACTATGGCTGGAAAGAAGGGATGATCAGTCAGCGCAACGGATCGCGTGCCCGGCTGTTGAAGGCAGGTGAAGATGGTGTCCCGATGTACGACGAGAAAGGTCAGCGTTCACCTGAGCGCGTGTTCGGTCCTCAGGACGGTCTGCGGCCCCAACTCGTGAGTTTCAACAAGTGCGAAGGCATCCTCATAGAGGATGTCACCCTGTTGCGTTCCCCCTTCTGGGTGATTCACCCCCTGCAGTCGACCGACATCACCGTGCGCCGGGTGAAGATGATCAACGACGGTCCCAATGGCGACGGTTGTGACCCGGAGTGCTGTGACCGCGTACTGATTGAGGACTGTTTCTTCAATACCGGTGACGACTGTATCGCCATCAAGAGCGGACGAAACAGAGACGGCCGTGAGCGTAATCTGGCATCGAAGAACATCATCATCCGCAACTGTGAGATGAAGAACGGACACGGAGGTGTGGTGGTAGGTTCGGAGATATCCGGCGGCTGCCAGAACGTCTTTGCCCACGATTGCGTGATGGATTCGCCAGAACTGGAGCGTGTGCTTCGCATCAAGACCAACTCCTGCCGGGGTGGTATCATCGAGAATATCAACATGAAGGACATCAAGGTGGGTGTCTGCAAGGAATCAGTGCTGAAGATCAATCTGGACTACGAGCACAATGAGATATGCTGCCGCGGTAACTATCCGACAGTGCGCAACATCTATATGGAGAATGTCACCAGCGAGAAGTCCAAGTACGGCATACAGATCATCGGTCTTGAAGAAGACACCTACGTCTATGACGTCAATGTGAAGAACTGCCATTTCAACGGCGTCGAGGCAGGTAACTTCAAGTCGGGCAAGACCCGTAACGTGAACTTTGACAACCTCTTTATCAACGGCAGTCTGGCCCTGACGGAAATGCCTTACAAGCACTATAGCGAGTGGCTGACCTACTCAGAGATGAAGCGCGTGCCGAAGAGTTATCTGCTCGACTTCTCCAACAGGCCCAAGTGGAGTTACGTGATGGGTATCGAACTGGAAGGTATGCTTGACACCTATCTGAAATACGGCGGTGAGGAGATTCGCAAGTACTGTCAGGAATATACAGACACGATGATCAATGCCAACGGCGACATCCGGGGGTACAACATCCTGGACTATAACCTCGACAATATCCGTACAGGCCACTTTGTGACCCGTATGTACCAACAGTGGCCCGAGGCCAAGAACCTCAAGGCGATGCAGACGATGATGAAGCAACTGCAGGACCAGCCGCGCACAGTGGCCGACAAAGTGTTCTGGCACAAGGCCATCTATGCCTATCAGGTGTGGCTCGACGGTATCTTCATGGGTCTGCCCTATCGCACCCTGACCGCGCCTATCACCACGTCGGCCAAGGACAAGAAGAAAGGTGCCGTCACCAAGATCTACGACGATGCCGTCAATCAGTTGAAGATTACCTATGAGCGTACCCTCGACCCCAAGACAGGCCTGAACCGCCATGCCTATGACGAGACCCGCAAGACCTTCTGGGCCGACAAGGATACCGGTTTGAGCCAACACTGCTGGGGACGTGCCCAGGGCTGGTATACGATGGCCCTCATCGAAGTGCTCGATGCCCTGCCTGAGGACTATGCCCGTCGCAATGAGGTCATCGACCTGCTGGTGAAGGACTTCGATGCCATTCTGAAGTGGCAGGACAAGAAGACCGGTGTGTGGTATCAGGTGATGGACAGTCCTGAGCGCCAGGGCAACTATCTTGAGAGCACTTGTTCGGCCATGTTCACATACGCCTTGTTGAAAGCCTATCGCAAGGGTTATGTAGGCACCAAATACCGCGATGCAGGCATCCGGGCCTATAAGGGTATCATCAACAAATTCATCCGCGTAAATGCAGACAAGACCATCTCACTGACCAACTGCTGTGCAGTGGCAGGTCTTGGCCCTGCTGCCACCCCAGAGGTAGAGGCAGCCATGAAGAAGGTAAATCCCAAGGGTTCTGTCAAAGAGAACAAGCGTCGTGATGGTGGCTATGAGTATTACCTCTCAGAGCCAGTCCGCGACAATGATGCCAAGGGTATAGGCCCGTTTATCTGGGCTTCGCTTGAAATGGAAATGATGGGTTACGACACAGAGAACACAACGGCAGCCATTGACAGGCAGTCGGTCGTGACTCGCAACAATCCTATTATCACCGAAGCAGACCCGCTGGCCTCTCTGACGGTGGGCAATGGTCACTTTGCAACGACAGTCGACATTACCGGTCTGCAGTCGTACCCTTTTGATTATGAGGCAGGTGTGCCTCTGAACGCCATGTCCGACTGGGGATGGCACAAGTTCGAAAACACCGGTGGCCTGACACCTGCCGAGTCGCAGAAGTCATTCGACCTGGGACACGGCCATCAGGAAGTGTATGCCGTGGAATTTAAGAAGGCAGACGACGGACGCCATCGGGAGGCCACTGAATACTTCCGTGTGAATCCCCATCGTCTGAACCTCGGCACTATCGGACTCGAACTGAAGGATTCGAAGGGAGAGCCCATCACGCTAAAGTCACTTACCTCCGTCCGTCAGGAGCAGGAACTCTGGGACGGCGAGATTGAGTCAGCATTCAAGGCTGATGGAGAGCCAGTGGAAGTAATCACCGGTGTCCATCCGACGAAGGATGCGCTATACGCAAGAATCAAGAGTAACCTGTTAGCAGACCGGAGGGCCACAGTAGCCCTTCGGTTCTCCTATCCTACGGGAAAGCATGCCGATGACGGCAATGACTGGACCAAGCCAGAGCGCCACCAGTCAGTCATCCTCTCACAAGACGACCATTCAGCCTTGATAGAGCGAACCCTCGACGGAACGAGATACTATGTACGGGTGCAATGGGAAGGAAAAGGCACGCTCCAGGCGTGTGACCGCCACTACTTCGAACTCGCTACGACAGACGATGTCCTCAGTTTCTCGGCAGAATATCTTCCTGAGAATCCAGCGAAATCAGGGACTCCTGCCTTCGAGTTCGACCAGTACCACAAGCAGACGCTCCGCCACTGGAGTCGTTGGTGGAATCAGGGAGCCATCATTGACTTCAGCCAATGTACCGACCCTCGTGCCAAGGAACTGGAGCGTCGCGTCATACTCTCCCAGTACCTCACTCAGATCAACTGTGCCAACAACATGCCCCCCCAGGAATCAGGGCTGACCTATAACACCTGGTTCGGTCGTCCTCATCTGGAGATGACCTGGTGGCACGCCGTCGACTTCGCCCTCTGGAAGCATCCTGAGACAGTGGCACAGATTCTCAACTGGTATAATACGACCGCCTATCCCGAGGCTCGGAAGATAGCCAAGCGACAGGGGTTCAAGGGTGTCCGGTGGATGAAGATGACCGACCCCTGGGCTGGTGAGGCTCCCTCTAACACAGGTTCTTTCCTCATCTGGCAGCAGCCCCACTATATCTATCTCGCTGAAGAGATGTACCGGGCTAAGCCGACGGCAGAAACACTGAAGAAGTATGGTGAACAAGTAGAGGCCACAGCCGAGTTCATGGCCGACTTCGTCAGCCGCGATGCCAAGTCCAAGACATACTACCTGAAAGGTGCCACTGCCATGCAGGAGTCGATGTCGAAGGACTTCTCCTACAACCACCCCTTCGAACTCGCCTATTGGCAATACGGTCTCAGCGTGGCCAACCAGTGGCGCGAGCGACAGGGGAAGAGCCGCCACGCAGAATGGGACGCCATCATCACCGGCCTCACTTCCCTGCCCCAGCAGAATGGCATCTATACCGCCGGCCTGCCAAAGGGTCAGACGGACAACCTGAAGAGTTTCGACCCCTTCAATACCGTCGGTGCCGGCCAGAAACCTGTTGTCACGACAGAGACCTTCAGCGAGAAATGCCGAAACGACCATCCCGCCGTGCTCGGGGCCTGCGGTCTTCTGCCAAGCGACCAGACCGCCTACACCTTATTATATAATAAGGAGAAGATGAAGCAGACCCTCGACTGGGTGATGCAGAACTGGAACTGGCAGACAACCTGGGGCTGGGACTACGGCATGATAGCCATGGCGGCAGCCCGTCTGGGCGAGCCCGAAACTGCCCTCAAGGCCCTGCTCATCGACACGCAGAAGAACACCTATCTGCCCAGTGGGCATAACTTCCAGACCCCCGACCGCCTGCGCGTCTACCTCCCCGGCAACGGAGCCCTGCTCACGGCAGTGGCCATGATGAGTGCCGGCTGGGACGGCTGTACACTGGGCCATAATCCCGGCTTCCCCAAAGACGGCACCTGGAATGTGCGCTGGGAAGGACTGGAAAGGATGCAATAGCAGATTTACGTAAACGTTTACAATACAAAAAAAAGTTAAATCCTTGGCATTATTAAATAAGAATTATAATTTTGCAACGATTAATCACGCTAACAAATAATTAACTAAGTAATATTTTTGTATAACTAAAACTAACGTGTATGAATCATCAAATCAAAAGAGCCTCTATGGCTTTGCTTTTGTCTGTGATGTGCTTCATGGCTTATGCCCAGAAGACAGTCACAGGTACAGTGAAGGATGCTACAGGTGAGCCCATGATCGGTGTGAGCGTTATGGTCGACGGCACCTCCAATGGCGGTGTAACCGACTTCGACGGCAACTTCACCATCAAGAGCGTGCCAGACAACGGTGTCCTCAAGTTCTCTTACATCGGCTTCAAGGAGCAGAAAGTCACCGTCGCCGGAAAGAGCAGCATCAGCGTCACACTGGAAGAGGACGCTACTGGTCTTGACGAAATCGTGGTCGTCGGTTACGGCACGATGAAGAAGAAGGACCTGACAGGATCGGTGGCCTCCGTGAAGACCGACGACCTGAAGGCCGTGGCCGGTGCCAATGCCCTGAGTGCCATGCAGGCTAAAGTGCCTGGTGTAGACCTCCAGATGAGCGATGGCGGTCAGGCCGGTGGAGGTGTCAGCATGACCTTCCGCGGCAACCGCTCCCTGAATGCCAGCAATGCTCCACTCGTACTCGTCGACGGTGTTGAGTATGGCTCTACAGTGGATATCCCCGCTGGCGACATCGAATCTATGGACATCCTGAAGGATGCTGCTTCTACGGCCATCTACGGTACAAAGGGTGCCAACGGTGTCATCCTGATCACCACCAAGCGCGGTAAGGCAGGCAAGACCTCCGTCAGTTTCAACGGCTATCTGTCGTTCAACAGTGCCACCGGCGTGGTAAAGCCCATGTACGGCGACAATGAAGTACAACGCATGATCGACAAGAAGAACTACGAGACAGCCGCAGCCAACGACTGGAACTTCACCAATGCAGCCACGGCAGCCGACGTGCTGACCTTCAAACTCGACGACGGCACTGAGACACTCGACATCTACAACGACAAATCGTACACCGACTGGATGGACATGTTCATGAAGAACAGCGTCAGCCAGAACTATGAAGTCTCTGTGCAGGGTGGTAACGAAAAGACCAACTTCAACGTGTCAATGGCCATGATGAACGACAAGGGGCTCATGGAGGGCGATAAGTTTAACCGCTACACAGGCCGTGCAAACATCGACCACAACATCAACAAGGTTGTGAAAATCGGTGCCAGCCTCTCCTATGCCTACAAGAGCAATGACCGTCGTAACGGCGGTGTGTACGGCCAGGCTCAGAAGATGACCACCATCACTCACGCCTATCTCACTGACGGCAGCATCAATAAGACGCCAAACCCCTGGTATGCCGCCCACTGCTCGCCTCTGCTCGACGAGAACGGCAATTTCCAGCGCAATATTGAGACCACCCGTTTCTTCGGCAGTGCCTATCTGCAGTTGAACCCCATCAAGGGCCTCTTCCTGAAGTCTCAACTCACCCTCGACCGCTCCGACTCCCGCGACGGTATGTATCAGGACTATGAGAGTCAGAGCCGCTTCCAGGCAGGACAGACCTCAATTATCACAAACAACAATACGGCCAGCACCAAGTATGTATGGCAGAACACTGCCAACTACAATCTGGAGGTGGGCAAGAACGACTTCACCTTCCTGCTCGGTCACGAAATGACCCAGTCAGTAAAGGAGGCTGTCAACATCACCGGTTCCGCCGGTGCAGAGCACTACTACAAGAACTCGTTCTACGACATCAGCAAGATCACGAGCCCTGACAAGAACTCCGAATATACCAAGGCCTCGATGGTCTCTTTCTTCGGTCGTGTCAACTACTCTTACGACTCCCGCTATCTGCTTCAGGCTTCTCTCCGTGCCGACGGTTCCTCAGTACTCGCTGAAGGCAAGAAATGGGGCTACTTCCCCTCAGTATCTGCCGGCTGGCGCATGTCAGAAGAACAGTTCATGCAGGGTGCCAAGTCCTGGCTCGACAACCTGAAACTCCGTGTGTCATGGGGACTCTCCGGCAACGCTGCCATCGATCCCTATCAGACACTGGCCACACTGTCGGCCATCGTGCCCAACGCTACGGAGAAGGCTCCTATGACCATGGCCAATCCTGAATTGACTTGGGAAAAGACATCTGCATTCGACATCGGTCTCGACTTCTCGTTCCTCAACGGCCGCATCTACGGTACGGTGGACTACTACAAGAGCAAGACCTACGACCTGCTGTACTACAAGACCGCTCCTCCCTCAACGGTATTCACCAGCATGCTGGCAAATATCGGTAAGACCAGGGGCCAGGGTGTCGAGGCTTCTATCGGCGGTATTCCCGTGCAGACCAAGGACTTCAACTGGGACGTCACACTCTCAGCCACATTTGCCCGCGACTATGTCGACGAACTGGCCGACGGCGTGACCCAGTTTGTCAACGGTATCGACATCCTGAAGGTCGACGAGCCCGTATCCGCTTATTACACATACGAGGTAGACGGATGCTGGAACATCGGCGAGTTCGACCAGTACATGGCTTCTCACCCCAACTTCCAGAAGCCCTTCTCCGACTACGGCAATCCCGGAACGTCGAAGGTGATCGACCAGAATGGCGACGGCGAGATCGACGACTCCGACAAGATCATCTACAACCGCTCTCCGAAGGCCATCCTCGGTCTGTCGACCTCTCTGAGTTACAAGGACATCTCGCTGAGCATCTCCACGATGGCCCGTCTGGGCGGCTACATGAGTTATCAGGGCTACAACCTGTTCCTCTATGACAATGCCAACTGGGGCGACCTCTCCTACTGGACGCCCGAGAACACCGGTGCCATCATCCCGTCACCAGGTGCCGGCGGTTCCTCTTCTACATTCTACAAGAATGCTATCATGATGCAGAAGGCAGACTACTTCAAGATCAAGGACATCACACTGGCCTATAGCCTGCCGAAGAACGTCCTAAAACACGTCCTGATGAGCAACGCACGCGTGTACTGCTCTCTGAAGAACTTCTTCACCTTCAGCCACTTCGACAACTACGACCCGGAGCGTGGCGGCAGTGTCAACTTCCCGCTGATGAAGCAAGTGGTCGTCGGTCTTAATGTAACATTCTAATTCAAAACAGACTACAATATGAAAAAGATATTAAGCATGCTATTTGCTGCCGCTGCCCTCGGGCTCGGCACAACCTCCTGCAAAGACTATCTGGAGGAGGACAACAAGGCAGGCGAGACTGCCGACCTGGTTTACCAGACCAAGACTGGTATCGACGGACTGGCCTACTCTGCCTACAGTTATGCGCGCGGATGGTGGGGCAAGGAGCCGGCCGTGGGTCTCGCGGAAATGGGATCCGACTTGTTCTATTACGGCTACGACAACAAGCAGAAGTCGCTGCTCAGTTATGACCTCACTGCCGAGAGTCTCGGTTTCATCTCCACTTCCGGTACCGACGCCGTCAACAACAACCCCTGTCTCGACCAGTACTGGGAACTGTTCTATGCCGGCATCGACGTCTGCAACAACCTGCTGAAGTATGCACCTGAGTGCTCCACTATCAGCGATGCGCAGAAGAACGGCTATCTTGGCGACGGCTACTTCCTCCGTGCCCTCTACTACTCACAGATGGTAGCCATGTGGGGACCGATTCCCTATAACGCAGAGCCCATCAACGCCACCAACTTCAATACGGCTCCTGTCCGTGTGCCTGAGGCAGAGGTTTATGCCAACATCCTGAGCGACCTGAAGCAGGCCATGGAGAAGTACAAGGCTGCCAACATCATGAAGCAGTCCGCTGCCACCGGCACTGGCCGCGCACACTACTACTCCGCAGAGGCCCTCTATGCCCGCGTATGCCTCTATGCTGCCTCCTGGCTCGGTGCCAACAGCGTCAGCGGCTACGGCAACCTCTATACCGAGGCCCTCAACGCAGCCAACGATGTGATCAGCAACTCCGGTGCCAAGTTCTACAGCCGCTTCTCCGACACCTTCAGTATGAAAAACGAGGAGGCCGACAAGAACAGCGAGAACCTGTTTGCCGTCCACTACGGCAACACCCTCGCTTCCGGCCGCGACAACTGTGTCCCCTACCGCTTTGCCGATAACGGCGAAGGCCAGTTCAACTCCCTGCTCACCCGTAAGGGCTACGGCAGCAACGGCGGCAGCGCCGACCTGCTGATGTACGTCAGTCTGTGGAACAACGGCTGCGATGACCTCGGTCCTAACGGACAGACCAACAAGTCCATCTTCTGGCGCGTGGCAGCCAACAAGACCACCATCAAGAGCGTCGAGACCGGCGAAGACATCGAAGTGGGCAAGTACTACTCCCCCTACGGACGCGGCTTCACCCGCTATCTGCCCTCTCTCTACCTCTGGACGATCCTCGACGAGATCAAGGAGACCGACCAGCGCTACAATGGCGTGCTGCTGACCAGTTACCGCGTGCCCAGGGCTCTGGCAAAGAACGCCACCAAGTATCCGAAGATGGCCGACCAGGAATTCAAGGACTATGAGCAGGCCTATGCTGAGGATGGCAACTACTTCAACGGTGGCGGCACAGCCATCCTCTACAGTCTGATGGACGGAAACTCTGCCGAGGGTCAGGCTCTTCAGGCTGAGGCAAAGGACAAGTATCGTCTGCAGTTTGCCTTCGGCGGCGACATCCCCGTCTACACCAGCGGCGACCCTGCCACCGCCCTGCCTACGGAAGGCGGTAAGGCCAAGTCAGACGTCTATGGCGACGACCGCTACAAGAGCGAGAAGATCGAAGGCCGTCGCTCATATCCCGGCATCAAGAAGTTCCTCGACGACCAGTACGAGGTCTCATATCCGACCTACGATATCTCCCACCGCGACATCATGGTGCTGCGTCTGGCAGAGATGTACCTGATCAAGGCGGAGGCAGAACTCGCCACCGGCGGCGATGCCCTCTCGACCCTTAACACCCTGCGCGCAGCCCGTGCCATCAGTGGCAAGGACAACAGCCTGAAGGGGTCCGTCGACATCGAGACCATCCTGAAGGAGCGCGCTCTCGAACTCTGCGGTGAGTACCAGCGCTGGTTCGACCTGAAGCGCACCCACACGCTCCTCGACCACGTGAAGAAGTACAACGCCCAGGCTTCCGGCAACATCGCCGTCAAGCACTATTATCGTCCTATTCCTCTCAACGAACTGGAGTCAGTAACCAACCGCTCCGACGCATCCGTCACTCAGGATGCCAACGGCGTGCTGCAGTACAACTCCGCAACCGACGGTATGTGGCAGAATCCCGGATATTAATCCGTCCGTAAACGTTTAAATGACCTTTTTTGGGGCAAAGTGCGTAAGAATTGAAAGATTCTTCGTAACTTTGCCCCAAAATGATTAAACAGACCATTATGAATAAGAAAATTTTGACAGCAGCAATGCTCACGCTCTCATTGACCGCCACAGCACAGGCACCTGCCTTCCCCGGTGCCGAGGGCCATGGACGTTACACCACCGGTGGACGGGGGGGGAAGATTATCCACGTCACCAATCTCAATGACTCCGGCCAGGGTTCACTGCGTCAGGCTGTGGCAGGCTCATCCAAGAAAATCGTCGTATTCGACGTGGGCGGCGTCATAGCCCTCAACAGTGACCTGAAGATCGGAGCCAACACCACCATCCTCGGTCAGACAGCCCCCTACCCCGGCATCACCGTCCGCTACTATACTGTGAGACCTGACGCAGACAATATCATCATGCGCTTCATCCGCGTGCGCCGTGGTCAGGAGAAGGATGTCAACAGCGGCGCCGATGCCATTTGGACACGCCAGCATACAGGACAGATCTACGACCACTGCTCGTTCTCCTGGAGCATCGACGAAGTGGCCTCCTTCTATGACAACAACAACTACACGATGCAATGGTGTACGATTGCCGAGAGTCTTGTCAATGGAGGGCATGACAAGGGCGCCCACGGCTACGG
Source organism: uncultured Prevotella sp. (assembly GCA_947167845.1). Taxonomy (GTDB): domain Bacteria; phylum Bacteroidota; class Bacteroidia; order Bacteroidales; family Bacteroidaceae; genus Prevotella. The sequence continues at coordinate 38,036 of CAMVJQ010000009.1, read as the reverse complement.
CGGTATCTGGGGCGGCAAACTGGCCTCCTTCCATCACAATATGATCGCACACGTGGCCAACCGCTCTCCCCGATTCAACGGAGCACGCTACAACTGGTCAGGCTATACAGGCAACCGGCTCTATAGCCAGTATCAGTGGAAGAACGCCCTGCAGGCAGAAAACGTCGACTTCCGCAACTGTGTCGTCTACAACTGCGGGAACGGCTGCTATGGCGGTCCCGGCGGCGGACAGGTCAACATCGTCAACAATTACTATAAGACAGGGCCTGCCGGTGCAACCAACCGGGTCACCCAGGTCTCGCAGGCTGACAGCGGAAACGGTGGCAACGACAATACGTTCTATAGCATGACAAGCAGGTATTTCATCAGCGGCAATCAGGTGAACAGCAATGTCAACTACGACTGGAAGGGAGTCATATACGACAATAGTGTCCCCAGCAAGGGAGGGGAACACTACACGCCAGACCCCAACCACTACTACGGTGAGACGGCTGTCTATGAGAAAGTCGGCGGCAGAGACTGCGTAAAAATCAAACTCGACGAGCCTGCCCCCGCCGGAGAGGTGACGACCCACACCGCAGCCACAGCCTACGACAAAGTGCTGGCTTACGCCGGTGCATCACTGCATCGTGACGAAGTGGACCAGCGCTATGTCACAGAAACCACTAACGGGACGGCCACCTACAGCGGATCAGTCACCAAGACAAAAGGACGCATCGACATCGTAGCCGACTGCAAGGGCTATACCGAAGCCAACTTCCCAACGGGAGCAAGAGAGTCAGGTTTTGACACCGACGGCGACGGCATACCCAACGACTGGGAGACGGCCAATGGACTTGACCCCAACAACGCTTCCGATGGATTAACATACACGCTCGACCCCAATGGATGGTACACGAACCTCGAGGTCTATGCCAACTCGCTTGTGCAAGACATCATGATCGGCGGGAACAGAGATGCAGAGAATAGCGTTGAAGAGTACTACCCTGCCTATACAAAAGAAGACGGGACGCGCGTTGAAGCCATTGATCCCGCCAGTACAAGCAACATATCAGTCAACTTAGCGACGCACAGCACGGACGCTGCCATCCGCAATCTGGCAGGTCAGCGTGTAGACGCCAACTACAAAGGCATTGTGATAAGTAACGGTAAGAAATTCATCCAAAAATAACCAATGAAAAAGATTGTAGCATTTATAGCCAATTTTGTGCTTGTGCTGTCAGCCCCTTCATGGGCGGCAGCACAGGACCGTTCGATCTATGACCAGAACCGCCCCATCGGTTGGGGAGCCGTCGACGGCGGCATCACAGGCAGTGAGGATGAGAATCCTGTTGTGGTCACGACCTTGGAGGAACTGGAAGCGGCTCTCGACAAGAAGAGCAAGACGACCAAGAAAACCATCTATATCAAAGGTGTCATCCGGGTCGATGGCCAGTTCTCTATCAAGGATCAGGAGAACAAGACCATCTACGGTCTGCCAGGCGCGGCCTTCGAGAACACGACCCACTCGGCGGTGAAGGACGAGAGCGGCATCCTGCAACTGTCGCGCTGCAAGAACTTCATCATCCGCAACATGACATTCCGGGGGGCCGGCGCATACGACATCGACGGCAAGGACAACCTGATACTATATGGCAGTGAACACATCTGGATAGACCACTGCGACTTTCAGGACGGGGTGGACGGCAATCTCGACTGCAGCAACGGCTCTGACTACATCTGCGTCAGTTGGTGCCGTTTCCGCTATCTTATTGCACCCTGGGCCGGCGGCTCTGGTGGCAGCGATGACCACCGCTTCACCAACCTCTGGGGGAGCAGTGACAGTCAGGGAGCGAAAGACGAGGGCCACCTTCGCACGACTTTCGCCAACTGCTGGTGGGACGAGGGGTGCCGTGAGCGCATGCCGCGCATCCGCTTTGCCAAGATGCATATCCTGAACTGTCTGTACAGCAGCAGTGTGGCCAACTATTGCATCGGTGTAGGCTACAAGTGCAATGCATACGTAGAGAAATGTGCCTTTACCAGTGAGGCTGCACGGAAAAAGGCATGGGCCAAGTATGCCACCAAGAGCGGCTACACCGACTATAACATCACCCTCACCGGCTGCATCGGTGCTTCTGACGTGCAGAGCCGCTCTGGCAGCATCGAATACTTCACACCCTTATCTGTCTATGACTATGAGGGCTATGATGCCAGTCTGGTGGAGAGTGTGGTCACCAATGAAAAGAATGGCGCAGGAGCCACCCTGCAGATCAAGGAAGGAGAGAAGTACACCACCTCTCTCTCTTCCCCTAAGGAAGGACGTCAGCACGACGCTCTGTCCTACAATCTCTCTGGCAAGAAGGTTGACGGCAATTACCGGGGAGTCACCATCCAGCAGGGGCGCAAGTTCATTCAGAGATAACTACAGTTCAGTCTTTCAGGCTCACAAAAGCCAGAAAAATGACTATTCGGATATAATTTACACTCTTTTTGATAGTTTTTCCCCCTCGTCCAAGCAGTAAAGCTGTAATTTTGCAGCGTTATTGCTTGGACAATTTATTTAATAATTTACTAAATCAAAGAGATTATGAAGAAATATTAGTGATACGATAAATTTTAATTAAACCTCATATATCCCTTTGTTAATAAGGGTTTCAGAGCGGTCTTTGATTTTTTGATTTGAAAATGACAGAGTAATTTTGCAGTCCCAAAACTGCATAATTATGAATATCGGTAGCTATATCTTCTCCCAAGTCGTGGATTATATACCTCGTTATCAGTTCGACAAACTTGTTGCCAAGTTTCATGGGAACTGGCATTCGAAGGACCTGACCTGCTATAACCAGCTGTTGCATCTGCTGTTCGGCCAGATTACAGGCTGCGGCTCCCTGCGTGATATATGTCTGTGTCTTGAAGCGCACAAGCCCATTCTCTATCATCTCGGCTTTCGGAACACTGTCACCCAGCCATCGCTCTCCCGTGCCAACGAGAACCGAGACTATCGTATCTACGAGGGACTTGGCACGTATCTCATCAGTATCGTCAGACCTCTGTACTCAAAGACTGCCATACCTGAGATAACGGTGGATAACGTCCTGTATACTCTGGACTCCACCACCATATCCACCAGCATCAAACTGGCCACATGGGCTTTGGGGAAATACAGCAAGGGAGGCGTGAAGATGCATACATTGCTTGACCTTCGCGGGAGCATTCCAGCTAACATCCACATTACGCATGGCAGATGGCACGACAGCAATGAGTTGGATATCATTGAACCTGAGCCTTATGCCTTCTACATGATGGACAAGGCGTATGTCGATTTCGATGCCCTGTTCCGATTCCATCTGGCTGGCGCCTATTGGGTGACTAGGCCGAAGGAGAACATGAAATATGAAATCCTCGGTCACAGGGGCTTGTCGGATGCAGACAGAAAGGCTGGTGTCACAGGTGACTTCACCATCCGTCTCACCACCAAGTCGGTTGCGCTCTATCCTGAGCCGATACGGGCTGTCTGCGTCTATGATGAAGAAGCTGGAGAAACTGGAGAAGAAATCGTGTTCATCACAAATAACTTCGACATCAGCGCCTCTGAGGTTTCCTGCTTATATAGACATAGGTGGGACATCGAAGTTTTCTTTTATGACAAGTATATCGTTATGCAAAGTAGCCATAGAGTACAATTTACAACCTATTGAAAATAAGGTGCTTGCAAAATTACTTCACATAAATACTTGTCATAAAGGTATTGTCTTAATAAGTAAAAATAGCGCTAAAATGTTTAAAAAAAGTTTTTTTATATCCGTTTGTACGTACATTTAGACGGAATGACGTCATTGCTACCATATTATTATGTAAAGCAGAAACGAGAAGTAGAAACGTAACATTCTGATAATCAGATATGCATTTGATATAACTTCTCATAACGATAAACTTGTCATAAAAGAAATTATGAGAAGCTTTACATAATTTCTTCAAATGGGTCAAGCAGAATATCGTAGTGAAGACCCTGTGGGGGTATTCAGAGAATGCTGTGCGGACTCATCTTTGGGTGGCAGTCATCGTCTATCTGATTATCGCCAGAATCAAGGCGAACTATAAAAGCCCATACTCCATCACCGAGGTGGCAACACTGATTAGGATCTCAGCTCTGGAGAAAGTCTCACTGGGAGAACTCATCACCAAGCCACGCGACTCTGTCAATCTCAATCAATCTGTCAAAGAACTCTCTCTATTTTGAATATTTATACCTAACGCGATTTTATCGCATCAGTAGTAATGGCTACTTATAGTGCTGTAGAGCCTGATACCATGCGCTAGAAAAACTCTTAACCGATGCCAGGAGGCCATCTTTTACTGAATTTACTAGTAAATCGAGCCATTAACAACCCTCTGACAAACAAGGGTGACATGTTACAAACAAGGAGCAGCATGTTACAACCTCGTTACAACCTTACAACCTCCAAAACAGGTTGCACGCCCTTTGTACATCGGCGATGTTACAACGTTACAACCTATAAATCGTTTTTTGTATATTTAAAAACACCCATGACCATTGTCTTGGGCAAAGTGAATCTCCTCCAGGCCGTGCGTAAACGTTTACGAAAATAGTTTTTGTGGAAAAAGCACATTATAATAAAAAAAGTAGTATCTTTGCACCCATAACTTAAAACCATTTATTTACTTAATAACAAAACTATTATGCAGACAAGACAAATGAAACAGTTTCTTGTGCTATTCCTGATGATGTTGGGAATGGTGCAGACGGCATCTGCTTTCAAGGACATCAAGGTTGACCTGACGAACGGCAACCTGCTGACGTCTGAGGAGAAGGTGCAGTGGCAGGATCTGGCTGCCCCTATCGGCATAGCCGTAGCCGACGACGGTACGGTGAGCCGTGTAGCAGCAGATGCAGCCGACGCAGTGGCCACACTGAACGGAGCGTATCACTCCGACGACCACGGATGGGCCCGTTTCTCGGCTACCGTACCCGTGGAGGGTCCTGTGAAAATCTCAATGGGCTCTTGCGCCTGGGGAGGTGACGTGACGGTGAAGAACAGCAACGGTGAGACCGTGGGCACGTTCAACACCAATACCGGCGCCTGCTACCATCAGGACAAGGCAGCCAACGTGGTGAGCATCGTCTACACCGGTGGGGCTACGACGCTGACCATCGCTGGCGGCAGTTACACCCCGTACTTCGCCGTAGAGGCGCTGCCTCAGGCTGAGGGCACACCGATCCGCGTGGAACTGCTGAACAGCAATCTGCTCAGTGGCGACCAGATCGACAACCGCAACCTGAAGTTGGGCCTGCTCGTAGCAGCCGACGGCACGCCGAGTTTTACCACGAATCTCGATGATGCCAACGTAGTGGCCATCATGGAAGGTGGCGACCGCAAGGACGACCACGGCTGGATCAACTTCAAGGCCACCGTTCCCGTGAAGGGTGCTGTCCGCATCACCATGGGCACCTGTGCCTGGGGCGGCAATGTGACAGTCAAGAATGCCGAGGGCGAGGAAGTGGTTCCTGCCTTCTCTACCAACACCGGCGCCTGCTACCATCAGGACAAGGCTGCCAACGTGGTAAGCGTATATTATAAAGGTGGAGCCACCACGCTGACGATTCAGGGTGGCAGTTACGTACCTTACTTTGCAGTAGAGCCTGTGGCAGAGTGGGAAATCCCCAACGATGCCAAGATCAAGTTCAGCCTCGGCGACGTGACCGCCTTGGGTGAAGTACCCGCTGAGAAGACCGTAGAATTCGGTTCTAAGTTCACCATCCCTGCTAACCGTACGCTCTATGTGGAGGGTAAGACCCTGACCGCCTGGACCGACGGCAGCAACCTCTATGCACCTGGCGACGAGATCACCGTGAAGGAAGACCTCGCACTCACACCCGTATTCACCGCCAACAGTGTCAGTTTCGGCGACCGCACGGCAGCAGTGACTGCCATCTGGGACTTCCAGCAGAAGAATGGTGCGCCCGTGGTGAGTTGGCAGAACGTGACTGGTGTCTATGTGACGCAAGTCAGCGTAAAGGGCAAGGAGATTGACCTGAAACTCGACTTCGACACCAACAACGGCGGCAAGATAGCCAACGGCAGTTGGAACGACTGGGCACAGATGAACGGCGGCACCAAACTGACCATCCCCGGCTTCAAGGGTACAACCGTCAGTCTGGAGGCCTACAGCGACATCACCACAACCACCATCGCCGGCAAGACCGACTATGAGAAGGGCAAGGTGATCACCGCCACCACAGATGCCGACCCTATCGACATCGTGATTGGCGACGGCAGTTACTACCGCTATGTACAGGCAGTCTATCCAGCCGCCCAGGAAGCAGCACCCGCCACTTGGAAGGACATCCAGGTGAACCTCGTCGGCCCGATGCTGAAGACCGCAGAGCGCACTGAGGGCGTGGAACTCGAATTCGGCGTAGCCATCGCTGACGACGGCACACAGACCCGCGTGGCAGCGAACGACCCGTCGGCCAACTGCGTGGTGAAGGGTGTGTTCCACGATGACTCTCACGGCTGGACCCGCTCACAGATCATCGTCAAGGTGGACGGCCCAGTTGTAATCGGCGTCGGCAACTGCCAGTATGGCAACCAGGATGCCTACTACACCGACGCAGAAGGCAACCGTGTGGAATTCCAGACTGCCAAGAACTGCTGGAACAGCAACAACATAGAGGAGACCACCACCTATATTAAATATACAGGCGGTCCGACCACACTGACCATCAATGGTGCCAGTTATTGTCCCTACTTCTCCATCACGGCCGTGAAGACCGCGTGGAGCGATGAGGCTGCAACAGCCACCTTCCCCTTCAATGAGGGCAAGGAAGACCAGAAGGCCGACTTCGGCGCTGCCGAAGAAGCATTCCTGAGCAGCAAGATCCTGCACGGAGAGACGCTGAAGATCAACCGCACCCAGACCCACGACGGTATCGTGGAGACAACCTTCCAGTCGGCTATTGCCAACGAGTCAGCGCCGAACGAGGGCAATGCCATCAAGTTCATCATCCGTCCTTATCCCGGTCTGACCTTCACACCGACGAAGGTGTCCTTCCGCGCTACACGCTACGGTACTGACAGCGGTAAACTCGACATCGCCTGGATGAACCCCGACGGCACCACCGTATCTCTGGCCAAGGAGCAGCAGATGAACCGCAACAATTCCGCTTCTCCCTCAGAGTTCAGTTATGTCATCACCGATGCCACTCCCGGCGAGGGCGAGTGCGGCCTGCTGCTGAACCTCTACAGTGTGTTTGAGAACAAGGAGATGGGCTTTGCCAACATCGTCATTGAGGGTACGGTCAACGGTCAGAAGCAGGAGATTCCCGTACTGGCCACGATGACTGCCAACGGCATTACCTACGACGTGGAGAAGACCTTCGAGATCCAGGGCGACGACTATGTAGCCAACATCGAACTGTTCTCTACCGACAAGATGATCAACAAGGACAACGCCGTCAGCGTTGACGTGAAGGCTGGACAGTTGGGCGACGTCACCTACGAGGGCGATGACACCCAGTGCAAGGTAACCATCCCTGTCACTCTCGGCGGCATCACCATGAAATGGGTGGCCAACTTCATCCGCAAGCCATTCTACACCCTGACCTTCATCGATGCCGACGGCAGTACCGTGCTCGGCACACAGCAGATTGAGAAGGATCTGAAGGTCGGCGAATTCGCCATCGCTGAAGACAAGGTTAGCGTGGAGAGCGGCTACAAGTTCCGTGGCTGGACGGCACAACTGGCAGGTCTGAACACCGTGAAGTGCTCTGCCAACAGCACCTTCCAGGCCGATACCAAACTCTATCCATACATTACAGCCATCGAGTTGGCCAACACGACAGCCCGCTACGACTATGACCTGACCAACGTGAACTTCGACCCGGCAGACCACGACGTACTGCAGTTCGAAGGCAGCGGCTACTGGCACGACAAGCAGCACGGCTGGGCCTTCAACAAGGGTGACAAGATCAAACTGCACCTCGGCGGCAAGGGTTACATCAAACTCAACCTCTGCCAGTACTCTTCTGCAGGCGACCTGACACTCTATGCACCCGACGGCAAGACCGTGCTCGGCACAGCAGCCAACAAGGCCGAAGCCGACGGCGGCAGCGCCAGCATCCAATACGACGGAGCACAGGGTGACGGCTGGCTGACACTCGAAATCCCGGCCGTCAGTTATATCCACAGCATCAGCATCCGCAACCAGGCAGAGGATCCCTACACCAAGGCTGAGGGCGCCAACGTCTACGTGGTGAAGCAGGGTGCTACGGCAACAGAGAACGGTACCAACCTGCTCTCCATGCTCGAACTGGCCAACGGTCTCTCTGGCACCGACCGCGTGACCGTATTCCTGCCCGACGGACTCTATGACATCGGCGAGACCGTGCTGACAGCCATCAGCCGCAACAACATCTCACTCGTCGGACAGTCGATGGAGGGTACGATCATCAAGAACGCTCCCGACCGCTCTATCGAGGGTATCGGCACCACCGCTACACTCGTGAACACCAGCACAGGCCTGTATCTGCAAGACCTGACGCTGCAGAACGCACTCGACTACTACGGTGCCGTGGCTGGCGGACAGGTTGGCGGACGTGCCGTCTGTCTCTGGGACAAGGGTAAGCACACCGTTTCGAAGAACGTGCGTATGCTCTCTTACCAGGATACCTACTACAGCAACTCCAACTCACAGTTCTACTGGGAGACATCAGAGATTCACGGAACCGTCGACTACCTCTGCGGTGGTGGCGATGTATTCTACGAGAAGGTGAAGTTCGTCAATGAGAGCCGTTCACTCAACGGCAAGTCAGGCTCCGACGTGATTGCCGCTCCTTACACTGACAGCAGTTCGAAGTTCGGCTATGTGTTCAACAACTGTGAGATCGAGAACCTCGCAGCCTCGTTCAGCCTCGGTCGCTCTTGGGGCGGACTTTCGAAACTGACATGGATGAACACCACTATCAACCAGCCGAGTGAGGTCATCGACTCGCGCTTCACGCTGGCAGGTATGAACGTGGCAGCCTACAGTTTCAAGGAGTACAACTCTCTCGACAAGGACGGCAAGGTGGTTTCTCCAGCCAGCCTGACAGAGACCTTCACCCACAACAACGGCAACTATACCTACGATATCATCCTCACTGCCGAGCAGGCTGCTGAGTATGCATATAACAAGGTATTCACCGACTGGGATCCTGCTGCACAGACCGTACAGGCAGCGGCTCCGACAAACGTGAAACTCAACGGCACCACGCTGACCTGGGATAGCAGCGACGCAGCATTCTGGGCAGTGCTGAAGGACGGCAAGGTGATCGGTATCACGGCTAAGCCAAGTTACACGGTGGAAGATGCTGCTGGCACTTATGCAGTCCGTGCAGCCAATGCTGCCGGTGGTCTGGGTGAGGCTGCTTCTACGCCTGTCACCGTCAAGATGACCGCCGGTTATGCTACCTTCTTCGACGCTTCGGTCAGTTACAAGTTGCCACAGGGCGTGGAGGCTTACGTCGTGAGCGAGGCCACCACTGAGGCGCTGACCTACACCAAACTCGGCGACATCGTGCCCGCAGGAACAGCCGTCATGCTGAAGGGTGCCAATAGCGCAGTTTCAGAGTGCACGCTGGACTACACAGCCGAAAAGGTCGCATTCGCAGGTGTCAACATGCTGAAGGGTAGCGACGTGGCTACTCAGACAACGGCAGGTGCAGGCGACTACCTGTTCTACAAACTCAGTTATGGTCACTCCGGCACCAGCAAGGCAAAGGTGCTCGGATGGTACTGGGGTGCTGACGACGGTGCTGCCTTCGAGATTGAGGGCCATCGCGCATGGCTGGCCATTCCTGTGGCTGCAGCAGCACGTGGCGGCTACCAGATTGGCGGCGAGGGCACGACAGGTATCAGCACCACGGTTGCCACTGGTGAGGACACCGGTGCCTACTACAACATGCAGGGACAGCGCGTGACCACTCCTACCAAGGGTATGTATATCCATAACAACAAGAAAATCATCATTAAATAAATAAGGTGTTATGAACAAAGCGAAATTATTGATAGGCTTCGTCCTGGCATCAATGGCATTAGCATCCTGCGACAAGGCAGACAATCCCATCGACTCAGGAAGCGTCAACATTGACAATCCCCAGGAGGAAGTGACTGATCAGCCCGCTGCTGACCGCCAGAGATAAAAACAGCCTGACTATAGAAAAGGCTGAGTGGTTAGTCCCACTTACTTTTATAAATAAGGTGTAGCGCATCCAGCGACTACACCTTATTTATATTAAATATCGTAAACGTTTACGTGCTAGATTGTATCAAAAAAGAGCAAAATAATTTGGCGAAATGCAAAAATTATATTAAATTTGCAGCGAATTATTGACTAATCTGCATAAATTTAACATTTACTAATTAATAACTTTAACAAACAAAGCATGAATCAAGCAATGAGACTATTGTGTAAACTTTGCCTTTTAGCCGCATTCTTTGTACTCGCTCCTCCCGAGGTGCTTGCGCAGACGATTGCAAAAGGCCAAGTTTTAGACTCTACTGGTGAACCAGTAATCGGTGCTACAGTAGTGGAAAAGGGAGATCCCAAAAATGCTGCCGTGACCGACTTCGACGGAAACTTCCAGTTGACGCTGAAGAAAGCAAAGCACGTGGTCATCTCCTACATCGGTATGGTCAGTCAGGAAGTGGCTGCTTCGCAAAGCATGAGCGTGACACTACAGGATGACAATGCCGCACTCGAGGAAGTCGTTGTAGTGGGTTACACCAGCAAGGCCCGCAAGGACCTGACAGGATCAGTCGGTTCAGTCAGTGGTGCCAAACTGGCTGTAGTACCTGTTACCTCAGCAGCCGTAGCCCTACAGGGTAAGATTTCGGGTGTGCAGGTAACGACAGTCGACGGTCAGCCTGGCGCCGACGTTAACATCCGCGTTCGTGGAGGTACCTCAGTGACCCAGTCAAACGAACCGCTCTACATCGTTGACGGTTTCCAGGTAGACAACATCAATGATATTCCCCCAACAGATATTGCCTCTATCGACGTTCTGAAGGATGCCTCCCTGACCGCCATCTACGGTGCCAAGGGTGGTAATGGTGTAGTGATTGTCACAACAAAGTCGGCCAAGGAAGGCCAAGTGAAAGTCTCTTTCAATGGTAGCCTCTCAATAAGCCACATATCGAAGAAACTTGACCTGATGGATGCTTCTGAGTTCGCTAGGTATCAGTACCAATGGCACGCTGCCAACGGCACCCGTTCTACAAACGCCAAGTTCTTCAAGGCCAACTTCGGTAATCCTTACGACTTGGATATGTACACAACTCTGCCTACTCACGACTGGCAGGACGAGGTAATGGGCGGGACGCCTCTGAACTATTCTACTAACGTGACCATCGGTGGTGGCTCGGAGAAGGTGAAGTTCAATGTCTCCATCACGCAGTCAGAGGACAAAGGTATCATCCTGGGCTCTGGCGTGCGCCGCACCAACATCAACATGAAGACCAACGTACAGATTGCGAAGAGTTTCTCAATACAGTTCAACCCGAAGTTCACCTTCCGCCGCGATGAGGGTGCTGGTGGTGAACATGTGGGAACCGGCGGTATCATCGATGTACTTCAATACCGTCCAACCAACGGTCTGCGTGAATATGGCTATATTGACACTGCATACGCAGACCCCGACGAGGAGCAACTCTTCCAATACACTAATCCGAAGAACGATATCGCTACCAACCAGTTGATAAAGCATTCTTATACCTACACCAACGGTATTGCACTGGACTGGAAGCCCATCACAGGCCTGACACTGCGCTCGGAGGCAACCATAGGACTGCGCTGGATTGACAGCAACCGTTTCTATGGTGCATTGACTGATGTCGGACAGGCAACCGTACACAACAAGATGCCGGTGGCAACAGTCGTCAACAGCAAGCGCCTGAGTTATATCTGGACCAATACAGCCTCATACAGCATGAGTATCAAGGACGACCACAACCTGTCGTTCCTGCTGGGCCAGGAGATCAGTGAGGTACAGGATCGTGAGAACTCGATGACGAATCACTTCTTCCCCCGTTCATTTACTGCAAGGGAGGCATGGAACAACATGGGTTTCGGAACCCCATACGAGGCTTATTCTAACCTCTCGACACCCAACCGCACGGCATCATTCTTCGGACAGGCCAGTTACAATTACAAGCACCGCTACCTGGTCTCAGCAACTTTCCGTGCGGACGGTTCCACAAAGTTTGCACCTGGCAAACAGTGGGGCTACTTCCCCTCTGTCTCTGGTGCATGGGTAATTTCTGAAGAGCCATTTATGAAGAATGTGAAATGGATCTCGCAGTTGAAGTTACGTGCAGCCCTCGGTCTGGCTGGTAACAACAATATCAATAGTGATATGTTCCGTCTGCTTTACTCTATCAATTCCACAGGCGGACCTGGTTTCTTAGAGACCACTGCAAACGGAGAGAAATACTATGCACTACCTTCAAGTGCTCCGAACCCTGAGACCAAATGGGAAACGACCGTCACCCGCAACGTGGCTGCCGACATTTCACTATTCAATGGCCGCGTGACCATTACACCCGAATTCTACTGGAATACCACCCGCGACCTGCTCTATTCAACAGGCCTGAACTCAACAGTGGGTTATCCGAATCAGATGCAGAACATCGGTCAGGTCACCAACAAGGGTATCGAGTTTGCCATCAGTGGTGACATCCTTCAGGGCAAGGACTACGTACTCTCTGCCAATGTCAACTTCGGTTGGAACAAGAAGAAGATTGACAAACTGGACGGCGGTGAAACTTTCAAGCCTTACGAAGGAAGCGTACGCTGGCAGTCTGCCAATATGTATGACTACTACCTGAGAGTCGGTGACGAGGTTGGACTCATCTACGGTTTCGTCTATGACGGTCTTTATGGCTTCGACGAGTTCTATTTCGATCCCCTGAACAACTACCAGGCTATGCCTTGGGGGTCTGCCGCTGCTGACAACGGCACCTCGAAGAACCAGGCTCCACGTGAGGACGGTTACGTGACCGTCATCAACGACGTTTCAGGAACGAGCAACTCTGGCGTTGCAACACTGCCGGGTAAGATAAAGTTCAAGGATCTGAACGGTGACGGGCGTATCGACGAGAACGACCGTACCGTGATTGGTAACACCAACCCGAAGATTCAGGGTGGTTTTGGTCTGAGCGGTTCTTGGAAGGACTTTGACTTCACAGCCAACTTCACCTATATGCTCGATTTCGACGTTAATAATGCCACAGCCTACACCTTGTCAGCCTCTCAGGGCAACAAGAACACTTTCCTCAATGTACTTGCAAAGTTCAAAGATGGTTGGCAATACAATGATATTGACGGAAGTATTACAGGCACCAAGGGTGACATTCTCTATAAGATGTACTACCACCCCAACAAGACTTCTGTTGACATCTACAAGGAAGCCAACATGGGTCGTACGCTGTGGAACCCTGCAGACGTAGGCACAAGGATTTGTAACAGTTACTTCATCGAGGATGGCTCATTCCTCCGTTGTAACGATATCACCCTAGGCTACACACTGCCGAAGAAACTTACTTCGAAGGTTGGTATTTCCAAGGCTCGCTTCTATGTGTCGACCAGCAACCTGTTCATCATCACCAGTTACAGTGGCTATGACCCTGAAGTGGATGTTCAGACAGGCCTGGCCTGCGGAATCGACTACAACCGCTACCCACGTAGCCGCTCGTTTGTATTCGGCACTAACATCACATTCTAAAACTAACAAAGCATCTATATGAAGAAGAATATATTATCATACGTGCTCTATGCGGCTGTAGCACTCCCTCTTGGGATGATTGGAGGAAGCCTGCTGACTTCCTGCAATGACTACCTGGATGTGGAAGCCCCTTCAAAATACACCGTGGACTTCGTCTACAGCCAGAAATCCGAGGTGGAGCGTGCCCTCAACGGTGTCTATGCCCAGGCACTTGTCGGAGACCTCTACGGCAACGCCTACCAGAAGACCTTTATCCTCAACAGCGACGTGGATATTGCCATCAATTCAAACAGTGCACACTCGCATACAACGTATCAGCGTTTTGACTGCGACGACGAGGGTGGCGACATCCTGAAATTCTGGACTGCCGCATACCGACTGATTGAATATGCGAATACCCTTATCACGTCTGCGGAGGCCAGTTCTATTTACTATACCACTGATGAGAATGGGAATCCCACGACAACTCCTGACCCTGACATGCTACAATGGATTGGCGAGGCCAAGTGCCTGCGTGCTATGGCTTACCACGACCTGGTAGTGATGTTTGGCGACGTACCTTTCTCGTTCGAATCGACTAATGACAGAGGCGCGAAGGTTATGCTGCCTGTTACCGACCGCGAGGAGATACAGAAAGCCCTCATTGCTGACCTGCAAAAGGCTGCTGTCAAGATGTCTTCATCAAATAGCACAACCATAGAGCGCTGCTCTAAAGAGTTTGCACATGCACTCATCGCACGTATCGCCCTGACTGCCGGTGGCTATTCACTACGTCCAGACAAGAGCAACACTCGCTCTTACGGTACGATGCAGCGTCCCACCGACTATCAGGATTATTACCGCACAGCCATGTCATATGCAGACTCTGTGATTATGGTAGGCACTCACAGCCTGACAAACAACTATCAGGATGTGTTTGTCAATGAGTGTAACTATCAGGTGATCAACAACGACGACCCCATCTTCGAGATTCCTTTCGCAAAGAATTCGACAGGCAACACCGGTTACAACCAAGGACCAACGTATGCAGACTATGAGGGTTCAACGGTCGGTTCTTGGGGTAAATGCGATGGTGGCACCCGCCTGAATGCATTCTATCGTTTCCTCTTCCGTGAGGGTGATATGCGCCGCGAGTTTGTCAATGGTCTGTGGTACTATAGTTACTTCACAAATGCAGAGGGTAATCTGGCCGATTCTGTATATATCCGCAATGACTACTCAGTGCACAACAACAAGTGGTCGAAACTCTGGACGGGGACAGGTTCTGCCCTTGGCAACACCACCACAGGTTCTACAGGTATCAACTATCCGTATATGCGGTATGCCGATGTGCTGCTGATGTATGCCGAAGCCGCCAATGAACTGAACGGCGGACCTACAGAGAAAGCCGTGAAATGTCTGCAGGAGGTTCACAGCCGTGCTTTCAGAAACACTGAGGACGGTGACGCTGCCTTCATTGCTGAAGCACAGGCTTCAAAGGAGGCTTTCCAAAAAGCCGTGCTCGATGAACGTAAGTGGGAGTTCGCAGGTGAGAACATGCGTTGGCGCGACTTGGTACGTACCAATACCTACAATCAGGAACTCGTCTATAGTTTCCTGCGCTACTATTCTGCCGCTATGCAGAACGTAGGTGGCATGACCGGCTATGAAGATGCTATCAATGAGCACGATGGTTATACGACAGATGATGGCTATATTGACAACCTACCATCTCGTATCTACTATCACACCTACAACATCGGAGAAGCAAATGCTTACGGTTTGCGTATGTATAAAGCACAACTCTATGGTTATCAGGTAGACGGTTCTGGCAATATTGTTCAGAAATACCCCAACCAGAGCATGCAGAGTCTGCGCATCTATAATGCCTACAAGTCGATGGCATCTCCTGTAACCAGCGCCATCACCCGTGGAGGTTTCAGTGCCAAGAGTTGGCTAAATGCAGACTTCTACAAGTGGGGCAACGAATCTAACGGACAGCCTGTCGACCAGTGTAAGTATTCATTCTATGGATACATCCGCTGTGACGATGGTGGTAACCTCTGGATTATCCGCGATGGCGTACTCACCCAGTTCTCAGGTATGCCCGCAGCGAGTGAACTTCCTCCAGTACGCTATATCCTGCCCTATCCGGGTACAGTCATACAGCGTTCTTCTGGCGAATACAAGAATTACTACGGATATTAATCACTTGAACGTACAAACGATATGAAAAAGATACTAAATAGCATGATGCTGCTCCTGCTGGCTGGCACTTCTGCCTTAATGGTGTCGTGTAAAGACGACAAGACAGAGGCTGCGCCTGGCACAGACAGAGAGTTTATGACCATGTTCATCGTCGATAATACTCGCGGTAAGGGAAGTGACTATCCCTATAACTGCGGACTCGACGCACGATATCCCCACGGCAACACCATACACCTTTATTGGTATGGTGTGGAAGACTGCGCCGGATATCAGATACAGATGGCACTCCAGCCGAAGGTTTCACAAGGTTCAGAAGCATGGGCCAGCATTCAGGGCACGAGCGACCTGTTGCTCGACACCATCGTAGGCCCGAAGGTGCTTGAACTCCTCATTAAGGACCTTCAGTACTCTACCGACTACCGCTTTGCTATCCGCTGCCTATCAAAGAAGGATGACAACAAGACCGATTTCTCGCACGCCTCTAATTGGTATGGTCACGGCAACGGTCGCCAGTGGCAGGAGTATGTAGGCATAGCCACTAACGACCGCTATCCTACCCCTAATGCCATCTACGTGAATCAGGCAGAGACTACAGAGACTACGATGCACGTCTACCTGAACAAGACGGTGAAGGAATCACTGGGCTATGCAGAAGATGCAGAGATTACTGACCCTGACGATCTTGACAAGATGGAGGCTTACTATGAGAACTTCAACATCGACGAAAGCGGCAATCTTGGCTACCAGATACTGACCGTTTCGCCCTCGCCTAATAATCCAAATTCGACCGTGGGCGAGAAGTGGAAGCGCTATCAGATTACTCAGGAAGACCGCGACCGTGGCTACGTTGTTGTTGACGGTCTGACCGCCAACTCTGTTTATGTCATTGATGCCATTGACCCGCGTGTACCTGTGGCCATCGATGCAAAATATAATACCTGTACCTCTCGCTCTGACGGTCAGCCTGGTGAGCCTATCTTGCTGAATCATGCAGAACTGAAGGCACAGGCTAGCAGTCTGCCCATCCCCAACCAAACGGCAAGCCGCACTCAGGTGTTTGCACTGGCTGATCAATACGATGCAGCCCCGCTGACACCAACACTTTACGACTTCATTGAGAACACCCAATATGCAGAGGGCCAGACCTTCATGCTGGAAGGTGGTAAAACCTATTACCTCGACGGCAATGACATTACCTGTAAGGGCTTTGTACTTCGCACCAATCCTGCCGACGTGGCACAGGGCAAACGAGCCAAGGTGATATGCGGCATCGGTAAGGATGCCA
This sequence comes from uncultured Prevotella sp., assembly GCA_947167845.1. Lineage (GTDB taxonomy): Bacteria > Bacteroidota > Bacteroidia > Bacteroidales > Bacteroidaceae > Prevotella. The sequence goes on along the minus strand of CAMVJQ010000009.1, from coordinate 20,802 downwards.
TGTACAGCCAGGGAGTCAATGGTGAGCAGTGGAACGGCTGTCCCTACTCTATGTTTACTTTTGGTCGTCAACCTGAGGCAGGCGAAGGCGGTGAGATATACATGAAGAAATTGGCCTTCTACGACATTGACTTCGACAACCCCAAATGCTTCAACTATGGTGACCAGCAAGGCGGTCTCGGCAATCCTACGGGTAACTATTTCTTTAATATGTTCTCTAACGGTATGGCCATCTCGCTTGACTCTCTCGTCATTGAGAACTGCTCATTTAAGCGTCTGGTGCGTGGCTTCATCCGCGAGCAGGGCGTGAACTATAAAATCTGGCGTCATGTGGTCATCAAGAACAACCTTTTCATGGACTGCGGCTACTACAACCAGGGGGCCGGTGGTTACTGTTGGATCCACGGATCAGGTGCCAACACCAGTTCCAACCTCTACGAGGACATGAAGGTCACAGAGAACACATTCTATGACAGTCCATTCCCTGCCTTCTTTGCTGAGCAAAGTGAAATAGCATGGATACCAGGAACTGTTTGGAATATCACATTCTCCAACAACACATTGATAAACTTCAACACCCGTGCCGACGGTGCCATCTTCAAGATGCGCGGACTGCCAAACGGATCAGTCTTCAATGTGAAGAATAACTTGATTGTGCTCTGTAAAAAGCCAGGCGACCAGCGAGTGCTGGCACAGTGGGGAGCCGACATCCGCAATACCCAAACTCAGACTGACGGTTCATCTGGTAAGGTTACGCTTAACTTTGAGAACAACTGGTCAACCAATAATGACCTGACCAATGGCTCTATCTTTAGTAACACTCCATGGACGTCGACAAGCAACAACTTCGGAAAGTTGGTAAAAGATGGTAATGCGACCCTGAACGGATCACTCGAGGTTTCAGTGGCTAATATCTCAGCCACCGACCTGATGGAGCAACCATGTCCGCCACATATCGCAGCAACTGCCAGCGATAAGGATATGCACCGTGCTGATGCCCTCGACGGAACAGCCTCATCGGAGTTTAACGTGAACTTGTATTTCAAGAACAAGGACAACGACATCTATAACAACAATGTAGGTGCAGCCCGTTGGCGCAATAAGTAAGATTGAGAAATTGAGAAATTGAAATATTAAGCATTATGAAGATATTCAAGAAATCGATATTTGCAGTATTCGCGGTAGTGACAGGCCTCGGCCTCACTACTGCCTGCAGCGACGCCAACGAATATGAGGTAGTCAACACCGACAACCCATCGTGGGTGACAAACTACAATGACTCTTTGGCAATTGCACATCCCGAAAGTCTGGCCAATACTAAATGGGTGCGTGGTACGGGCTTGAAGGTCAATGCCTATGGTCAGGAGGTTCAAGGATTTGTGGAGAGCCTCAACTTCATCACTGCCGACTCCGTCAGTGTGAAGATGAGCCAAGGTACGACTGAGGGGACTTGGACCGACGAGTCGAATAGTGACAACCAACCTTATTACGAGTACTCGTACTCTGCTACGACTGGCCGTCTGGAAATACTGAAATTAGTGAGAGACGACAAGGGCAACATTTCCAAATCTGCCGTTTTCGTCGGCATCGCTGTTAGCGGAACGAAGGAGATTATCACCATTGCTCACTTTGGTGACACACCCGCTCAGACTTACCTTGTTAAGCAGTAATACCCTTGCATTATATTGAAGGAAGAGACCGCAGAAATGTGGTCTCTTTTTCATCTCCAAGCATGCCCCTAAATTTATCAAGTCACAAGCGTAAACCTTTACGTAAAATTAACAAAGACTTTGCTTGATTATTACAATTAATTTAGTAACTTTGCACCGTAGAATAGATACAAAACAAGAAAATATAGATATAACAATTAAATAACTCTTTATTTATTAACTAAAACGTTTCATTTATGAAGAAAATTTTTACTTTATGTCTGGCCCTTATGGGGTTTATCAGCGTAGCAAATGCTGCAACTACTGATGACATCAAGCCGTTGAAACACAGTTATGTGCTGGTTTGCGATGAACTTGGAGCCCGTCCTGGAAAGGGAGTGCTTTTCGGAGATGACCATTTCCTAGATGTAACAGGTGGTTCTACGGCAACAAACAAAGGAAAGATTAATCTTGCTTCGGCAGATGGTGTCCTTGTAACTGAAGAAATTGCCGCTAAGTATGGAGAATATGGTGAACATTACAACTTCCTCCGCTTAAAGAAGTCACAAGATGTGATTGCCATCAAAGTGACAGCCCAGTCCAAGGTGATTATTTTCTACCAAGACAACAACAAGGATGACCGCTTCCCCGTATTTGCAAAGGATGCCAGCCTCAAAGAACGTCTTGGTGAGGGTACAAAATCAGAAAGAACCTCAGGCGAGGAAGGCGTACCTGCTGCCAACCTCAGAAGAATTGAGTGGACAGCCGCTGATGACGGTCTTGTATATATAGGCGACAACAATGGCGATATGTTTGTTAGTTTTATCATCATTGAAGCAAAAGAGGCTCCTGGCACTCCAACCGTAAAGGTAGGCAAACAGACATTTGAGAACGGCCTATGGTACCGCGAGGTAGTTTGTACTCCTAATGACATGGTCGAGGAAGGCTCTACTGAGAAGATTCCGACTATCGTCACTTACACTACCGATGGATCTGCTCCTACTGCTGCCAGTGAGGTTTATACAGAACCCATCAAGTGCTACAAGGATATGACCGTTAAGTTCCAGGCTTTCATGAACTTTGGCGATGGTAAGGCTGCTGATGATTTGATTTGTGATGGTGCAGACAATGAAGGTAACGTTAGTTTCTCATTCAACGCTCCTGCAATCAAGGCAGACGGGGCAAATGTAACAATCGAATCTGAGTATGAGGGTGCAAAGAATTTCTATTCTTATGGAGACATTAAGGATGCAGAAGGCAGTACGTTTACTCTGACAGAGTCTGCCACAATCTCAGCATACTCTCAGATTGTAAATGGTGAATATGCTACATTCACGACTAAATCTACCACTAAGGATGTTTATGTGCTGAATCCAATTAAGGAGAAGAAGACCATCGCTGTTACCGCTGGTAAAGCAGTTGTCGATGAGGAGGCTACTGCAACTTCTACAACTGGTACAGTTTACAAGATCGAGGGTGGTACTATCAGTGCAGACAAGGCCGATTTCTTTGTGAAGAACCTCACTTTCGGTGTAGTAAATGGTGACAATGCAAAGTATCAGGTTCCTGAGGGTCAGGAGGCCTATATTATGATGAGCAACACCAACATCAGTTTTATGGTTGCAGAAGGTGACTCTGTTAACGTAAAGGTTATTACATCTAAGAACTCTTGTAAGACTCTCAACCCAGACAATGATGAGAGCATAACAACCGATCGTAAGAACTATGTGAACGTAAGTGGTACGACATTCGGTCATGACGACGTTACCGAGGAAGGTGGCAACATCATCGAGTTCGGACTTAAAGGTGCTGAGGGTGGCTCTATTTTCACTTTCCAGAAGTACTCTGGCACAGGCAACATTCTGATTTCTTCAATCGAAATCACTCCTGCTGCAGCAACTGCTAGTGAGACAGAACTTACTCTGACAGAGGGACATACACTTCTCATTGCCGATATTGAGGCTGCTGGTGGTACTGACGAAGATATAGTTCGCTTCGAAATCGCAAACGAGTCAGGTGAGAGTCGTAACGGTTGGGGTATTGGCGGTTTTGCTAACTCTGACAACTGGACACCATCTGTTGAGTGGACTGGTTTAGAAGGTGATTCTTGGAACTATGAGTACACTGTAGCCCAGATTAAGGCAACTGCTGGTACAGAGCCTGGTCAGTATCACGGTATTGGTATTACAATTAACATCTACAATCAATGTAAAGTCGCTAAAGTTGTACTTGTTAAGGGTGCTACCGCTATTCAGAACGTGAAGACAGTTAACGCTCAGAGCAATACTGTCTACAACCTCGCAGGTCAGAAGGTTGATGCTAATTACAAGGGTATTGTCATCAAGAACGGTAAGAAGACTATCCAGAAGTAATTTTCGAACTATCATAATCTATTAAGGTGGAAACTCATTACGAGTCTCCACCTTTTTCAAACCTAAACTTGCAGATTTCGGAATAAGTTTGTATCTTTGCAACGTATTATGTGTACTACTGACAAATAATCATCGGATTCAGATAAATATTACTCTCCTATCATAAGTAAAAGAGATATCTTTGCACCCGCAAAAACAAATTAATAAAAACATAATGAACATTAGAATGAAACTGGTCGGTTTGGTAACACTCTTTACCTTTACGGCCCTAGCACAAGAAAAAACGCCGGCATTCCCCGGTGCTGAAGGATTCGGGCGCTATGTCACTGGTGGACGTGGTGGCAATGTGTATCACGTGACTAACCTGAAAGACTCTGGCGCAGGATCGCTCCGCTGGGCGCTTAATCAGGGAGGAACTAAGACTATTGTTTTTGACGTATCAGGAACCATCCACCTGGAGTCTGGACTTAACATCGGCAGCAACACCACTATCGCCGGACAGACGGCCCCTGGTGATGGCATCTGCGTGGCTGACTATCCCTGCGTGATGAAAGGCAATAATATCATTGTGCGCTATATGAGATTCAGACTTGGGAACAAGAATGTCAAAGTCAACGGCGCAGATGGATGGGACGGTTTCGGCGGCTTCGACCAGCAAGACTGGATGATTGACCACTGTTCCGTCAGTTGGTCGATTGATGAATGCCTCTCCGTACTCGGCAATAAGAATACGACCGTACAATGGTGCTTGGTATCACAGAGTCTTGTAGCAGCAGGTCACTCTAAGGGCAATCACGGCTACGGCGGCAACTGGGGTGGTAGCGGAGCCTCATTCCACCACAACCTGATAGCCCATCACGGCTCACGTACCCCCCGACTTGGCCCGAGACCCACTACGCAATTGGATGAGCGGATGGACATGCGTAACAATGTCATCTACAACTACGGCGGCAACGGCTGTTATGGCGGCGAAGGCATGAATGTGAACATCGTCAACAATTATTATAAGCCAGGCCCCGCTACGCTGAACCGTAAGGAAGGCTATCAAAAGCGTATTGCCGGTATAGGCTGCCGTACTAACGACTATATCAAGACCTATCCAGCCTATGCACCGGCCCTCCACCTTTGGGGACATCTGTACGTCACTGGCAATGTCAACGAGAAGTGGGCTGACGTGACAAATGACAACTGGAAGATCGGCATTATCGACCAGGTAGATGCCAATGGCAATGACGGCACATTCACCAAAACCACACAGGACACCATCAAACTGGAGGAGCCTATCTACTTCATCCAAACCACCACCCACACTGCCACCAAGGCTTATGAGAAAGTGCTTGACTACGTAGGCTGCTCGCTACACCGTGACACGTATGACGAACTGATGATCAGTGACACCCGCAATGGCAAGGCCACCTATACAGGCAATGGATGCGAACCAGGAATGATCAACTCACAGGATGACAACAAACCCAAGGACGCCGGTTCAGACTGGAGCGCATGGCCAACACTAAAAAGCGACGCGGCTCCAACAGATACTGATGGTGACGGTATGCCTGACGAATGGGAGAAAGCCAACGGCCTGAATCCTGACGATGCGGCAGACGGGAACTCCACCAATGCTGAAGGATACACCAATCTGGAGGTCTATATGAACTCATTGGTTGCTGACATCACAGAAAAGCAATATGAAGGCGGGCATCTGATGGGCAGCGTTATCAATGAAGGTGAAGAGCAACAAGCCTCTGAATATGACATTAGCCAGCAAACATCCAATGGTGACTGGACCTTTGCCGAAGGCTTCAAGATTGACCAGACAGGTTCTCCTGCAACAGGTAGTGACGGAACCATCAAGTATTCAAGAAACAAGCAGTACACAATCACTATTCCAGACGGCATCAGCATCAGCAAAATAACAATCTACGGCTATTGCAATGCAGATGGAGCAACGGGCTATCTTGGTGAATTGGCTGGCAAGAACTATGCCTCGACCGACTATGTCTTTCCTCCAAGAGACGCCGAAGTGAATAGGGCAACCCACACCATTGAATTTGCACAGCCTGTCGCTGGCAAACTTTCGTTCACGCCGAAGGGCGATGCACAGTCGTGCTATAAGATTACACTTTATACGGCATCAGCAACAGGTATCAGCAAGACTGCCATAACGCCTGCCAATGAGAGACTGTACAATCTTCAGGGAATGGAAGTGCAGCATCCCCACAAAGGCCTTTACATCAAAAACGGGAAGAAATATTTAGAAAGATAGAATAACACTGATGAAACCCAGCCTCAAACTGATGACAATCTGTCTACTGGCAGCCATCCCCTACTCTATGCAGGCTGGGGACTGGTTGCCACGACTGGCCGAAGGGGTGATAGACACGACGCAGCACGAAACGCTGGGTCTACAGGCAGCGCCAGGCATCAATCACTATACCATTCATCAGGCTACTGACGAGACGGACCACTATGCCAATGGCGTGGTGATGGCTGCCTTCAAGGGCACTATCTACTGCATGTGGCAGAGTTCGCCGACTGACGAGGACAGTGATGACACATGGGTGGCCTATAGCAGGAGTACAGACAACGGTCAGAATTGGAGTGAGCCTATGGTCCTTGCCACCCCTACAACCGGCTATTACTGCACATCGGGGGGCTGGCTTGCAGACTGTGATACGTTGACAGCCTTCATTGACATCTGGCCAAAGGGACTGGAGCCACGAGGCGGTGAGACCTGCTACCAAACAACCACTGACGGCATCAACTGGAGCCCGATGCAGGCAGTCAGGATGGCAGAAGGATTCGATATGAATGGTGTATTGGAACAAGATCCTCGCCCACTCCCCAACGGACGCATTGTCGGGGCTATCCATTTCCAGCCTGGTCTGCACGTATGTCCTGCCTACACCAATGATCCTACAGGGAGAAGTGGCTGGCAAAAGGGCGATTTTCTGGCAGAAGACAGAGGGAAGCAGTCGCGTGAACTTGAGCCCAGTCAATACCTGCGACGGGACGGTAGCATTGTGATGTTGTTCCGCGACCAGAGAAGTAGTTTCAGAAAACTGGCTGCCATCAGTACAGATATGGGCCAGACATGGACAAAGGCGGAACTGACCAACATGCCAGATGCCCGAACCAAGCAATGTGCAGGGAATCTGCCAGACGGCACAGCCTATATGGTGAGTTGTCCTGCCAACGGGAAGTGGCGATGGCCATTGGTGCTACAACTCAGCGATGACGGAATACTATTCGACCGTGCACTACTCATCAGAAGCGGGGCTACAGGTGACCTGCCTGCCAAACGCTATGAGGGAAGATACAAGACCATTGGCTATAGTTATCCGAAAGCCATGATACACGATAACAAACTCTACATCGGCTACTCCGTAAACAAAGAGGATGTCGTTTGTAGTATCATACCCATTGAATTACTAACAAGAAACAGATAACACTTATGAGAAAGAAACAATTCTTAGCATCACTCGTGCTTGGCTTAAGTCTTACTACAGCCACAGCCCAGCAACTGCCCTACCAGAACCCAAGCCTGTCAGCAGAACAGCGTGCTGATGACTTGCTCGGACGACTGACACAGGAAGAGAAAGTAAAACTGATGATGGACACCTCTCCTGCCATCGAGCGGTTAGGCATCCCTCAGTTCCAGTGGTGGAACGAGGCCCTACATGGGGTAGGCCGCAACGGTTTTGCCACCGTATTCCCTATCACGATGGGTATGGCTGCATCCTGGGATGACGGCTTACTGCACAAGGTATTCACAGCCGTGAGCGATGAAGCCCGTGTGAAAGCACAACAGGCCAAGCGCTCTGGCAATATCAAGCGATACCAAAGCCTATCGTTCTGGACACCAAACATTAACATTTTCCGTGACCCCCGCTGGGGACGTGGCCAGGAGACATACGGCGAAGACCCCTATCTGACCAGCAAGATGGGCCTGGCAGTCGTTCGCGGCTTGCAAGGTTACACTTATGACGGGAAGCCACTGGCTGGACCCGACACTCCTGTAAACCCAGGACAATCCGCCTACCGCAAGTTGCTTGCCTGCGCCAAGCACTTTGCCGTACACAGCGGTCCGGAATGGAACCGCCATGAGTTCAACATCGAGGACCTGCCGGAACGCGACCTCTGGGAGACCTACCTGCCAGCCTTCAAGGCCCTGGTGCAAGAGGGCAAAGTGGCCGAGGTGATGTGCGCCTACCAGCGGATAGACGGTCAGGCCTGCTGCGCCCAGACCCGCTATGAACAACAGATACTACGCGACGAATGGGGATTCGACGGACTCATCACCAGTGACTGCGGCGCCATCCGTGACTTCCTGCCCCAATGGCACAATGTGGCCAAAGACGGTGAAGAGGCCGCTGCCAAGGCTGTGCTTGCCGGTACAGATGTAGAGTGTGGAAGCATCTATAAGAATCTGCCTGCTGCCATCAAGCGCGGCGACATCAAAGAAGCCGATCTCGACCGCAGTCTGCGCAGACTGCTGATTGCCCGCTTTGAATTGGGCGACTTCGATGCCGATGATCAAAATCCCTGGACGAAGATACCCGAGAGTGTCGTGGCTTCTAAAGAGCACAAGTCGCTGGCCTACCAAATGGCTCTCAAGAGCATCGTGCTCTTACAGAACAAGAACAATATACTACCTCTTGGAAAAATGCAGACCTCCGGCTCTGCAACAGACATAGTCGTCATGGGGCCCAATGCCAACGATTCCGTGATGATGTGGGGCAACTACAGCGGCTACCCCACCCGCACCATCACTGCCCTCGAAGGTATCTTGAAGAAAGCCAAGGCCATCAATCCCAACAGCAGTATCAGGTATATACAAGGTTGTGGCCTCACCCGCAATGAGTCATTTGAGAGCCGCTTCGACGAAGTGAATGACCCATTGGGCAACAAGGGCATTCAGGCTACCTTCTGGAATAACACAGAGATGCAGGGCATCCCCTCTGCAGTGGTCAACATCAAGTCGCCTATCCACTTAAGCAACGGCGGCAATACGGTGTTTACACCAGGCGTCAACCTGGAGAACTTCTCTGCTCGCCTTGACGGCACATTTATCCCGACCAAGGATGAGACGCTCATTTTTGGCATCAGTGCAGACGACAAACTTCGACTGATAGTGAATGCCGACACCATCGTGGACATCTGGAAGGTACGCCATCGCATACAGGGCGGACAGAAAGAACTGAAAGTCAAGGCAGGACAGCACTACCGCATTCAGATTGACTATGTCCAGGAGACGGGTTACGCAGCCCTAAATTTCGATATCGTCAAGAAAGTGAGTCCTACTGCCGAAGAACTGCTCGCACAGATTGGCAGCACTGAGACTGTCATCTTCGTAGGAGGCATTTCACCCAGTCTGGAAGGCGAGGAAATGAAAGTCAGTGAGCCGGGCTTCAAGGGGGGCGACCGCACCAGTATCGAACTGCCACAAGCCCAGCGCGACATGCTCGCCACGCTGCATAAAGCGGGCAAGAAAGTCGTCTTCGTCAATTGCTCCGGCTCAGCGATAGCACTGCTGCCTGAGACAGAGTCGTGTGATGCAATTATACAATGGTGGTATGACGGTGAGCAGGGCGGCACGGCACTCGCCGAGGTACTCTTCGGACAGTATACCCCCAGTGGCAAGTTGCCCGTCACCTTCTACCGCAGCACCAGCGACCTGCCCGACTTCCTCGACTACACGATGAAGAACCGCACCTACCGCTACTTCACGGGTGAAGCATTATTCCCATTTGGCTATGGCTTGAGTTATACACAATTCGAGATTGGCAAACCTGTATATAGTAATAATAAGGTACGCGTGAGTGTAAAGAATGTCGGGAATGCGACTGGTATGGAAACTGTCCAAGTCTATATCCGCAACATGGCGGACAAGGGAGGGCCGCTAAAGTCACTGCGCGCCTATAAGCAAGTGGAACTGATGCCTGGCGAATCGAAGACCGTCAGCATCGACCTGCCCCGCAAGAACTTTGAGGGATGGGATGCGAAGACGAATACGATGCGCGTGGTGCCTGGCAAATACGAAATGATGGTAGGCAATTCAAGTGCCGACAGAGATCAGAAGAATACCGTCATTACCATCAGATAGAAAAATCTCCCCGAATGGGGAGATTTTTCTCTTAGTAAGCCAGGACCTTCCAAAGGTCTCGTATTCGCGACTCGGGATCCCATTTGCCATTGAATGTCCAACGGGCCGTGACGGCATGAAATTCGGGGGCTTCCTCCGACTTTTCCAGATTATTGGTCAGCCAACCACTATCGCCGCCCTCACGCATACAATTATAATAGTAGGCGCGCTGCCCCCAAGGACAGGGATCAAGCACCTTGTCTGTATAGGCATAGGAGATGTTCTGGTCCAGAATGTTCTTGGACATCTTGCAGTTCAGAAGCAGGAACTGCGCGTCGTGATGGTAGCGGCCAAGCACTGTCGGCGATTTCGCATCAAAATAGGAATCTTTTATAACCAGTTTCTTGGACTTGTCGCCCCGGCCATCATGCCAGATGATGGCACGGCTATCACCCATGAAACGACATCGTGTCGCATAGCACCAACCACGAGGACAGAGGAAGTCAACACCGGGGCACTCCAAGGTGAGGTCGGCATGATAGTACATGCCGTTGCCGCCGGGTGCCCAAAGCGAGAGTGCATCGTTGCCGTCGGCCTTGATAGTACTATTGATGATGATGGTGCGTGTGGCACGTCCGAAAATGGCCATCTGGTGAGTGGTATTCCCCGGCTCGATCACTGTACCATAATTATTATAGACAGTAAGACCGCTGATTACGCAGTCATCCGCCCCTTCCTGCAGAACGATAACGCCATTGCCAACAGGCTTACCGTGATATTCGGTAATCTGGCGCGTCTTGGCAGTCTCTGCAAGCACCAGACATGTACTGTCGCGGTCTTCTCCAACCAATACGATATTCGGTCTGTCTATAATCACCTTCTGATGATAAGTGCCTTTACGGATCAGAATCTTATAGGGTTTCGACGGGGTGGCTGGTGCCTTCTCGATAACCTGTTGAATGCTGTCTCCAGCATTGACAATGGCATCAAAGTCGGCAGGATCAACCACAGGCTTACGAAACCAGACTATCGTACCGTTCTCATTAGCCCCTTTCGTCAGCAGACTGATACTTACTTTGTTCGCTGGGTCATACTTGTCAGCCCACTTTTCATACTTCGGATACAGACTGGCCGGACGATCGCCATACCACCCATAGCCGTTTCGGCGTTCACTTCCTATCTGTTCGAGGTGACGGCGGGGAATTCCGTCACGGTCGCATACAAAAGGTTCGTTCCGTTCAAAGTCATAGAACCGTGCCCAGATAGGCTTGGCATCCGGGTTAGGCTCCAGCCAAGTGTTCTCCCCTGGCCTCAAACGCTCTCCAACACGTTTCAGTTGATAACCAGTCAACTTGTATTTGTCGAACCACCTCATAGCCGCATGAACAGCCCGCTTCACCCGTTCATCGGGGTTAGGAAGTTCCATCAGCAGTTGGGTAATCGACGCACTTTCCATCGTGCAATATGATGCCAGTTCAAATGCGCGCGCAGAGGCAGGCTTCAATGTCTCACGGTCATGCTGCTGACACCAGACTGTCAATTGGCCGTCCGTCACGATCTGTGTCGCCAAGATACACTCTATCCCCTTGGCAAAGGCCATCTCCATCCGTTTCCGCTGGCTTTTATCCGTCAGCCCACCCTGATAAGGCTCTTTCTGAGCAGCCATATCCCGAAGCAGCATCAGCGTGTTGACCATTGCATCGTCATTATAGGTAATATGAATCTGATAGTCGCGCATCTCCGGCCAGAACTGTGGCCAGCCACCATTCTCGTATTGCCCGCTCAAAAGGTACTCAACACCCTGCCGAAAGGCATCGCGAAACCTCTTGTCCTTGGTCTGTTGATAGAGATTAGCCAAGAAGAACATTTGGGAGGTGGTTGCCCCATTGTCGGTTGTTGAGTCGTCTCGTCTGGACTTGGCTGCAAGTACCTTTGCCCGTTCCTTTTCACTCAGTTGGCGCGCCATGTCAATATTCTTTGGCCATCCACCTGTGACGCGCTGATACAGTAGCAATTGCTCGCCGATATGTCGGGCTTCATCGGTTTTGAAGAACTCTGGCGATGTCTCACGCATCACCTGCTTAAAGGATCTCTGTGCTGCGACAGCACTTACCATCATCAGCATCGCCAGCACAACCGCCAACCTCTGCCAACTGTATCTCAAGGGACTTGTCATAGAATCGAAAAATTGAAGAATTGAAAAATACACTTTTTATCAGAAAACAATGAGCCACGTGGGTCGATGGTGTCGAGGCACGTGGCTCGTTAATAGTCAGGTTCTCATCAGAAGCCGATGAGGATGTCACTTATCTATTCGGTCTTCTTGGCTGCAGTCTTCTTGGCCGCGGTCTTCTTGGCAACAGTTTTTTTCTCAGCCTTTGGCTTTGCACCCTCAAGTTTCTCGAGTTTAGCCTTCAGACGTGTAATCTCCTTATCTTTCATCTCTATCTCATCGCCCTGGTTTTTAATGGTGGTCAGCAGACCTTCCAGTTCGTCGTTATCGATATCGAGCGGATAGAGGGCATTCACTCTGTTAATAAAGTCACCAAGAATATTCATATAGTTAGTGAACGCATCGAAAGGACCGCTATAGATGCCACGGTCGAGTCCTACGTTAGAGGGTTTTGTGGTCATGAAGCGGAAGTTGTTGGAAGCCTGCAGGTAGTCCCAGTCCTGATTGATGCGAGGATCATTGGCAATTCGCAGACGATCAGCCACACTGTAGAGTTTGTTGAATGCCTCACGCTGCATCGCATTTCCGAGCCAGCAACTGACATCACGCTCCTCGTCGACCCAAGACAGGGTGTCGGGGACATCCAACTGACCTACGCTCTTGCAGGCCTTACAGATCTCCGTCGGCGTCATGAAGTTAATGCCCTTCTCCTTAGCACATGCGGGGAGGGCCTTAATAAAGTCGAGGATATTGCTCGACAAAGGCTGAGCAATGCCAAGGGCTGACAATTCCATGAAAATATTGATAATCTGCTCCTCTTCGGGCAGACGGGCAATACGATCGATATAGGCATCAGCGAAGAGAGGATAGCCATCCCACTCTGAATTATTGAAGCGCAGGGAGATGTCGTCACTGAGTTCAACATCACGGAGCAACAATTTCAAGTTAGGAGCGATGTTACAATTGTAGACATAGTGCGGACTCTTCCATCCGAGCACGTGCTTAGCACCTTCTGTCAGCATCCCCTTGAAACCCATGGCAGCAATCTGTGCACCAATATCGTCGCTATAGATCAGCGATGAGTTGCGGGCTACGGTCGGTTTCCTGCCAAAGAGTTCTTCAATCTTCGCAGCCTGTTTCTTCACGTCAAGGGCGAAAGTCTCCTCGTTGGCCAGAGATGACAAGCCGTGGCTGTAAGGCTCTGCCAGGAACTCAACGCATCCTGTCTCGTTCATAGACTGCAGTTTCTCAATGACCTGCGGAGCATGCATCTCCAACTGCTCGATGCCCGTGCCCGACAGTGAGAATGCCACCTTGAAGTAGTTGCCGTTCTCCTTAATCATGTCATGGAGCGTGTTCAGAGCCGGCATATAACTGCGCTCGACTATGTCAGTGATGCTACGCTCGTTCTCGTAGTCATCATAGTAATAATGATCAGTACCGATATCGAAGAAACGGTAGCGCTTCAGATGAATAATCTGATGTATCTCGAAATATAAACAAATCGTTTTCATATTCTTTTTACTTTTTAACCTTTTTACTTTTTACCTTTTACTGTTCCCATCCGAGTGTACGGCGATAGAGTGTACGAATCCACTTACCAACCTTTTCCCATGTGATCTGGTCTACCTCGTTCTTGCCTTCTTCCTTCAAATACTGGAAGAGTGACTCGTTGTGGCAGATCGAATAGATGGCATCGGCCAGCGCATGGATATCCCAATAGTCGACCTTGATACAGTTGTCGAGAATCTCAGCACACCCCGACTGCTTCGAAATGATCGAAGGCGTGCCGCACTGCATAGCCTCCAGTGGCGAGATTCCGAACGGTTCACTCACAGAAGGCATGACATACACATCAGAGTCTTTCAGACATTCATAGACCTGCTTGCCGCGCATGAATCCTGGGAAGTGGAAGCGGTCGGCGATGCCGCGCTCTGCTGCCAGTTGGATCATGGCATCCATCATATCACCAGAGCCGGCCATGCAGAACCGGACGTTACGTGTACGGTGAAGCACCATATTGGCAGCCTCCACAAAATACTCAGGCCCTTTCTGCATCGTGATACGGCCGAGGAAGGTCACCACTTTCTCCTTACCCGTGTGGTCAGGCCGGGGAATGTCCTGATATTCCTGCGGCAAAGGATAAACGGCATTGTGCACAGTGAAGCACTTACGAGGATCCTGATGATACTGGTTGATGACAGTCTGGCGCGTCAGTTCTGACACACACATAATACAGTCAGCCCAATCCATACCATTCTTCTCTATGGAGTAAACCGTAGGATTCACCTTACCACGCGAGCGGTCGAAATCAGTGGCATGCACATGGATACACAGCGGCTTCCCGCTCACCTGCTTGGCATGGATGCCTGCGGGGAAGGTCAACCAGTCATGAGCATGGATGATGTCAAATTCTTCCGTACGGGCCACCTGGCCGGCAATAATCGAGTAGTTGTTGATCTCCTCGTGCAAATTGCCCGGATAGCCCCCGGCGAACTCCATTGCACCGAGGTCGTTCACGTTCATATAGTTGAAGTCAGCATAGATATGATCACGGAGTTTGAAATAATAGTCAGGGTCCATGATATTACCCACACGTTGCTTCACATAGTCATAGTCTACATCGCGCCAGGCGATAGGCACAGCATTCATGGCCACGATGCGACACGCATGCTGGCTCTCATCACCGAAGGGGTGTGGCAGACATAGCACAGTCTCAATGTCACCCTGGGCCTTCAGCCCTTCTGAAATACCATAGTTGGCGGTAGCGAGTCCACCAAACACATGAGGAGGATACTCCCATCCAAACATTAATACTTTCATCGTCGTTCCTCCTTATTTCTTATATGAATACTTATCCAACAACTTCAAGGTACGCAGGATCTCGGCTACGTTCATGGCAAACGACATGGCACCACGTCCATGGAATGGCGGATTACCGTCGAAGAGTTCACTGATTGTACCTATGGCATGATAGTCAATCTCGTCCTCATATCCCACTAACTGACGCTCGATGAACGAGAGGCGAGAGCGCTTATAGAGTTTCAGGCAGGCCTCCATATAGAAACCGCCAAGCCACGGCCAGGCTGTTCCCTGGTGGTAGGCATAGTCACGTTGCGTCTGCGGACCGACATACATCGGGTTATAGCCGCCACTTTTTGGAGAGAGTGAGCGAAGCCCCTTCGGAGTCAGCAATTCACGCGTACAAATATCCACTACACTCTTCATCTGCTGCTGACTAAGCGGCGAGTAGTCAAGTGCGACTGCAAATATCTGGTTCGGGCGAACACTCCAGTCCATCATATTGCCATCCACATAGTCAAGCAGATAGCCATACTCGTTGACAAATGTCTCAACGAACGACTGTCGGGCCAGTTCGGCACGCTTTTCCAATTCTTCTGCATCCTTCTGCCGGCCCTGTTCGGCTTTCATGGCAGCACAGAACTTCAAGGCATTGTACCAAAGCGCATTGAACTCCACGATATAGCCAGAGCGCGGTACGACAGGACGGCCGTTGGCCGTGGAATTCATCCATGTCACGGCCCGGTCACGGCCATTGGAATACACCAGTCCGTTCTCATCGAGTCGAAGATTCGGGTGACCACCCTTGATGATATAGTCTACGATGTCGCTTACCAGCTGGCCATACATCTCGTAACCCTTATCCTTGCCGGCATCCTTCACATACTGCTGGATAGCCCAGATAGCCCACAGGGGCACGTCGGGTTGTTCTATCTCGTAAATCTTCACCGACAGCGGTTTCTCCTCCATGAATTCACGGAGACCTTTCTCGGCAGTCTTCATCACGTGTTCGAAATAGTCCTGCTCACCGATGGCCAGCGTCAGTCCCGGCAGTGCGATAAACGTATCGCGAGCCCTGCACTTGAACCAGGGATAGCCTGCCAGCAGATAGCGGTCGTCATTGTCGTCAAGATGCTCTGCAGAACTGCCGCTGCGACGATCGCGGAAGTGGAACTGGTGGGCAGCGGTTACGAGACAGTGATAGAAATTGTCACGGGGCACGCGCACGCCGACCTCTTCGTCAAACAATTTCTTGAGTGTAGAAGCCTTGATCTGTGAAGTAGATCCTGAGAAGACGATACTCTCACCCTTCTTGATGGGCATCTCGAAATAACCGGGCACGTAGAGGTCTTCGTTAGAGGCATAGCCACGCTCCTGCTCCTTGGGATACTCAATGCCACGGTACCAGTCTGGCTGGAAGACGAATTCATTCTTCTTAGAGAACTGCATGTAGAGGTCAGGATAGCCGGCATACATACAGGTCTTGATACCATTGTCAACCGGTGTGTACTCGCGACTGGCAGTTGAATTCTCATGGGTGAATTGGCGCACGCTGCGGAATGCCAGGAAAGGACGGAAACGCAGGGTCGTAGCCGAATGGGCATCAACCAAGGTGTAACGAATAAGGATACGATCCTCATAAGCCTGGAAAATCACCTCCTTCTTCAGAACGACGCCACCTACTCGATAGGTAGTCGTTGGTACGAGACTGGCATCAAACTCACGGATGTACTTGTGTCCATTTGGACTGAATGTGTTGCCCTGATACTTGTGCAGGCCGAGGTTGAATTCTGCTCCATGCTGAATCACCGTACAATCTAACGATGACAAGAGCACATGGTTCTCGTCATCAAGTTCTGGTACAGGGACAACCAGCAGACCGTGGTACTTGCGCGTATTGCAGTCTACCAAAGTAGACGAACTATAGGCACCCGAACGGTTGGTTCTGAGCAATTCGCGACGGAGACTTTCCTGCAGGTTGGTCATCACGGCTTTTTCTAATCGTAAATAACTCATATTTCCTTGTTAGGTTTTTATTATACTTTTGTTTTAGATTATATCCATGTCGTTTTCTTAACACGTCCCAAAGTTACGCATTTTTATTTAGCCGCCAAAGGATTTCCTGCTATTTAACAATAATTATACGAAAAAGTGGCTGCGGGAATACAACAGCCACTCTTTTTTATACAGGAATCAGAAAGTTTACCACTTCTTGTTCGACCGTCACTCTAAAGGGGCCCACCGGTGTTTTCATCAGGCGGCCATCAATACCCACCATCGCATGTCTTGCCTCATCTACTTGTATCTCCGTCGTACGATATGGGTGTACACTCCGATGGTTTAGGAAACGGCCGGATATAAGGAGCCATAAACCTTCGATAAGTTGTACCATTTCCGGATGGTATACTACAGACACGTCGAGCATACCATTATAGGGAACGGCATTGGGCGTCTGGCCATAGCCGGTAGCATTACCTATGCAGACAGTCATCACCTTCCGGTCGACCACATCGCTATTGATCTTCAGTTTCATCTTATATTCCATTCTGTGGAAAAGCATGACAAAGAGAGAGGAGACAAACGAAAGGGTGCGGGATCCGAAAAGACGGCGTGTCTGGCGGCGCAGACTCATAATGTCAGCCGTCATGCCGATATTAACACAATTCAGGAAATAGCGATGACACTTCTCTGCATTCGCATTTGTGTATCTGATACAGCCGAGGTCAACCTTCCTGATACGACGTTTGAGCAGCCAGTCTACCGTCTGCTCTATCTCGTCTTCGTCAAAATCCCAAAACCTGGCAAAATCGTTCATCAAGCCATTGGGAATTACGCCCAGCACCATCTCGTCCCTGACGGCCTTCTCTTCCATCATCAGGCAGTTCACGGCATCGTTCAATGCCGAGTCCCCCCCTGCAATGACAATGGTCTTATAGCCATTGGAAATCAGCATCTTAACAAGACGCTCCACACTTTCAGAGTTCTCGCTCTGCACCATGTCGTACTGTACTTTACGGTTTTCGAGCGCGGCCTGGATTTTCTCCCAGCGCTTGCGAGGATTCAGAATACCTGCCTTCGGGCAATACAGAATGCCCCACCTAGTAGTTTCTACTGCCATAACTGCTTAATCTTTTCTATTTTCTCCTCCATAGGGAGGTTCGCCTCTATCCAGTTAATACAAAAGCCACGACGCTCCATGCCACGGAACCAAGTCATCTGCCGCTTGGCAAACTGGTGGATAGCAATTTCCAGACGGTTGAACATCTCGTCGTATGTAGTCTGGCCTATCAGATATTCTGTCACGAACTTATACTCCAATCCATAATAAATCAAATCTTCTGCTGGGATGCCCTCATCAAGCAGTGCCTTCACCTCATCAACCATCCCCTCGTCGAGTCGCGCCTTCAGTCGCCGTGTTATTTTTTCCCGTCTCAGTTCACGATTGATATCGATGCCAATGATAAGACTATCGATGGCTGGAAGTTCACGTAAGGGAACAGGATTCTCCAAATTATATGTCTCGATTTCTATCGCCCTGACAGCCCGCTGGCAAGAGTCCACATCTGTTTTATTATGCATATTGGAACCCGTCTTTGCTTTCAGTTCGGCCAGCATTGTCGTGAGTTCTGACAAACTTAATCCCTCAAGCCGACTACGCAGTTCCTGATTCTGAGGCACTGGCGACAGGCGATAGCCCTTTAGTACCGCCTCAATGTAGAGGCCTGTTCCACCGCACAGTATCGGTTGGGCTCCCCTATTCAGTATATCCTGGTAGGCATCGAAGAAGTCCTGTTGATAAGAAAAAAGATTGTACTTCGTGCCCGGCTCGCAGATGTCAATAAGATGATATGGAATATGTCGGCCATCAACAGTATAATCCGCAAGATCCTTGCCTGTACCGATATCCATCCGCCGATACACTTGTCTGGAGTCTGCAGAAATAATCTCTCCCCCAATCTCCGCAGCAAGATATGCGGCAATCGGTGTCTTGCCGGATGCAGTTGGCCCTAATATGGTAATCAGACGTTTCAATTACATGATATCATTTTCCAGATAATACCACATACGCTCCCTAAGATTCAAGCCATACTTCATATTATAGAAGTTATCTATCATCCATTGACCATTCTCGTAGACAAGGTCTAACTTGGCAGGGGTATAGGTATTGTCTTCATAAACAACAAAGGAAACAGAGGCGGTCTTTTGGGGAGCAAAGGCAAGACTGGTCACTTCAAACTCATCAAACCATACAAGACTTGACTCTGTTGTCATAGACCACCGGTTGACCTCAAAGAAAAGTGTATTTGTCTGAAATTCCTTATAACGCACAGCCAACAAAAGACTATTCCAATCCTTAGAGCAGTAAGCCTTGTCTAGCAGTTCATTCTCAACAGAACTACCATGTCTAAGGAATTCGCCCCTAACCACTCTATAGATATCCTTTACCCGCTCCAATACAGCCTGGCGTTCCAGAATGTAGTTCATCTCAACGGGGTTAGAATCTCTTTTATCTTGCATTGATAGATGATGGTGAACAGCAGGAATTGTCGCAGCCTCATCAGAAATTGCAGGTTCGCACACAGCCTTCTTGCAAGCAACTACTATGACGAATGCTGCAAGCAATACCAACATCGAATGTCCAAATCTCAAATATCTCAAAGTTTCCTTAATTACGTTTATATACTATCGGGTGCAAAGTTACATAAAAAAAGCCGTCCGACAAAATCGGACGGCTAATATTTTCTGTTATCATGCTAAATTATTTGAGTTCAGCAAGATATTTGATAGTGCGAACCATCTGAGAAGTGTAAGAATTCTCATTGTCGTACCAAGCAACAACCTGTACGAGAGAGTTGCCGTCACCAATCTTAGAAACCATTGTCTGGTTAGCGTCGAACAACGAACCGTACTTCATACCGATAATGTCGCTCGAAACGAGTTTCTCCTCTGTGTAACCGAATGACTCGTTGGCAGCAGCCTTCATGGCAGCGTTGATACCCTCAACAGTTACCTCGCCCTTTACAACAGCGTGCAGGATAGTGGTAGAACCTGTGGGAGTCGGAACGCGCTGGGCAGCACCAATCAGTTTACCATTCAACTCAGGGATCACCAGACCGATAGCCTTGGCTGCACCAGTAGAGTTAGGAACGATGTTCTGGGCACCGGCGCGGGCACGCTGAACATCACCCTTGCGCTGAGGACCGTCGAGAATCATCTGGTCGCCAGTATAAGCGTGAACAGTTGTCATGATACCGCTCTGGATAGCAGCGAAATCGTTCAGAGCCTTTGTCATAGGAGCCAGACAGTTAGTGGTGCAAGAAGCAGCCGAGATAACGGTGTCGGCAGGAGTCAGGGTCTTGTGGTTTACGTTGTAAACGATGGTGGGCAGGTCATTGCCGGCAGGAGCAGAGATAACGACCTTCTTGGCACCGGCTGTCAGGTGTGCAGAAGCCTTCTCCTTTGATGTATAGAAACCTGTGCACTCCAAAACAACGTCAACATCCAACTTGCCCCAAGGCAGTTCAGCAGCGTTAGGAATAGCATAGATAGTAATCTCCTTACCATCAACGATGATAGAGTTGTCTGTGCAGTCTACTGTGTGCTTGTTCTCGCCGATCTTGCCACAGAAACCACCCTGAGCAGTGTCATACTTCAGCAGGTGTGCAAGCATCTTTGGGCTTGTCAAGTCGTTGATTGCTACTACTTCATAACCTTCAGCCTC
>CAMVJQ010000008.1 GCA_947167845.1 uncultured Prevotella sp. | reverse complement strand
TCGTGACCTCCTGCGTGACAGGCAGGCATTCTAACCTACTGAACTAACGCACCATCCTCAATGTGTGCTGCCGTCGAAGAGATGCGGTGCGTACGAGATTCGAACTCGTGACCTCCTGCGTGACAGGCAGGCATTCTAACCTACTGAACTAACGCACCCTGTGGGTCTCTTTTTCGTTTGCGGGTGCAAAGGTAGGAATAAAATCCGAATTGACAAAACATTTTGGACTTTTTTTTATGAAAAAAGGAAAAAAGCCTATAAAATCATTTGCATCACCACTGCTTCGTGGTAGTCGACACCGTCGAAAAGCCAGTCTTTCAGACGGGCTGACTCTTGACATCCGAGTTTTCTGAACAACTCCAGACAGGCCACGTTGCGGGCGTCAATGAAAGCAAAGAGTTGGCGGAGATGAATCACGCTGAGGGCATAGTGGCGTATCTCCATCAGCGTACTGTAGGCATAGCCCTGCTGGCGATAGGGTTCCTCGATGACAAGTCCGAGTTCCGCGCGGCGATTGCGGGGGTCAAAGTTGACGATGTCGACGATGCCTATCACCTGACGGGCCTCGTTCTCAATCATCATGCGCACCTGGCGGTCGACGTAGATATCGCCTGAGGCATTGGCGATATAGTCGTGGAGCGTATAGCGGCTATATGGTACGTTGGAGGTGCCGATGTTCCACAATTTGACGTCGTTCTCGATGCGATAGAGCAGGTCGAGGTCTTCTGGCTCGATGGCCCTCAGGGTGATTTTAGGGGTTTTCATCATTGTACATTTAATATTGAGCATTCAGAGGTGGAGTTTCCGGCGCAGGATGTCTGCCAGGGCGATGGCGGCCCTGAAGTAGATGGCCATCTTGACGGGCAGGGTATAGAAGATGCTCAGATGGCTGTAGTGCTTGCGGAAGAAAATGAGCATGGCCTGATAGAACACATGGACATAGCGGAAGGTGGACTTCCGGGTGGACTCGCCCTTGAAGTGGACGATGTCGGACGGGACATACCAGTTCTCCCATCCGCCCTTGAGCAGACGGAAGGAGAGGTCGATGTCCTCGCCATACATGAAGAAGTCCTCGTCGAGCAGTCCTACCTGATCCAGGGCCTTGCGGCGCAGCAGGCAGAAGGCACCGCTGATGACCTCGATACGGGCGGGCTCGTTCCACGGCAGATGGCTCATGTAATAGCGGCTACTAAACCCCAACATCTTGCAGAAGGACACCCAGGGC
Organism: uncultured Prevotella sp.; assembly: GCA_947167845.1. Taxonomy (GTDB): domain Bacteria; phylum Bacteroidota; class Bacteroidia; order Bacteroidales; family Bacteroidaceae; genus Prevotella. Next base: position 58,009 of record CAMVJQ010000008.1, on the reverse strand, counting down.
GTGGGGACGGCGCGACGCGACTCGGGGGCCAGCGTGCCGTCGGCATTGTGCATCCTCACCCCTGCCCCACCCGCCTCGGGATGGGCGTCCATGAATGCCAGGACATCACGCAGCGTCGACTTGGCGACAATGGTGTCGGGATTGAGCAGCAGCACATATTCGCCCTGAGACTGGCGGATGGCGATGTTGTTGGCGCGTGAAAAGCCCAGGTTGTCATCGTTGGCTATCAGACGCACCCAGGGATAATGCTGACGAACAGACGCCACGGTGTCGTCGGAAGAGGCGTTGTCGATCACGAAGACCTCTACGGCGAGACCCTCAGAAGCCTTCTGCACGCTGTCGAGGCACTGCTCTACGAACCGGCGCACATTATAACTGACGATGACGATGGACAATCTATAATGCATAATTTATAATGTATAATTTATAATGCCTCGCTTGTCTCGTCGATGCAGCGACTCATGGTCGGACATACAAACGGCAGACAGAGCAGCAGCATAATGGCCAGATAGCCGAATGTGGGGTTCATATACATATAATAATATAAGGTATTGCAGAGCATCGGTATCCCGATGAATGCCAGACGAACCAGGCCAAACTTCAGCAAGGCGTGGGCCTTCTGCGTCACCAATTGCCTGCGGATCGCCGAGAACTTGAAAAGGCGCAGGCCGAGAAAAGCACCGCCGAGGGAGAGCAGTTCCATGACGGCCGTAGCGATAAATTCCGACTGATTGCTGCCTGCCAGGCGTCCTGACTCCATCACGTCAGTCTCGAAGAGCACGACGAGGAGCAGTGCCATTACGATGATACCCGCATAGAGGGTCATCAGTGTCTTTTGGGTCTTTTTCATCATTCTTTATTTTTTTAATTTTTTACCCTTCAAAGAGGGTGCGGTTGAGGATGGAACGGCCCAGAGTGACTTCATCGGTATATTCCAGTTCGTTGCCCACAGAGATGCCACGGGCAATGACGCTGACCCTGACCTCGTAGGGTGCCAGTTTACGGAAGATATAGAAGTTAGTCGTATCGCCTTCCATCGTAGGGCTCAAGGCGAGTATGACCTCCTTCACGCCGCCTGCTGCCACGCGACTGACGAGCGAGTCAATCTCCAGGTCGGCGGGGCCTATGCCGTCCATCGGAGAGATGATGCCCCCCAGGACGTGATAGAGGCCGCCGAACTGCTGGGTATTCTCCACAGCCATCACATCCTGAATGTTCTCCACCACGCAGATGGTAGTGGCGTCGCGACGCGGGTCGGCACAGATGGGGCAGGTGTCGGCGTCGCTGATGTTGTGGCAGACGCGGCAATACTTCACCTCCTGCCTCATCCTGCTCAGAGCCTCAGTGAACTGTCGCACATCGTCGGCATCGCGACGCAGCAGGTGGAGCACCAGGCGGAGCGCCGTCTTGCGTCCGATGCCGGGCAGACTGGAAAATTCCGACACGGCCTTCTCCAGCAGTTGCGATGGATATTGTTGCTGTATCATGTCTGTCCTATTTGTTTAATTTTCAATTTCCGACAGTTCGAGCCAGCGCATCGACTTTTCGTCGAGTTCGTCTTTCAGAATCGGCAGTCGCCGGCTCTTCTCCGTCAGTTCATCCACAGAGAGGGTGCCGCTGCAGAGGGCCTCTTCTAACTGGTGCTGCTCGTCCTCCAGGGCTGCTATCTCCTTCTCGAGCCGCTGGAACTCAGTCTTCTCCTTATAACTCATTTTCCGTTTGCCCGGTGCATGGCGGACTTCCTTGGCCTGCCTGGAGTTACGGCCGGCCTTTTCCTCCCTGATAGTCTCTTTCGGAGCGGCGGGCTGAAGGGCCAACCACTGGCGGTACTGGGTGTAGTTGCCCGGGAAGTCCTGAATCTCGCCATGTCCCTTGAACACCAGCAGATGATCCACCACCTTGTCGGTGAAATAGCGGTCGTGGGACACGACGATTACGCATCCAGGGAAATCCTGTAGATATTCCTCAAGTATCTGTAGCGTCACGATGTCGAGGTCGTTGGTGGGCTCGTCAAGGACGAGGAAGTTTGGGTTGCGCATCAGCACGGTGCAGAGGTATAGTTTGCGCCGTTCGCCGCCACTGAGTTTGTAGACGTAGTTATGCTGCTGTTCAGGCGTAAAGAGGAAGTGCTGCAGAAACTGCGAGGCACTCAGATGCCTACCGCCGCCGATGTCGATATATTCGGCAATGTCGGTTATCACATCAATCACCTTCTGCTGCTCATCAAACTGTAGCCCCTGCTGTGAGAAGTAGCCGAAGCGCACGGTGTCGCCGATGTCGAAGCGTCCCTCGTCGGGCTGAATCTCTCCGAGGAGCATCTTCAGGAATGTGGACTTGCCAGTGCCGTTGCTGCCCACGATGCCCATTTTCTCAAAGCGGGAGAAGTTGTAGTAGAAGTCCTTCATAATGACCAGATCACCGAACTGCTTTGAGACATACTGGCATTCGAATATCTTGGAACCGATATAGACGTTGGATGACTTCAGGCGCAGTTGGCGCTCTTCGATCCGCTGCCGGGCCACCTTCTCCAGTTCGTAGAAGGCCTCTTCGCGATAGCGCGCCTTATGGCCGCGTGCCTGTGGCATACGGCGCATCCACTCCAGTTCTGTGCGATACAGGTTGTTGGCACGTGCTATCTCTGCCCGCCGGTTGTCGATACGTTCCTGGCGCTTCTCCAGATAGTAGGAGTAGTTGCCACGATAGGTGTAGATGGTCTTGTCGTCGAGTTCGAGGATGACAGAGCATACGCGGTCGAGGAAGAAGCGGTCGTGTGTGACCATCAGCAGCGTCTTGTTGCCACGCGACAGATAACCTTCCAGCCACTCTATCATCTCCAGATCCAAGTGGTTGGTAGGCTCGTCGAGTATGAGCAGGTCGGGTTCGGTCAGCAATACGTTGGCCAGGGCCACCCGTTTCTGCTGGCCTCCGGACAGTTGTCCCATCGGCTGTTGCAGGTCGCGTATCTTGAGTTGGGTGAGCACTTGTTTGGCACGAAGCACTTTCTCCGCCTCTCCCTGGTGATTAAAGCAGGCGTCGAGCACGCTCTCCTCTGGGTCGAAGACGGGCGATTGCTCCAGCATGCCCACTTTCAAGTCACGACGGAAGATGATCTGTCCGCTGTCATAGCCCTCCTTTCCGGAGAGCACGGATAGCAGAGTGGACTTGCCCGTGCCGTTCTTGGCGATCAGCCCCACCTTCTGGCCTTCAGCAATGGAGAAACTGATGTGTTCAAACAAGACCAGTGAGCCGAACGACTTCGACAGATCCTGTACGTCGAGATATGGATTTTCCTTAGCCATTGGCAAGTTGCTTGTTGATTTGTCCTATATAGTCGAGCACCTCGTCGCGCCCCTGCTTCTTCTCAGAGGAGGTGACGAAGATGGGCGGCAGTTCTTCCCACGTCTCGAGCAACACCTTCTTGTAGGCTTCCACATTCTGGCTCACCTTCGTGACCGACAGTTTGTCGGCCTTGGTGAAGACGATGGCAAAGGGCACACTCGACCGTCCCAGCCATTCGATGAACTCCAGGTCGATCTTCTGGGCTTCGAGCCTGACATCTATCAGGACAAACACATTGACCAGTTGCTCCCGCTGCAGGATATAGCCCTGAATCATCTGCTCCAGCCGGACGATCTCCTTCTTCGAGCGCCTGGCAAAGCCATAGCCTGGCAGGTCTACCAGATACCACTCATTGTTGATAATGAAATGGTTGATAAGTAGCGTCTTTCCAGGGGTGGCTGATGTCTTGGCCAGCCGCCTGTTGTTGGTGAGCATATTGATCAGACTTGACTTGCCCACATTAGAGCGCCCGATAAACGCGTACTCCGGCTTGTTGTCCTTAGGGCACATTGTCACCATTGGGGCACTGAGCGAGAATTCTGCCTTCTTTATTTCCATACATTTTCTGTTTGACGGGTGCAAAGGTACAAAAAAAACGGGAAAAATTTGGAAGTTAGGAAAATAATATGTACCTTTGCATCGTTTTTCAAGAACCTGCTTCCGTCCGGGAAGCATTTTTACCTCTTATTTTAAATAAAATCCGCAGTTCAGATACTGCTTAAATGTATGTATACAAAAGAAGAATTAGAATCAATGGCTATACCCGAACTGATGGGTATTGCAGATGAATTGGGTGTCAAGGTGAGCCAGGACGACTCGCAGGAGAATGTGGTCTATGCCATTCTCGACAAGGCTGCTGAGGACAGTGCTGCCAATCCTGATGCGCCGAAGCGCAAGCGCACCCGCATTCAGAAGAAAGATACGAGCCGCGTCTATACCGTCAATGGAAAGGAAGGGGAGAACTTCGATGTGAAGAACAACCGCAAGCCGGTGGAGTCCACCCCCCTGTTCAGCGATGTGCCAGCCGCTGCCAAGGATGATGAAAAGCCAGCAGAAGAGAAGCCCAAGCGCCGCGGACGCAAGACGAAGGCCGAACAGGCGGCCGAGGCAGCCCAAAAAGCGGCCGAAGAAGCCGAAGCACAACAACCCGCTGAGGAGGTGGATGCGGAGGTCGTAGAGGTGGCTGATGCTGTCGCAGCCCCTGAGGCTAATACAGACTTCATCCCCGAAGAGAACTACGCATCGGATCCATCATCCAGTGAAGGCGAGGAAGAGAAGCAACTGATAGAGCAGTTGAAACAGAAGATGGCACGCACTCGTGAGACCGCTGGCGGCACAGATTCGGAAGATGAGATTGAGACAACTGACGAGAACGGCGTATGGATCGGTGACCCGGGCGACGGCACCGACTTCATCCCTGTGCTCGACATCCCTGTGGAAGACCAGGCTGCCATCCCGACGCTCGACATGTTCGACCGCCCTGTGGGACAGCATGCTTATCAGGAAGACAATTACCAGCAGCAGACGGAAGCCAACAGCATGGCTCGCAAATACGACTTCAGCGATGTGATCACAGGCTGCGGCGTGCTGGAAACACTGGCCGACGGCTATGGCTTCATACGCTCGAGCGACTACAACTACCTATCGTCGCCCGATGACATCTACGTCTCGCCCGCTCAAATCAAGAATTACGGACTGAAGACGGGCGACGTCGTGGACTGCACCGTCCGCCCGCCCTATGAGAACGAGAAATACTTTGCTCTCTCGAACGTGAAGAGCATCAACGGTCGCAACCCGTCGGAGGTGCGCGATCGTGTGGCATTCGAACATCTCACCCCGCTCTTCCCCGAAGAGAAGTTCACACTTTGCGGCGACAAGGCAACGACTAATCCCAGTGTACGCATCGTCGACCTCTTCTCACCCATCGGAAAAGGCCAGCGCGCACTCATCGTGGCCCAGCCCAAGACAGGTAAGACCGTCCTGATGAAGGACATTGCCAATGCCATCGCCGCCAATCATCCCGAGGCTTACATCATGATGCTGCTCATCGACGAGCGTCCGGAGGAGGTGACCGACATGGCCCGCACCGTCGATGCCGAGGTGATAGCCTCCACCTTCGACGAGCCTGCAGAGCGCCACGTCAAGATAGCGGGCATCGTACTCGAAAAGGCAAAGCGCATGGTGGAGTGCGGCCACGATGTCGTCATTTTCCTCGACTCCATCACCCGTCTGGCACGTGCCTATAACACGGTGGCTCCAGCCTCAGGCAAAGTGCTCACTGGTGGTGTCGATGCCAATGCACTGCAGAAGCCAAAGCGCTTCTTCGGTGCTGCCCGTAACATTGAGGGAGGCGGCTCACTGACAATCATCGCCACTGCCCTCGTCGATACCGGCTCAAAGATGGACGAGGTGATCTTCGAGGAGTTCAAGGGTACTGGCAACTCCGAAATCCAACTCAGCCGTTCGCTGTCCAACAAGCGTATCTTCCCAGCCATCGACCTCGTACAGTCGTCAACACGCCGTGACGACCTGCTGCACGATGAGAACACGCTCAACCGTATGTGGATCATGCGCAAGTATATTGCTGAAATGACGCCCATTGAGGCGATGAACACCATCCGCGAACGACTGGTACAGACGCACAACAATGAGGAATTCCTCATGTCGATGAACGGATAGCCCCCTGAGCGTCATCGGTGTAGCAGAGCGATGTTGTAGTTCAGATAGCGAGGGTTGCCCGTCACGTCTTCGATAACTTCGACGAATGGGGGAAAATTGACAGGTTCCTGTGCGGTAATGCCCTTGGTCTCCATCATCACCAGAGTGCTGACAGGCACAAGGAAGGTGTCAATCTCGAAGAACTGGCCCCGCCAGATGAAACTCTGACGGCGTTTCTTGATGGTGCTGCGATAGGGATCGGCCTGTTGCAGCATCTGTTCGTAGAGGTTGTTGTCGACCTTGCGCTCGGTCTCGATGACCTCGGAGTCGGACAGGCGTTTCTTGGAGCGGTGGACATTGACGACCCTTCCCCCACTCCACTCACGGCGACGCAGACGCACTTCGCTGCCAGGTTCAGCAACCAGATAGGTCTGGGTAATCAGGCTCTCGCTGCACTCTGGAATCTCACCTGTGAGGCGGACACGGAAGATGCGCTCTTGTTGTACTGGCTGCGGGAGGCCAACCACCTTCGCAATCTCACTTAAGACACGGTTCAACTTATTCTCGAAGTCGTCATGATTGTTGATGACGCGCAGATGCGGATGCCCCGTCCAGGCATTGATAACCTTCTTGTCGAGTTCACGTGCGAGACGGAGCCCCTCTTCATTCGCCTGTTCATAGCGAGTGGCATTGGTGGCCGTGGTATAGTATTGCTCAGCACCGTCGGCGGCCGACACCAGATGGAGCACGGCGTCGTAGCGCTCATGGAGCGCATTGGCATTTGTGCCCACCATACGGGTTATCTCATCCCACTCCTCGGGCTTGATATAGGCGGAGATGTCCATCATGCCTCTGTCGCAGACTATCAGCACAGGTTTGGTACATACCTTAGCAAGCCGCATGAACTGGTCTTCGAGAGCCAACTGCGTCTCCAGGATGGCCTTCTCTCCCTGATAATAGAGGGCGCGATTGGGCGTCAGATAGTTCCAGCCCGCCGTACTGAAGATGGTGGGCACCTCTGGCACATTAAACACCTTATAGCCGAAGCCTGAGAAATACTCCGTGATTTTGACCAGAGCCGTCGTCTTGCCTGCGCAGGGACCTCCGGTCAGTACTATCTTCTTGATATCTGTCATAACACTTCTAATTCCATCCATAACACAGCCATCCCGACCAACCATCCGAGGAGCACCTTCAGCGAGACATTGCGCACGTACCATGTCAACTTGACATGCTCCATCCTCATCAGTGCGATGCCCGAGGCGGAGCCAACGAAAAGCAGACATCCGCCGACGGCGGTGGAGTAGGCCACCACAAGCCAGTAGGCTCCGTTCTCCATGAAATTGCCCATATAGTCGGAGTCAGCCCAAAGACCCAGCCTGCCCTGGTCGAGAACGGGATAGAGCGAGATGTCGGAAATGGCAATAGAAAAAGTATCCACGATGCTGCTCAAAAGTCCCGATAAGATGCCTACGACCCAAATGTTGTGAATGTTGTAGTCGATCCAGGCCGACACATCGCCCAGGACTCCCGTCTCCAGCATCACGCCCATGCCCAGCATGATGCCCATCACGAAGAGCATCTGCTGTATAGCCCCATACTGTAGCGACTGGGGCAGACGACGCTCTGCGAGGCGGTCGGACTTCATCAGCCGATGATTGAACGCTTCATTGACAACCCACAGCATGCTCAATACACAGAGGGCGCCGAGGAATGGCGACAACTGCGTGATGTTATGGAACGTGGGGATGAACCACAGGCCTCCGATACCCACGAAGAGCATCAGCACGCGCTGCCAGGAATTCAAATTGGTGTCATCACCACGATAAGGCATCGGCGACCACTGCGTGTCGAGGGTGTCGGGCAGGTCTCTGTTGATGAGTATTGTCGGGATCACCCATGCCAGTATGGCCGGCAGGGCCAGATAGGCGGAGAAACGGGTGGCCGTGACGGCCCCTCGGCCCCACAGCAGCAGCCCCGTAGGGTCACCTATCACAGTGAAGCAGCCACCACAGCAAGCCGCGATGACAATGGCAGAGCCGATGAGCCAGCGCTGTCGCCGATTCTGCACGATCTCACGCATCACCACCAACATCAAGGTGGCCGTCGTCAGGTTGTCAAGATTGGCGGAGATGACGAAAGTGGCAAAGGTGATCGTCCACAGCAGTTGCTTGGAATTGCGTGTTTTGATCCATTTGCGCACGAAATCGAAACAACCATTGTTGTCGAGTATCTCGATAATAGTCATAGTGGCCAGCAGAAACATCACGATGTTGGCAGCACGCCCTACGTAGTTCAGGAATATGTCGTCGTAGATATAGAGTTTGACGGCTTTGCTCGATGGCTCTTCACCTGCGAGGAACTCAGCATACTCGTGCGGATGCAGAGCCATCACGAAGTCGGTACCCCAACAGATATAGACCACCCATCCCACCGTGCCGATGAACATGGCGATGGCCGCCTTGTTAACACCTGTCAGATGTCCTGTGGCGATCAGCAGGTAGCCGAAAATCAACATCAAAACCAATATCAGTGTCATATCCGTTCTCCCAAATATATTTAACTTAATACCTTCACTGGCGACCAAAACCATACGATGGTGCCTCGTCCGTCGGCTTCATTGTCACGCGCCCCGATGTCGCCGTTTGACCTGTCGATGACAGCCTTGCAGATGCTTAGTCCGAGTCCAGGTGTCTCCTTCTGCACATACGTGTTCTTGTCGGAGAGTAGCGCGAAGATGTTCTCTTTCAGGCTGTCGGGCAGTCCACAGCCCGTATCCTTGACCTCGACATAAAGTCCACCATTCTTAACATAATAGGTTAGCGTCACCTTGCCTTCTGTCGTATGTCGACAGGCATTATCGAGCAGATGCATCGTCACCAACCGCATCAGGTTCTTGTCAAGCATGGCACGCATGCCGCCAACAGGGTGGATGACCTCCAATTCGACACCCTTGCGCAACAATGGTCTGACATCGGTAGCATATGCCGCCATCTCTGCCTCGACATCAGCCTCCTGACGGTCGAACAACTGGCTCTTGCCCTCGATGTCTGACAACGACAGCAATTCGTCGATCAGATGGAGCAACTGCAGGCCGTTGGCATTGATCAAGTTCAGCAGGTTGTTCTGCTCCTCCTCCGACATCTCGCCCTTGGGCAAAGTCAGCAACAGGTCGGAGAAACCGATGATGGCGTTCAGCGGTGTGCGCAGGGAGTGGCTCAGGTTGCTCAGGAAGATGTCCTTCAGTTCCTCGCTCTTCCGCGCCCGCTCCATCTCCTTCTTCAGCAGTGCCCTGCTTCGACGCTGCAGAAAGATGATGGCCAGCAGGCCGGCAATGACAAGAAGGCCAAAGACATACCACACCCAATTGGGGATGGAAAGGCCGCCAAAGGCTGTCTTTATGTCGCCGTAGACATCCTCGATCTCTCCCTCAGCCTCCATTGCGTCAAGTGCCTTGTTGATGGAATCGATCAACTGCTTGTTGTGACTTACATAGCAATATTCGCGAGGCATCAGGGCGAGGTCGACAGCAGTCAGATTGCCGAGACCGAGCGTCTCAATGAGGTATTGCGCCTGGTAACGATAGCAGATGACAGCGTCGTACTTGCCGTCAGAGAGTTCCCTCAACGCACTAGAGAGATTGCTCACGAGATGGGGGGTAGCCCCCACCTTCTGAAGGGTGTCGATGATGGGGCGCGACTTCATCATGGCTATCGTCTTCCCCCCGACATCACGCAGCCCATAGCGCCCTTTGTCAGAGGTTCGATAGACAATTTGATAGTAAAGGCGGAAGACTGCCTGCGAGTAATTGGTAAGGTCCTTGCGATAGGGAGAATAGACCATCATGCCCAAGTCCACCTTACCGTTAAGCACGTCGCCCGCTATCGCCTCCCAGGAATTGGGAGAATAGGTGAAGGGAATGTTGAGCCTTTTCATCAACCGCCTGGTGAACTCGACATCGAAGCCGTATGGCTTGCCCTTGTCATCCACATACTCCATAGGGGCATAGTCGATGTCGATTCCGAAAAGCAGCGGTTTCTCTTTTGTATAGCCAAGCGTGCCACTCCCCCTTGCCTGCAAAGCAATGGTAACTGCAAACAACAGAATATGCAACGCTCTCCACCCCATATAGTCTTGGCTTATGTTTACTTTGGGCACAAAGATATGAAAAAAATCCGGAACAGCCAAACTTTTCAAAGGAAATGTGACGCGATGGGGCTATTTACACTTATCGTACCACTCCTTTAGGGCATAGTGCGGGATGCCCCGACGGACACCTGCATTCAGCACCTCACGGGCTTCCTGAGGACGGTTCTGGAGCAACAGGATATTCACCTTTGAGACCAGGAAACCCGCATTGAGAGGCTGACGACTGATAGCCTCATCCCAGTCATAAAGGGCCACTTCGTATTGCTTACGATCCTCTTCATAGGCGGCACGTGCGGCATAGGCTGTAGCAGAATCAGGATGCTGCTCTACAAGCGTATTATACTGATCGAGTGCTTCAGTCTGGCGCCCCATTTTCTGGAGTACATGAGCGAGACCGAGACGGGCCTCGAAATGTCGAGGCTCCGTCATCAGAAACGTCTCATAATCTACCTTCGCCAAATCGTAGTGATTCTGTTGAATATGCACATAGGCACGGAAATAAAGGGCAGCCAAATTCCCATTGTCGGCGTGAAGAATCTTTCCGTATTCCGCAAGTGCATAATCCCACTGCTCCAGATTGATATTAGCCTCAGCCTTCAGCAAATGAAGATGTAGGTTTGTGGGATCACGACTGATTTTCCGATTAAGCACTTCCAGAGAATCCCGCCACTGCTGACGAGTTTGCGCCACAACAGAGAAAGTCACAAAGGACAGAAGAAGGATAATACAATATTTTTTACGCATTCTTGATATAGTTGACAATCCATTCACCTACTTCCTTAGTACCATACTTTGCACCACCTTCAACCTGAATCTCTGGTGTGCGCACATTGGCATCGAGCGAAGCATTGACTGCCTTACGGACAAGCGCTCCTTCCTTCTCAAGGCCGAAATGCTCAAGCAGCATCGCAGCAGAGAGAATCTGAGCCAGCGGATTGGCTATGTTTTGTCCTGCTGCCTGTGGCCATGAGCCATGAACGGGCTCAAAGAGTGGTGTGTGCTCACCCAGCGAACTGGAGGGCTGAAGGCCCATGGAACCTGTGATGCAACTGGTCTCGTCAGTAAGGATATCTCCAAAGGTGTTCTCCGTTACAATCACGTCGAAGAAACGAGGCTCCGTCAACACACGCATCGAGGCATTGTCGATGAACATATAGTCGGTAGTGACCTCAGGATACTGTGGTTCCATTTCCTTGGCAATCTGGCGCCACAAACGAGAGGATGCCAGCACATTAGCCTTATCTACTACTGTGAGATGCTTGCGGCGTGTCATCGCCATCTCGAAGGCAACTTTCAAGATCCGCTCAATCTCAGGACGAGTGTAGATATCAGTATCATAAGCCTTGTCATTGTCCTGATACTTCTCACCAAAATACATACCGCCCGTGAGTTCACGGATCACCACAAAGTCGGCTCCGCGCAACAGTTCATCCTTGAGGGGGGACTTATGGATCAGACAGTCGAAGGTGGCCACAGGGCGTACATTGGCAAAGAGGCCCAACTTCTTGCGCATCGCCAGCAAGCCGGTTTCTGGACGAACCTTCAGTGTGGGATTATTGTCAAAACGCAAGTCACCCACAGCGGCAAAGAACACGGCATCAGCACGCATACACACCTCGTGAGTGCTGTCGGGATATGGGTCTCCACAGACATCGATGGCGTGGGCGCCGCAGATGGCCTCCTCGTATTCAAACTTGTGCCCGTACTTCTTGGCAATGGCGTCGAGCACTGCCACACCTTGTCTCATAATCTCGGGGCCGATACCGTCACCCGCGAGAACAGCAATCTTCAAATTCATAATTCATTCTTATTTTCGTTTTCGTAAATATTCAGCATCTTGAACGTCGCCTTGATGGCAGCCTCGGTCTGGTCGGCATCCAGTCCTCGCGTTCGGAGAATCTTGCCATTATCGTTCCAGGTTATCACGGTCTGCACAAGTGCATCGGTCCGACCACCTGGGGGAATGCTCACCTGATAGTTCTGAAGGATGGGGAACGTGCGTCCCAGATACCTCTTATAAATATAGCGGAGCGACTTCACGAAGGCATCATACTGACCATCGCCCGTAGAACTCGCCTCATACTCCTGTCCATTGATTTCCACTTTGATATTCGCGCCTGGCTTTAAACCATAAGCCGTTGAAACAACATAACTTACGAGTTTTACCTTATCCTCTGGTGCATCGTGTTTGAGGACATCACTGACGATAAATGGCAGGTCATCCTGAGTCACAATCTCCTTCTTGTCGCCCAGTTCGGTGATGCGTTGAGTCACCTTGCGCGTCTGCTCCGGCGTGAGTTCAAGTCCGAGTTCCTCAAGATTCTTCGCAATGTTGGCACGCCCGCTATTCTTGCCAAGAGCATATTCACGACGACGTCCAAAACGCTCTGGAACAAGGGCATTGTGATAGAGTCCCCCCTTATTATCACCATCGGCATGTACGCCAGCCACCTGCGTAAAGACATTGTCGCCTATGATGGGTTGGTTGGGTGCAACCGCAATGCCACTATAACTCTCCACAAGACGGGAAATATCATTCAGTTTATTCTCATTGATGTTTGTCTTAGCATGAAACTGATCTTTCAAAATCACCTGTACACTCGAAAGGGGCGCATTGCCACAACGCTCACCCAGTCCATTGACTGTTACATGGAGTCCTTTTGCGCCACTGAGAACGGCAGCAAGAGAATTGCTGACAGCCAGATCATAGTCGTTATGGGCATGGAAGTCGAAATGGGCATCAGGATAGCGCTTTATCATCTTGCGGAAATATTCTATGCACTGCAAGGGGTTCATGATACCCAAGGTGTCAGGGAGCATGAAACGGCGGATGCCGATATCACAGAGTGCATCCATCACCTGATAGACGTAAAGGGGAGAGTCCTTCATGCCGTTGGACCAGTCTTCCAGATAGAGATTGACGTTCATATGCTTCGAACGCGCATATTTCACCTCTCGACGGATGTCCTCAACATGTTCTTCAGGCGTCTTGTGCAACTGTTCTTGACAATGCCGGAGAGAGCCCTTTGCCAAGAGATTGATGGTACGACATTCACAAGCGTCAATCCAGTCGACGCTCTGTCCGCCGTCCACAAAGCCAAGCACCTCCACCCTGTCATGCCTGTCTATCTGGCGCGCATAGCGACAGATCATGCGTACAGCCTCCTTCTCGCCCTCAGAGACACGGGCCGAGGCAACCTCTATACGGTCTACATTGAGGTCGCGCAGCAGCATCCTGGCAATAATCAGTTTCTCATGCGGCAGGAAACTGACGCCATTTGTCTGTTCTCCATCGCGCAAGGTGGAGTCCAGTATCTCCACGAAGGGCTGGAATCCCTTGTAGCGGCCTACTTGTTCTGCTGTTCCCATCGCTCCGTCTTTTCTTTGTTCTGTACGAGGAAGTCAATGTCGTCGAGCCCGTTCAGCAGGCAATGCTTTTTATAGCCGTTGATGTCGAAGTGCTCCTGGCTGCCCGTAGCCTTATTCGTCACCGTCTGGTTGGGAAGGTCCACTTCCACTTCCATCTTCGGGTCGGCCTCGATACAGGCAAAGAGTTCTGCCAGGAAGTCATCCGACACCACGACAGGGAGTACGAAATTGTTCAGTTCGTTGTTCTTGTGAATATCTGCAAAGAAACTGCTGATGACGACGCGGAAGCCATAGCCTGCAATTGCCCAGGCGGCATGCTCGCGAGAAGAGCCAGAGCCGAAGTTCTTGCCAGCAACGAGAATGCAACCAGAATAAGTGGGGTTGTTAAGCACGAAGTCCTCGTTGACCGATCCATCGGCCTTATAGCGCCAATCGCGGAAGAGATTGTCACCAAAGAAACTCTCCTCACGGGTCGTTGCCTTCAGGAAACGGGCGGGAATAATCTGGTCTGTGTCCACATTCTCTAATGGAAGGGGCACACAAGTGGATGTGATAACGTTGAATTTTTGTTTCATAATAATGTTCTTGGATCGGTTATTACTCCTGTGACACTGGCAGCGGCAGCAACGAGAGGACTTGCGAGGATGGTACGGGCACCTGGTCCCTGACGACCCTCGAAATTGCGATTAGACGTAGAAACAGAGAGTTTACCGGCAGGAATCTTATCGTCATTCATGGCCAGACAAGCCGAACAGCCAGGCTGACGAATGGCAAAGCCTGCAGCCTCTAAGACCTTGTCGAGACCTTCCTCACGGATCTGTTTATCCACAGCCCATGAGCCAGGCACCAGCCAGGCTATTACATCCGGAGCCTTCTGGCGACCTTTCACAATAGAGGCGAAGGCACGGAAGTCTTCGATACGCCCGTTGGTGCAGGCACCAAGAAACACGTAGTCCACCTTCTTGCCCAACAGTCTCTCGCCCGGCTTGAAGCCCATATACCTCAATGCCTTGTCGAAGTTGGCATCGCCAGACGCAGGGATGGCCTCAGTGATGCCGATGCCCATACCGGGATTAGTGCCATAGGTGATACGAGGCACGATATCCTCCGCCTGAAAGGTCATTTCTCTGTCGAATACGGCATCATCGCCGCTCTTCAGGGTTTTCCAGTAGGCGACTGCCTTATCCCAGTCATCACCCTTTGGGGCAAACTCACGGCCCTTGAGATACTCAAATGTTGTCTCATCCGGAGCCACGAAGCCTCCACGGGCACCCATCTCTATGGAAAGGTTGCAAAGCGTCAGACGACCTTCCATCGACATAGCGCGAACCACTTCGCCAGCATACTCCACGAAATAACCCGTCGCACCAGAAGTCGTCAGTTGCGCCATCAGATAGAGGGCCACGTCCTTGGCAGTGACGCCTTTCTGGAGGCGGCCGTTGATATTGATGCGCATCGACTTGGGCTTCTGCTGGAGGATGCACTGTGAGGCCAGCACCATCTCCACTTCAGAAGTGCCTATACCAAAGGCTACGGCTCCCATTGCACCATGCGTAGAGGTGTGGGAATCGCCACAGACAATCGTCATGCCTGGCAGAGAGAGCCCCTTTTCAGGCCCGACGACGTGGATGATGCCGTTGTTCTCATTCATCATGCCATAGTGTGTCAGTCCGAAGTCAGCGGCATTTCTGGCGAGTGCATCCACCTGTTTCTTAGATACGGGGTCCTCGATGGGCTTGTCCTGATCATGAGTGGGTGTATTATGATCTGGCATACAGAATATCCGTTCTGGACGGAAACACTTCAGGCCACGTTCCCGCAAGCCGTCGAAAGCCTGGGGCGATGTCACCTCGTGGCAGTACAACCTGTCGATATATAACTGAGTGGGGCCGTCATCCACCTGTTGGACAATATGTTTGTCCCAAATCTTGTCGAATAATGTGTTCATATATCAATCCTCCTTCTTAAACTTGTTGATACAGTCGATGTAAGCCTCAACGGAAGCCGTTACAATGTCCGTATTAGCGCCGAAGCCATAATAGAGAGAGCCGTCGTACTCCACCTGCATGTGTACCTTGCCTACATCGTCGGAACCCTTCGAAATCGCCTGAATAGTAAACTCCTTCAGCGTCATCTGTTTCATGATAATCTTCTTCAGTGCCTTGATAGCCGCATCTACAGGGCCGTTGCCGGAAGCGGCAGCCTCGAATTTCTGTCCTGCGACGTCGAGCCCGATAGAGGCGACAGACTTCACCCCCTTTCCTGTCGTTACCTGCAGGAAGTCGAGGCGGACGGCATGAGCCTCGGCCATGTCAGCCCCAGCAAGCATCAGTACATCGGCATCGTTGACCTCCTTCTTCTGGTCTGCCAGAATCAGGAACTTCTCATATACCTTGTCGAGTTTTTCCTCCTCAAGGTCTACGCCATTCACATGCAGACGATGCTTCAGGGCTGCACGTCCTGAGCGGGCAGTTAGTACGATGCTATTATCATCGATACCCACATCCTTGGGGTCCATAATCTCGTAAGTATGCACATTCTTCAGCACGCCGTCCTGATGAATACCAGAAGAGTGCGCAAAGGCATTGCGCCCCACAATAGCCTTATTAGGTTGTACGGGCATGTTCATCAGTGAAGACACCATCCTCGATATCGGATAAATCTTCGTGGTGTTGATATTAGTATCGATGCCAAGTCCCTTATGACACTTCAGGATCATCGCAATCTCCTCCAAAGAGGTGTTACCTGCCCGCTCGCCGATACCGTTAACCGTGACTTCCACCTGACGAGCACCAGCCATCACCCCGTTGAAGGTGTTGGCTGTCGCCATGCCAAGATCATTGTGACAATGCGTGGAAATGATAGCCTTGTCGATGCCGTCTACATGCTCCTTCAGATACTTTATCTTCTCGAAATACTCCTGAGGCAGACAATAGCCTGTGGTATCAGGAATGTTCACCACCGTCGCTCCTGCCTTGATGACAGCCTCCACAACACGGGCGAGGTATTCATTGTCTGTGCGACCAGCATCCTCACAGTAGAACTCCACATCGTCAACGAAGCGCTTGGCATACTTCGTGGCAGCCACTGCGCGCTCGAGGATTTCGTCTCGCGTGGAGTTGAACTTGTACATGATGTGCTCATCACTTGTTCCAATACCTGTATGGATGCGCTTGTGCTTGGCGTACTTCAGTGCATCGAAAGCCACATCGATATCTTTCTCCACAGCACGTGTCAAAGCACATATAACAGGCCATGTAACTGCTTTTGAAATTTCAATAACCGAATTAAAGTCACCGGGACTCGAAATGGGGAATCCTGCTTCAATCACGTCCACCCCCAGTTGTTCCAGAGCCTTGGCCACCTGAATCTTCTCTACGGTGTTCAGTTGACAACCAGGCACCTGTTCTCCATCCCGGAGTGTCGTGTCGAAAATAAACAATCTGTCGTTCATCTTTTTTATATTTAGTTTAATGTGTAACTTCTGATGCCATTTATGAAAAAAGCCTTTCACACTCGGAAGTGAGAAAGGCTCAATATCATTCTGCTGTCATCATCTAACATAGATACACCTCATCACTTCCGCCTGCGCCTTGCAGTCGAATAATAATCAGGTTGCTAAGTAGATTCTGACTTTTCATCTTTTCTATGCTTTTTGTTTAAATCGGCTGCAAAGTTATAACTTTTTTCCCAAACGAACAAACAATTCGCAACTTTTTTGCTCAAAAAAGCGTCAGATTCACACATATTACACTAATTCATAGATTCCACTCGGCATTTTCCGCTTCAATACTTCCAGTTCCAAGTCCTTTCCGGGAATGATACCATAGGAACGGAGTGTGGTCTCCACAGTCTTACGCGCCAACTCAGGATGATTGTTTTCTTCACTCAGGTGGCATAGCCATACGTGACGCAACCCCTCAGTCATATTCTCAGCCACAGCCTTGCCGCAGTCGGTATTCGAGAGATGACCATTCGGGCTGAGTATGCGCTTCTTCAGATACTCAGGATAGGGGCCCTGCTGCAGCATCTCCACATCATGGTTGGCCTCTATGACCAAATAGTTGGCTTGCGAGATACGATATTTGACATCCTCAGTGACAGCCCCGACATCTGTAATGATGACAAAGCATACCCTCTCTGCCTCTATCTGATATCCAACGTTCTCATTGGCATCATGAGGCACAGAGAATGGGGTGACCTTGAAATCACCCACCTGCAGGGAAACTCCTGGAGTAATGAAGTGCTTCAAGTCATCAGCCACCTTGCGCTGAACGCAATAGTTGCGGCTGATACCCCGATGCACTTTCTCCGTTGCGTAGACAGGTACATGATAATCTGAACTGAACGCCCCCACTGACTTGATGTGGTCAGCATGGTCATGCGTAATCAGAATATGGTGTATCATATTCAGATTAACACCATAATCTCTGAAATGTTTTTTCAGTGTTCTGATTCCGACTCCAATATCTATCAGCAATCCGTCTGTTGCGGTGCTCAGATAATAGCAATTACCACTGCTTCCGCTTCCAAACGATATAAATTTTAGCATTTTAATGATTCTTATTTTGTGCAAAAGTACAAAATAAATGTAAGGGAAAAAAATAAATACATAAAAACTTATGCTTTTTTACTTTTTTTAGAACGGGAGCCCCACAGCAAAGTGGAAGGCCAAATCCCTGCTCAGACGAGGGTGAATAATGGCATAGTGTTCTTCATCATCCAACTCATAGGCAGGATTGACTGCCTTCATACCTAAGTCGAAACGGAGTATGAAATAGTCAAAGTTGAGACGGAGCCCCAATCCGTAACTGACGGCCATATCACTCAATAAACTGCTGAATTTAAACTGTCCGCCTGGTTGTTCTTTATAATTCCTCAGTGTCCAGATGTTACCTGCATCTAGAAAAAGAGCACCACCGAATTTCCAGAACAGATGAGTGCGATATTCGAGATTAAGATCCAGTTTCATGTCACCTGTCTGCGTAATAAAATTGATGACGCCGTCATGGTCCTTGTAACGTCCTGGCCCAAGCGATCTGACACTCCAGCCTCGCACGCTGTTGGCACCTCCGGAAAAATAGCGCTTCTCAAAAGGCAGCACTTCGCTGTTACCATAAGGATAAGCAAGTCCAAGGCCGCAGTGGAACACAAGTTGGTCCCGATAACTTGGCAACAGGTTTATCGTGAAGTCAATATCACTTTTTATATATTGTGCATAGGCGATATTGAACACCCTATAGTGCCCTTCGCCATCCTGCTCTGCATGGAAGATATTACTACCCGCATTTAGCAGATTTCCCGCAGTTTCCACATTTGTCTTCAAGGCTATGCGCCCGTCATTGTAACTATAGCCGAAGCCCAGTTTCATGATAAACAGGTCTTCGTAGTTATAACGGACAATAGCATTATAACTGGAAGTGTTCTGTAGGTATTCTCTGTCGAACGTCTCACTTATCCAAGGCATGAAAACGTAGTTCAGGTCTATCAGATCCAACTGGTATTGATCATGCCGCTTTTGCGGCTTCCAGCGGTATCGCCATCCTGCAGACAAGACCCGGCGATGGAACTCCGGACGATTCTGCAGGTCGTAAAGCAGTGACACTTCGCTGGTGGCAATGGAACGCCTACGGCTCTCATGGCTGAGGAAAGGCATGATGAAACGCGGGAAACTCAGGCGTGCCTCCATACTGTATTCGAGGAAGTCCTGATTGCTGTAGCCCTCAAGCCCCCGGATGGCTTCATAGGCGCCACGCAGACGCAGGCTGAGGGACTCCGAACCTCTGAACAGATTACGGTTCTCATAAGTCAGCGAGGCGGCTGCGCCCAGGTCACCTGCCGTATTGGTTCCTTCCGGCTGGAAACTGATAGTCGACGGTTTGTTCGTCTGCAAGTGTATCATCGCGTCAAGCAGAGCCGAATCGGGCGAAGCCTGAAAACTGATGTTCGTATATCGAACGGCTCCCAGACGACCGAAGTGGTTGTAGGTGTTCTGAAGATTGTCTGCGGAATAGAACTGGCCTGCATCGAGAAAGGTGTTCTCCCGAAGCACTGCATGGCGAAGATGAATCAGCGAGTCATCAGGTGCGCCACTGGCATAGCCGACACTGCGGATGGAATATCTGGTGTGGAGGGTGTCAGTTATCTGACTTGTACGGTAAGGATGCAATACAAGTGTCAAGTCCACTTGCTTGTCATGACTTATGGAGTCAGCCAGGAATGTGATAAACTCTTTGTGGAATCTGTAGTAGCCGTTGTTCTGCAGAAATGTCGTCAGTCGCGAGCGTTCCCCGTTGAGGGCATTCACATTAAACTGCATTCCCTCATGCAACTGCTTCTTGTCGCCTTTCAGCAACTTGGATATTATACTGTCTTGAATGTCATATCGGATCCGGCGGATAAAATAAGGTTTACCTGGATGAAGCACATAGATGGCATCCACCTTCTTCTCCTTCTTCTGGTCTAAGAACAGTTCCACCTGAGCATCCAGATAACCTTGATTCTGCAATGCCTGTCTGAGGTTCTCACACGAAGCGTGTGCCTGAAGCGTGTCATAGATGACTGGTGCTTCGCCTATTGAGTGCAGTGCACGATTGATCCATCTGCTGGTATCCCTGCCGGCGAGCGAGTAGATGCCAAGTGGTATCTTGATAGTCGAGAACCAGCGCGAGTTGCCTTTCTGCCTCACATAGTTTTTCAACTGCGAAGTATTAAGGTCTTTGTATTCGCCGTCCGTCACCACCGTCACCTTACGCAGCATGGAGGAACCCTCAGGGATGTCACGCGTAGAAGAGCACGAACCCCACAGGAGTGCGAGCATACAGGCAACAGCAGAGATGCGAAATAGACGTCTTGACATCAATATTCTTCTGATTTTGCTTGCAAAGATAAAGATTTATTTCTATCTTTGCAAACAAAAAAGGCAAAATGATTAGCAAAAACCAAATAAAGTTCATCCGGCAATTGGAATTGAAGAAGTTCCGCAAACGCGAGAATCTCTTCGTGGCTGAAGGGCCAAAGGTAGTAGGAGACCTCCTGAAGCACTATTGTCCTGAGGCCGTCTTCGCCACCCCCGACTACCTTCCACATGTCTCCAAAGGAGCATATGGCGTGACGGAAATCACCGAAGAAGACCTTCAGCGCATCAGTTTTCTCCAGCACCCTCAACAAGTGCTGGCCCTATTCCCCATTCCTGCGGCTCTGGACATCAGCATCCAGCGCGACACCCTTTCATTAGCACTCGACGGTGTGCAGGATCCTGGCAATCTTGGTACTATCATCCGCATAGCCGACTGGTTCGGAATCGACACCATCTACTGCAGCGAAGACACTGCTGATGCTTACAGCCCCAAGGTTATACAAGCCACAATGGGTAGCATCGCGCACGTACATATTATATATTGTGACCTCGCAGACCTCTTCGATACCATTCCACCCACCTACCCCATCTATGGAACTCTGCTCGATGGCGACGACATCTACCGTCAGCCGCTCACAAAAGAGGGCATCATCGTCATGGGTAATGAGGGTAACGGTATTTCCGAGACTATCCGGCAGCGAGTGAACAGGCGGCTGCTCATCCCCTGTTTCCATCAAGGCGATGCTGCTGAAAGCCTCAATGTCGCCATCGCCACCGCTATCACCTGTTCTGAATTCAGACGGAGGGGGTAACATCAAAAAGGAGCCCATCTTCACAGACAAACCCCTTTTCAAAAAATGGAAAATGATAAATATAGATTAAAATTACTAGTTATCAAACGCAAAAGTAGTCAGTTTTCATGAATAAAACAAATTGTGATGAAAGAAATGCAATCATCAGACACTTTTTGACCTGTTTAGAACACTAATAATTCATTATATATTTTTTGAACGGGCAGTCCCATCACATTAAAGTAACTGCCCTGCAGTCCCGTCACGCCAATATAGCCTATCCACTCCTGAATACCATACGCCCCTGCTTTGTCCAGAGGCTGATACTTGTCCACATAGTAGTTTATCTCCTCTGCAGTCAACATTTTGAAAGTGACATCTGTCGTCACTGCAAACTTGCGCTGTTTCTCACGGGTCATCAGACAGACGCCCGTTATCACTTGATGCGTCCTGCCGCTCAATTCGTGTAGCATTCTACGGGCATCTGCCAGATCTTTTGGTTTACCTAGCACCTCATCACCTAGCACAACTACTGTGTCGGCAGTAATAATAAGTTCATCAGCCGCCAACAGCGACTGATATGCAGCAGCCTTCTCAGCGGCAATATATACAGGGATTTCCGCCGTAGGCAATCCTTCTGGATAGTTCTCCTCTATATCGGGCAGCACCTTTACCTCAAAATCCAAATCCAACCCACCCAGCAATTCCTTTCTTCTCGGTGAATTGCTCGCCAATATAATATGATAATCTCCTTTCATCACCATCCGAAAGCCTTTGCATTCATCACCCACTTGCCTTGAGCACGTAATGTCTGTTCTATGACATCACGCCCGCAGCCATATCCACCCCGTTTTTCACTTACGTAGAGACTTACTTCCTTTATTTCGGGACATGCGTCCTTGGGACAGACAGGACAACCTACTCTACGCATAATCTCCAAGTCTGGGATATCGTCACCCATATACATGACTTCCACGTCTTTCAAATCATATTTCTTGAGGAATTCATCGTAGGTCTCTATCTTCACGGCACAACCCATATAGACGTCTTCTACACCAAGCCCTTCATAACGTTTTCTTACGCTCTGTGTCCTTCCACCTGTCAGGATGACGATGCGCAGACCGAGTTTCATAGCCAGTTGGATGGCATAACCGTCCTTGATATTCACTGTACGCAGAGGCTCTCCTTCAGCCGATAGTGTAATGGTCTCAGCACTCAAGACCCCGTCCACATCAAAGATAATAGCCCGTATTTTCTGCAAGTCGTAATTGATCACCTTCACTTCTATTTATGTGTGTCACATTTTATTCAGGTGCACATTCTCCCATTTCAGTCTGTCTTCAGCCTGAGGCTTGCGCTCATCGGCCCAGTGGCCTACAGCAATGATGCACAGACAATTCAGGTTATCCGGGATATTAAGAATACCACGAATCACTGTGTCAGCCGTCGTCCCGTCGTCGAGGCCACGTCCTCGCATTTGAATCCAGCAGGTTCCCAGTCCAAGTTCCTCTGCCTGATATTGCATCGAGATGGCTGCAATAGAACCGTCCTCCACCCAACAATCGTTCTGCATCGGATCACCAAGAACTGCGATGGCAATAGGGGCTCCCTTAAGAAACTGGCTGCCCATATTCTTGGCATCGGATAACTTCTCGATGTCCAATTTGTCTTCCACAACCACGAACTGCCAACTGCGCTGACTCTTTGAGGTGGGTGACATGAGGGCGGCACGGAGTATCAGTTTCAGGTCATCACCATCAACTTCCTGTTCCGTAAACTTACGATGACTGCGGCGCATCTGCGCCAGATCTTTGAAATCGGTCATAATCTATATGCTTATTTTTCGCGCAAAGTTACAACATTTTTTTGGTAGTTCCAAAATAATTTGTAAATTTGTGGCGTGAAAGGAATAGAAACGAACATATACAGCAAGATTGAGAAGTTGCCAAACATTATCGATGACAACTTCTTTCACAGCCGTGAACTGTTCTCTATGAGTGTACAGACCCCTCGGATGAAGCCATATATGGCGGTCTGCACCGACGAGTCCGGACGTGTGGTGAGCCAGTTACTTTCCATCGTCCGTTACCGCACTTCGATCCTGCCCCCATTCTTCTTTATGCATTGCCGCATACTGGGCGAAGGAGAATATGCCCAAAGTGACTTCAAGCGAGAAGACCTGTTCAACGAAATGCTGCAAGCCATTACGAACAAACTTAACAAACTGACGGTTTATATAGAAGTTAGCAACCTGACGCAGAAGATGTTCGCATACCGTAACTTCCGCCAATTAAACTACTTCCCCGTACATTGGATGAGCATCCACAACTCTCTGCACAGCCGTACGCCTGAAGAACGGATCACAGAGAAGTTGCAACGTCGTATTGACAACTGCTATGCCAGGGGTGTGACTATCAAAGAGATTGAAAGCGAAGTAGAATTCAACGCTTTCACCAGACTGCTTCGCAAGCACAATTGGCTGAAGCCTAAGCGATATATACCCGATAATCAATTCTTTAAACTTGCGATAAATTCTGATTCTTTTCGTCTGTTCATAACCAAGTTCCACGATTACGTCATCGGCTGTGCCGCCTGTGTCTATAGTCAGCATAATGCCTATCTCTGGTACAGTGCCTTCCGGCGCAAGACCTACCTCCCGCTGCATCCAGACACGATGACCATCTGGCACTGCATCAAATATGCCCACAGCCAAGGCTATGAGCATATCTATTTCATGGATGTCGGACTGCCTTTCAGCAAGAATCCCTTCCGCGAATTTATCCTGAGTTTTGGAGGAAAGCCCGTCAGTACCGTACGCTGGTTTCGATTCTCAATCAGATGGATCAACAGTCTCCTGTCGTGGATCTATCGCGACTAATGGCTACCGATATAGAGGAACACCATACCCAGCAATACTAGTGCCAAATCGACAGCCTTGGCCTTCAGATTCTTCTCGTGAAAAAAAGCGGCACCAAACATAAAACTCACCACCACACTGCCCCTTCGAATCATCGACACGATGGAAATCATCGCGTCAGGAAGACTCAGTGAGTAGAAATACATGAAATCGGCTGCAGACAAAAACAGACTCACACCGACTATCGACCAAGACCAGTGGAACGGTGTTGTCTGCTCATGCTTCGGCCACCATAACAGCAGAAGCATTGCTCCCATCATCACGCACTGATAGAGATTATACCACGACTGCACCATCATGCGATCAAGCCCCACGCCTCCACTCTCAACAGGCGCCATCAGATACTTGTCGTAAAGCCCGCTGACGGCCCCCAAGGCGGCAGATCCCACAATCATATAGATCCAGTGATCATGCTTGAAATCAATGCCCTCCTTCTTGCCACTCCGGCTCAGCATCAGAAAAGAAGCCACTGCCAGCAGCACACCTACCCACTGCCAGGCGTTAAGCCGCTCGCCAAACACCAGAAGGGCTCCCACCAGCACCATCACGGGCCTGGTGGCATTGATAGGTCCCACGATGGTCAGCGGCAAGTGCTTCATACCGAAGTATCCGAGAATCCAACTGGACAGGACGATAACAGCCTTCAGCACTATATACTTATGCATCTCCCACCCACCGCTCGCTACGTGGAAGATAGAACCGTCGATACTGTCACCCATCAGTATGAACGGCAGAAAGATCATACTGGAGAACAGTGTGTTGAGAAAGAGTACAGGAATCACGGCATTACCTTTCAGTGCCTGTTTCTTAAACGAATCATAGCAGCCTAGCAGTGCTGCCGACATAAATGCAAGTATTAACCACATCTTTAATATAATAGTGAATTGTGTTTCATGATTACTCAGTAGGTGATGTCTTCCAGAAACAACGCATTGCCCGGCATCGACTCACCAGCCTCTGTGCGCCGCTTTCCCTCTACTACCTTGCGGAACTCATCCAGCGTCAGGCGCCCCCGCCCGACGTCTATCAGCGTCCCTACTACGGCTCGCACCATATTGCGCAGGAAACGGTTGGCCCTGATCTCGAAATACCACTTCGTCTCTGAGGTCTGCACCCACTCCGCTTTCATCACCTGGCAGAGTGTGGTCTTCACGTCGGCACCACTCTTGCAGAAGGCGCCGAAGTCCTCATACGACAGAAGCATCCGGGCCGCCTCGTTCATACGTGAGAAATCGAGCGGATAGTGTATCTCGCACGAATAGTACCTGAGGAAGGGATTCTTCACGAGGTGGATATAGTAGCGGTACATCCTGCTTGTGGCTGAGAAACGGGCGTGCATCTCGTCGCTTACCCGCTCCACCCTCTGAACAGAAATATCCTGAGGCAACAGACGGTTCAACTTATAGGCGAGTTGCGCCCCGTTGATGCCATCGGCAGCCTCAAAGCAAACGTCTGTATCAAAATGAGCAACCATCATCCGCGCATGTACACCAGCATCCGTTCTGCCAGCACCCGTCACCGCGATGTTTTCACGGAGCAATGTCGTCAAAGCACGTTGCAAGCGTTCCTGCACCGAGTCTCCATTGGGCTGTATCTGCCACCCGTGATAACGCCCGCCGTCATAACTGAAAGTCACAAAATATCTCATTCGTGATGCAAAGGCACAACATTTATTGAAAAGGCCTGCACTTTCATTAGAGTGCAGGCCTTTTATTTACTTACACATGATACCGCTTTGGGAACTCTCCAGGAACTGGATGATAGTCTGAATTTCCGGACTGTCCGGCACCTGATCCTTGATCTGGTTAACGACGTCGAACGTGCTTGTCTTTCCATGAAAGAGCAGACGATAGGCGTTGGCTATGTGCTTCTGCACCTTCTCGTCGATACCAGCCTCACCCATCATCGTGTAGTTAGGACCGCCATACTCGATGGGCTTACCACCTGCCACGACGTAAGGAGGAATATCACGCGAGAACGTGGTGCCCGCCTGGATCATTGCAAGCCGCCCCACACGGGTGTTCGCATTCTGGATGGCCGAACTTGAGAAGATGGCACCATTATGGATTTCACAGTCGCCCGCTATCTTCACGCCATAGCCGAACACGCATTGGTCGCCTACGACAGTGTCGTGGCTGATGTGCGTACCTTCAAGCAGGAAGTTTTTGTTGCCGATGATAGTCCTGCCATCACGGTGTGTACCACGATTGATGACCACATTCTCACGGATGACGTTATTGTCACCAATCACGACATACGATTTCTCACCACGGAAATTAAAGTCCTGAGGCAGAGCAGCAATCACACTGCCCTGATGGATCTTGTTACCGTTGCCTATACGTGAACCATTGCAGATGCTGACGAAGGGGAAGATGATGCAGTTGTCGCCAATCTCCACGTCGTCCTCGATATACACGAAGGGGAATATCTTACAGTTGTTGCCGATCTTCGCCTTTGGCGATATTTCAGCCTTGGGGGATATTTCACTTGCCATAATTACTTTCTTTTTACCTTTTTACCCTTTTACCTTTACTTCGCACCGCCGCCGAGAGCCATGTAGAGGTTCACGACTGACTGCATCTTGTTGAATTGGTCGGTGACCTCATTGATCTCAGCATTGAGCAGGTTGCCCTGAGCGGTGATAACCTCCAGATAGGTGGTGTTGCTGCTCGACTCCATCAGGCGTTTGGTGTCTTCCACATTACGCTTCAGCACCTCCACGCGCTTGCCGTCAAGTACTGCTTTCTCTGAAGAAGAATTATAACTAACGAGTGCGTTCGACACCTCATTGCCAGCCTTCAGCACCGTGTTCTGCCAAGTGTTGAAGGCCTGTTCATACTTCATCTTGGCCACCTTCAGGCCTGCCACGATCTGTCCGTGCTGGAAGATGGGCTGCACAAGGCTTCCCACTGCTGACAGCAGCCACTTGCCAGGATTGATGACAGCACCGCCGGCACTGTTGGTGAAGGCAGCAGTGCCCGTGACGGTGAGATTTGGATAGAAACGGCTGCGCGCCGTCTCCACATCATAGAAGCACTGAGCGAGCGACATCTCAGAGGCGTGTACGTCGGCACGGTTGTTGAGCAACTGGATACCGACACCTGCCGAAAACGATGTGGGAAGGCTCTGTCCTGCCAGCGTACCGCGCTTGATGGTCTGTCCCTGCTGGCCAATCAGCAGTGAGAGCGAATTCTCGCACTCACGGATCTGGCGGATCAGGTCCACCTTCTGCGATTGCACGCTGTAGTAGGCTGCCTCGGCACTCTGCACGGCCGTCGAGCGATAGCCGGCACGGTTCTCGTGCATGAACTTCATCTTGTCCCAGGTCTCCTTCGTCAGACTCTCCATATCTGTGATGATCTCCACCTGACGGTCGAGCATCAGCAGCGTATAGTAGAGATTGGCGATGCCGGAGATGATATTGGTCTTCACCACAGTCTGATAGTCCTTCGTGGCTATGAGTTGCATCTGGGCAGAGCGTTTCTGCGAGAGAAGATTGCCAAACAGGTCGACATTCCAACTGGCCGAGACGGGCAACTGATAGGTCTTGCTGGCCTTGGCACCGTCGAAGGAGGCCAGTGTGCCTTGCGGCGAGAACACCACCGAGGGCAGGAAGGCCAGACGGGCTATCTTCAGGGCCTCGTTCACCATCTTCACGTTGAGGGCTGCATTCAGCAGGTCGGGATTGTTGTCCAGTCCCTGTTGGATCAGCGTCTGCAACTGAGGGTCGGTAAAGACAGTACGCCAGGGCAGATTTCCAAACGACGTCGTGTCCTTCGCTGCCAGCGTATCGGCCATTGCCACTGGGTCGCGGATGATTCCGTCGGCCATCACCTCAGGACGCTCGTACTTATTATAGAGTCCGCAACTCGACAGCAGCAGGGCTGCAGACATATACATCATCAACTTCTTCATATTACTTCTCCAATTCATAATCAACAGGGGTTTTACCATGAGCATACTGAGCCAGTTCGGCTGCCACTTCAGGATTCTCCTCATCCTCGAACTTCATCGGGCGGAACCTCTCCTGCAGCGACTGGAAGATCACGAACAGAGCCGGCACCACGAATATCTGGATGAGCGTGCCTATAAGCATACCGCCCACGGCTGCGGCACCAAGCGTCTGGTTACCGTTCTTGCCTACACCTGAGGCGAACATCATCGGCAGCAGGCCGATCACCATAGCCAGAGAGGTCATCAGAATAGGACGCAGACGGGCGGCAGCACCCAGCACGGCCGACCATGAAATGGCCATACCCGTCAGGCGACGCTCCAGGGCGAACTGCACGATCAGGATGGCGTTCTTGGCCAGCAGACCAATCAGCATGATAAGCGAGATCTGCATGTAGATGTCGTTGGAGTGGCCGAACAGTTGCGTGAACAGGAAGGCGCCAGCCAGTCCGAACGGCACTGAGAGCACTACCGACAGCGGCAGGATGTACGACTCGTACTGTGCCGACAGAATCAGATAGATGAAGATGAAGCAGAGCACGAAGATGATAGCCGTAGAGTTGCTGGCCTGGGCCTCCTGACGGGTCAGTCCCGAGTAGTCGTAGGTATAGCCCGTGGGCAGCATCTGCGCAGCCACTTCCTCCACAGCCTTGATGGCCTCACCCGAAGAGTAGCCGTTGGCGACGGTTGCCGTCACATTGATGGCGGTGAACAGGTTGAAGCGGTTGATGTTCGACGGGCCGTAGACGCGCTCCATGTTGCAGAACTCCTTCACGGGCGACATGCCAGCCCCCGTGCGTACATATATATTATTGAGCGACTCCTCCGTCATGCGGGTCTCCGGCGAGCCCTGCACCATCACGCGGTATAGTTTGCCGTAGGCGTTGAAGTTGGAGGCGTACAGTCCGCCGTAGTAGCCCTGCAGGGTGGTGAGCACCACGCGGGGCGAGATGCCGGCCTGCTTACACTTGGCTACGTCGACCGAAATCATGTACTGCGGATAGTTCGGGTTGTAGGAGGTCTGAGCCATCTGGATCTCCGGACGCTTGTTGAGTTCGGCCAGATAGTCCTGGACGATCTCGAAGAATCGTGTCAGGTCGCCGCCCGTACGGTCCTGCATCACCAGCGAGACACCCGAGTTAGCCGAGAAGCCAGGGATCATAGGCGGTCCGAAGGCCAGTATCTGGGCATCCTTGATGTGGGCCGTCTTGAGGTATATCTGTGCCAGCACGCCGTCGCGGTCGAAGGGGTTGAGGAAGAACCTGTAGATGCCGTCGCCCTGCCACAGTCCTGAGAGTTTCCACCAGAATCCCTTCTGACGCTCTGCAAAGGGCTTGAGTTTGATGATGAACGTGGCCTGGTCGGAACCGGCACCTGCGATGAAGTTATAACCCTGAATCTGCTCACGGCTCTGGATGGCGGGGTCGGCAGCCAGAATGGCGTCCACTTCGTCGATGATCTGGCGCGTGCGGGCCACTGACGTGGCTGGCGGCATCGAGATGGTGCAGAATACGGTACCCGTGTCCTCGTCGGGCACCAGTCCGGTCTTCGTAGTGAGCATCGTGGTGGCCAGCACGGCGATACCCACGATAGCCCCTAAGATGATGGCAACAGGCTTGCGCACCAGTTTCTCCACGATACCCTTATACTTATTGGTGGTCGTCGTGAAGGCTGTGTTGAAGGCTGCATGGAATCGGTCGATACGCGACATCTTCTTGTGGCCGCTCTCGTCGTGGGGCTTCAGGAAGATGGCGCAGAGGGCGGGCGACAGCGTCAGGGCGTTCAGGGCGGAGATGAAGATGGCCACGGCCATCGTCACACCGAATTCACGGTAGAACGTACCTGTCACGCCACCCATGAACGACACGGGGATGAACACTGAGGCCATCACCAGCGTGATCGAGATGATGGCACCCGAGATCTCGTTCATAGCGTCGATAGAGGCCGTCAGCGTCGACTTGTAGCCCTGGTCGAGTTTCGCGTGCACGGCCTCCACCACCACGATGGCGTCATCCACCACGATGGCGATAGCCAGCAGCAGAGCCGAGAGCACCAGCAGGTTGATGGAGAATCCGAAAGCCTCGAGGAAGAAGAAGGTACCCACCAGCGACACCGGCACGGCAATCAGCGGGATCATCGTCGAGCGCCAGTCCTGCAGGAAGATGTAGATCACGATGAACACCAGAATGAGCGTGAACACGAGGGTGAATACCACCTCCTCGATGGAGGCATAGAGGAACTCCGTCACGTCGTAGTTGATTTTGTACGTCATGCCCGGGGGGAACAGTTTGGCCTGCTCCTCGAGTTCGGCCTTCACCTGCTTGGCGATCTCGTTGGCATTCGAGCCGGCGATCTGCTGCACCATACCCATCACCGAGGGGATGTTGTTGTTCTTCATCGACACCGAGTACTGCTGTCCGCCGAGTTCGATCTTGGCCACATCCTTCAGCTTCAGCGTCTGTCCGTTGCGGTCGCTGGAGATGATGATGTCGCCAAACTCCTCTGGTGTCTTCAGTCGACCCGTGTAGCGCATGGCATACTCGTAGGCCACGTTCGACTCCTGTCCGAACGAACCAGGTGCAGCCTCGATGTTCTGCTCGGCCAGCACACCGGTGATGTCGCTCGGCATCAGGTTGTACTGCTTCATCACGTCGGGCTTCAGCCAGATACGCATCGAGTAGGTCTTCAGACCAGGCGACTGCACGTCACCCACACCCTGGATACGCTTGATGGCCGGCACGATGTTGATGTTGTTATAGTTCGTCAGGAACTCGTCGTCGTAACGGCCGTCCGACGTCAGGGTGAACATCAGCACCTGCGAGGTCTGGCGCTTCATCACCGTCACACCAATCTGCGTCACCTCGGCCGGCAGCAGGGCCAGGGCCTGAGAGACACGGTTCTGCACGTTCACCGCACACATATCGGCATTCATACCCTGACGGAACAGCACCTGTATCTGTGCCGATCCAGAGGATGCCGTAGAGCTGATATAGTCCATACCCTCCACACCGTTGATCGACTCTTCGAGCGGCACGATGACGGAGTTCTTCACGGTCTCGGCATCAGCACCAGGATAACTGGTGTAGACCACCACCGTAGGCGGTGCAATGTCGGGATACTGCTCGATAGGCAGCGATGCCAGACCTATAAAGCCCAGCAGCACGATGGCGATGGAGATCACCGTCGAGAGCACCGGGCGCTTGATAAAGGTTGTAAATGTCATTGTGTTACTTTTTTCAATTCTTCAATTCTTCAACTCTACTTAGTCGCCTTCTGCACGGCCTCCACGATCTCACCGGCACTCATCTCCTTGGCCTGGTCCTTGATCTTCTGCTGATACTTCTCAGGCGTGATGGGCACGATCTCCATGCCGTCCTTCAGTTTCGTGATGCCGTTGGTGATATACTTGTCGCCCACCTTCAAGCCTTCAGTCACGATATAGTTGTTGCCGTCGTTCTGCGGATCCACCTTGATCTCGGTGTACTTCACCTTGTTGTCATTGCCGAGTATGTAGACGAATTTCTTGTTCTGAACCTCCGAGACGCATCCCTGCGGGATGATGATAGCCGAACTGTTCTGCTTGGGGATGATGATGGCACCCGAGCCGCCGCTCTTGAGCACCTTGTCAGGATTGGGGAAGAGGGCTATCAACTGCACACTGCCTGTGGCATTGTCGATCACACCGCTCATTTTCGTCACCCGGCCTTCCAGACCGTAGACGCTCCCGTCGGCCAACTTCAGTTTCACGGCCGGCATCGCCTGGATGGCGGCATTCTGACCGCCCGCCCCCTGCGACATGGTCAGGGCGTCCTTCTCCGTCAGAGAGAAGTACACTTCCATCGAAGAGTTGTTGGAGACCGTCGTCAGCACATTGGCAGCGCTCACAAGTGTACCCACCTTGAAAGGCAGCGTGCCCACCACACCTGAGGCAGGACTCTTCACATAGCAGAAACTCAGCATCTCTTTGGCAGAAGCCAGCCCGGCCTGCGCCTGGGCAAGATTAGCCTTCGCCTGCTCATACTGATTCGTGGCCGACTTCAGTTCGAAGTCGCCAATCACGTGATTCTCAAACAGTTTCTGCGAATTCTCATAGTTCAGTTTCGCCGTATTCAGGGCAGCCTGGGTAGTATTGACTGAGGCCTGGGCCTGACGCACCTGAGCCTGATAAGTCACGTTGTCTATCTCAAACAGCGTCTGGCCGGCACTCACCGTCTGCCCTTCCTTCACATGAATCTTCACGATAAATCCGCTCACCTTAGGACTGATCTGCACATCCTGCACACCCTTGATCGTTGCAGGATACGTCGTCTGCATGTCTACACTCGACGTGCCGACAGTCATCACAGGATACTCGTTGTCACCGAAATTCGGGCGACCGCCACCGCCACCGCCACACGAAGCAAGCAGCATCGTGGCAGCAGCGAACATCATAATCTTGTTCTTTTTCATACCTATTTTAATTTATTAACCTAACCTTGCAAAGTGTATCCCGAAAACTATTTTCATCATCTTCGGTTTTCGGGGTGCAAATTTACAAAAAATATATCTAATGATATATCTTTACCACCACTTTTTAACAAAGTTTATTGGCTATTATTGCTGTCCGATAAAAATCGGAATTGATTAATATTCATTTGAAACTGCCTTTAAACAGGCAAATTTAGTTTTCACTTCAAAAAGTAACCCCTCCTATGTGGGAAAAAGTTCCAATTGTTGGATATTCTGACTTGCTAACCACCTCGCTCGCTGTTGTTCCAGCAGGTTCCAGTCGAGTTTCGGACAGTTGAGCAGCGTAACGAGGTCGATGTACGCACCCAATGTCGCCCTTGTAAGCATCACGATATTCGAGAAGCCCAGTTTGCTTCTGGCTTTTGTCTGCATAACCCGCAACAGGAGGTAAGCTATCATGGTCACCCATATCTGTATCTCAATGGCATTGCGGTTTTCGCCAAGGAAGTATTTCAACGGGAAGTTCTGTTTTAAACGCTTAAAGAAATTATGTAAAGCTTCTCATAAGGCTTATTATGACAAGTTTATCATTATGCAAAGTAAAGTGAGAAGCATACCTGATAATCAGATATTTGTGAGATTACTTCTCACTTCCACTTCACATAACAATAGTCAGTGTCCGAGGTCTCTGAGCCAGTCTCGCAGGTCTTTGCTCTTCTCCCATTCCCTATCAGAGTCACGGTTAGGGACGAGGTCTGCATATGCTTTCTCCAGAGCCTCACGCTTGGCTTTTGAGTCAGCCCTTGCGTAAATATCTGTTGCCTGTATCGACACATGACCAAGAAGATCGCGTATATAAACGAGATTTACACCAGCCTGCAAAAGATGCATTGCCCTGCTGTGCCGAAGCGAATGACAGCTTATCCTCTCTGGTATCAAATCGGGGGATACTTTCCTTGCCAAATTCGCATAGGTAGTCAGGATATAAGAAATGCCCTCACGCGTCAGTTTCTCATGCCTGCTGTTGAAAAAGAGTGGCGAGGCTCCTTTGCTACAGTCATCAAGATGATGCTCTTCCATATATTCACGCAGTATTTTCACCTGTTCTTTCACAAGAGGTACGATGCGAGCCTTCCTTCCCTTGCCGTACAAGCGTATGGTATACGGCTCATGGCTTATGCGCACGCTGTCTACCGTAAGGTCTGCCATTTCCTGCACACGTGCTCCTGTATCATACATCAGCGAGAGGATGGCAAGATGCCTTCTGCCGTTTCTTGTAGTAGTGTCAGGTTGGGCAAGCAGGAGCTTGACACCTTCCGCAGACAGATAGTTGAGAGTAGTCCCTTTCGTCCTCATCGCCTTTATGGTGAGTATCTTCTGCCATTGTTCCATCATGTCTATGACAGCATAGTGCAGATACCAGCAAAAAGAGTGTACGGCTGCCAGTCTGTAGTTGCGGGTGGCAGGAGAGCATTTCCTTACTTCGAGGATCCATTTCAGATATCCGAGTACACTGCTACGTGTGAGGTGTTTCAGTCCAAGTCGGTCGACGGATATCCCTTTATCATTCTTCATATAGTCGATGAATTGCAGGAAAGCATCCCTATAGGACGCGATGGTGTTGGGACTCACGTTTCTCTCATGCGGCAGATATTCAGACAGGAAGCGGCTCAGATGCTTTGCAAAGTCAGTCGTTGTAGTCATACGCCGGACAGACTGTCGGATATACAAAAGCGTTTATCTCTGAGCACTGTTTCTCCAGTTCAGGTGTCAAGCTTCATCTTATCGTTTGGAAGCATTGACATCGCTACACTTCTCATTCCTGTGAATGAGATTTTGCCTCTTTGTCGGAATATATCAATGAAGTTTGGCATAACTATTTCCCCGTTATAGTGTCAGACAACTTGTTTTCTTGATGTCGTTTCCAATTTTGCAATGCCAACTCTTTAGTTGAATTCGCATAGCAGTACTCACAAAGATGAGGACAAGTATTGTATTCACCGATGTCCTTAGAGGCCATGCATTCACAGAACTGGCGCTGGCCAGGATCTTTTTTGTGGGTGCTTATAAAATAGTGATTATTGGGCAATAGTATAGTTCCCTTCGGTAATTCGGAATCACCGAACAAGGAAGGAGCAGGAACGTCCTCGATCTTCACCTTCATGAAATGCATGAGTTCCTTATCATCCCATGCCAAACGTGTAATGAGGTCACCATCTACACAACGGTTATGGGAAATCTCGTATTTGGTAATATCTATCTTCTCACCGCATGTAGCCAGTTGAAAGTTCCAGCCTCTTTCGCGATTTATGGTGGAGAGCTTGTCAGCGAATTCTTCCATCTGCTCAGTTTCCCATTCATGATAAGGAATACCATTGATTTCCAGATTATGCTTTACCTTGCGATACATGGCTATATCTGCATAGCTGAACACCAGTTTTTCAGTATAATCCTTCAGTTGGTCACCAATATTCTGTACTTTCCGAAGCAAATCATCCACAGATATATCGTCCGTCAGTATCATAGGATCAAAACGCCAGATGACAGTACCTTTCCCAAGCTGTTCAACCAGTAGCTTGAATGTCTCTATTCGAGTAGCAAGGGAAGGAACCTTTTCCAGCTTTTCTTGCTCATAGTCATTCAGAGTATATTGAATGTAACACTTGATGTTACGCTCTTTAAGGATATGCAGGTATGGCAACAATGGACGTGGGTTCTTCGACCAGAACACGATGAAGCGAGTATTCTCATACGAGACATACGATTTTACCCCATTGAACGGATTCGTCCATGCTGAGTAGCCTTTCGCCAAACGGTGAAAGAACCAGTCAGCATAAAAGGCCGGAATATCCGTACTCCTGCTTGCTGAAACTATCAGAGGGGCTTGCATCGGTACCATGACGCCGTCCTCTGTGGGTCGCTCTATTTTATTCCATGTTGCCATATTGGGTGCAAATTTACAATTTAATTTCTTGCTTATCAATTTTTATGTTTTCACAAGCCTTGTGAAAAATGCAAATTATAGCATTTTATCGCATCCTGCATTATATCGTAATGATCAAATGCCAAATTTGGCAAACAGGAAAGTGACCACCATTCAGCCTTGGCGGCATCATCCTGACCACAGACAGACATCGGCGAATCAACGATAGCGAGATAGGCAACAGTAACTGTTCTGCCTCTTGGATCACGATCAACTTTTGAATAGGCTCCAATCTGATGCACTTCCTTCACTTTCAATCCTGTTTCTTCTTCCAATTCGCGAATAGCACATTTCTCAGTTGTCTCGTCCATGTTCATGAAACCACCAGGGAAAGCCCAGCATCCCTTAAAAGGTTCACTGCCACGTTGAATCAACAATACTTTAGGCTCAACCTCATTTGTTATGACTATGCAGTCTGCTGTTACTGCTGGTCTAGGATACTTATATGTATATGCCATTGTCTTCTCACTTTATATCGTCAAACACTTCCAAAGACTTGCACTTTCTGCCTTTTAACCCAATACGACCATCAGAAACAAGTTCTTTCGCTTGATCTTCAGCGTCACTACCATCAACGGCAGTGATTTTTAGGGTATCAGTCTCTCCCTTATCCGTGGTTATTTCCACCTGATAGTGATGTACAATCTCCCAGCGTCCTTCCTTCATTGCCTCTGATGCCCAATGAGTCGTCCAGTTAATGATTGTCAGCCGCTTGGGCTTGATGTCCTTTAGCATTTTCACCTTTACTTTGGCATCAGTCCCATCCGGATTAACCTTGCGAAATCGCTTGCATCCACACGAACATGCCCAAATGGGAGGACGGCGGGGAATATTGTCACCACCTAAGATGCCCTCTCTTCGATATGCCATCAGAAACTCTGACTCAGTCATATCACCTGTGCCATAGATTATATCAACCACACTATTGCCACATACAGGGCATTTCCTTGGCTTGCGTTCTACATTGATGATTCTTGGTCGTTCCAACATATCCATTTCCATTTTTATGCCACCCCGCTATAGTGCTGGCTGACATAGTTATACACTGCATCACGATACTGGATGATGCTTTCTTCGCTATAGCTCTCAGGCAGTTCTTGCCACAATACATCGCGGATGGTGATAATGATAGTAGCCTTAGTGTTAGGCTTGTCGAATGGATGATCCATGCCTGCCAACTGTTGCTTGATCTTGTCAAGCAGTTCTACGGCCACCTTCTTGATTTTCTTGATGTCCTCCTTGCTCAGATTGTCCTTCATCAGAATGTCGAACATCGACAGTTCTTCATCGTTCTTGAAGCCTTCACGTACATAGCGGCGTTCTTCTTCACTCAACTGACCCGAGAGGGTCATCAGTTCCTCGAAGGTCTTTTCGATGGTGGCACGGTTCTGTTCCTGGTTGTAGTCGTGGATGATTTGCTGGTACTTGTCGTAGAAATTGATGCGTGACGGATTTTGAGCCAGCATCAGGGCGATACGTTCCTGAAGCAATTCTTGGATGTCCTTCAGCAGCAGGTTCTTCTCACGACTTTTGGCAAACTCACGACGCAGCAGGTCGAAGTTAATGCCGCTGATGTCAAAGCGACGGCTTGGCCCTTCTTCAGCAGCAGTAGTTGCCTCTATCTCCAAGTGGTCATTCACTATCTCGTTGATAGCCACACTCAGGTCAGTGATGTCGGCATGTTTGCGTTTCTTCTGTAGTTCCTTGTAGATGGCCGCGATGGCATCCTTCTGTTGTTTCATCTCTGTCGTGATGTCCTCGCGGTCGAGATACTTCCATAGTTTCGTCAGGGTGGTGGCAAAGGTGCAATAGGTCTTGCGTGTCTCTGCCGATTCACACATCGCATTGGCTGCTTCTTTCAGCAAGGCCAGTTTCATGAAGTTCTCTGCATGAATCAGCCTTTCCAATTCGAAATTGTACTCTTGTAAGAATGCTGTAGCAGCGGCAATGGCTTTGAGTACATGCTTGATGAGTTCTTGTTTATCGACAGTTGGGTCATTACCTCCAGTGCTCCCCCCAGGATTGGCGGTATAGTCCGCCAAAGCCTGACGAAGTGCTTTCACGATGCCGATGTAGTCGATGATGAGTCCGTTGGTCTTACCCTCTGCCACGCGATTGGCACGGGCGATAGTTTGCATCAGCGTGTGCGCCTTCATCGGCTTGTCGATATACAGGCATGATAGTGTCTTCACATCGAATCCCGTCAGCCACATGGCACAGACGAATACGATACGCAGCGGGGTATCTGCTTTCTGGAACTCTTCATCGAGTTTCCTGTCCTGCATCTTCTGGCGGTGGGTCTTGATGTCGAGTCCCCATTTCTCAAAGGTCTGTACCTCGTTCTGCTCCTGCGACACCACAACGGCCATATCCGTTTCCTGCATCCACTTCAGTTTGCTCTTCATCTCCTGCACCTCCTGCTGGGAGTCGCTTTTTTCAATCTGCTCTTCAAGATGCTTGATTTCCCGCTGCCAGTATTCCTGTACGTAGTTATACATCCGCACACACGTCACCTTATTATAACTGACGAACATCGCCTTGCCCGATGTCCACAGGTCACTGTAATGACGCACGAAGTCCTGAGCCACAAGGCGAAGCCGTTTCTTGGCTGTCAGCAGATGCACCTCCTTGCTGAACTCTCGTTCCAGTTTGGCCAACTGCGAGGCATCCAAATCGCCAGCCTGTTCCAGTGCAGCAGCAATCTCCTCGTTAATCTCTGGGTTCTTCAAGTCCTGTATCTTCTCCCCTCGGTTCTCATAGTAGAGAGGTACGGTGGCATGGTCATCTATAGCCCGCTTGAAGTCATAAATACTGACGTATTTGCCAAATGTTCGCTCTGTGATGTTGTCGTTCGACAACAAGGGAGTACCTGTAAATCCGATGCGATGTGCCGTTGGCAACAGGTGTACCAGATTTTCTGCAAAGATGCCGTTCTGAGTACGATGTGCTTCGTCGCTCATCACGATGATGTCGTGGTCAGGGTAGATGGGCTCTGCCTTGGGGTCGTTGAACTTCTGAATGAGCGAGAAGATGAACGACGGATTGCCCTTCAACTTTGTTTTCAGGTCTTCGCCACTGCTGGCTATGAACTGTTTGGCTTCCACGTTGCCCAACATACCGCAATAGGCAAACCGCTTGCTAATCTGTGTGTTCAGTTCTTCTCGGTCTGTCAATACTACAATGGTGGGTGCCCCCTCAAACTTACGACGAATCTTCTGCGAAAGGAACAACATGGAATAACTCTTGCCACTGCCTTGCGTATGCCAGAACACACCCAACTTACCGTTCAAATACTGGCGGTTGCGATACATTTCTGCAGCCTGATTCACCCCCAGATACTGATGGTTCTGTGCCATAATCTTAGCCGTGAAGCCATCGGAATGGTCATAGAGGATGAAGTTCTCCACGAGGTCGAGGAAGTTCTCTTTCTTGCAGATACCTCGTAGCATGGTCTCTAAGTCCACGCAGCCCTTTTCGTCCTCTGTCAGTCGTTTCCATTCATGGAAGAACTCCCACTTCGAGTCGATAGTGCCCACACGCGCCTCCAGTCCGTTGCTGAACATGATGAAGGCATTGTGGTAGAACAGTTGGGGTATGGTGTCGAGATAGTCGCGATAGTTCTGATTGAAGGCATCGGCTACCTCCACATCGTGGTTCTTCAGTTCCATGAAGAGCAGTGGAATGCCGTTGACATAGCCCACGATGTCAGCCCGTCGATGATAGAGCGAACCGTACACCCACATTTCCCTGACACAAAGGAACTCGTTCTTCTCTGGCGAATCGAAGTCGATGACCTTGGCCTTAACCTCCTCCGTCTCGCCATTGGATTTCGTGCGAGTCACTGGTATGCCGTCGCGAATCAGCTTATACTTCTGCTCGTTTATCTGCATCAGCGTCTGACTACTGATATGCTCTGTCATGCTGTCGATGCACTCCTGTAGCTGTTTCTCTGTCAGCCAAGGATTGAAAATCTTCAGGGCTTGGCGCAGATGGCGAGTCAGCAGCACCTCATGGTAGCTGTTGCGCCCCAACGTGCCGTTTGCCCCCAACTTCTCCTGATCAAAGGCATAGATGCTCTTCCAACCCAACTCCTTTTCCATGAAGTCGGCAGTACTCTTCTGTATCAGTTGGTCTTCGCTATAGTCGTTTGCCATATTCGTCTTAGGTTTTCGTTACTACGCTCATTGCTATGAGTCCGAAGGCTTCGGACTGCCAGTTTGTTCCTTACGGACTCCGAGTCCGCTGGTTACGGACTGAGCCTTATCTACGCTTATCTCTCCGCTCATTAGTTTAGGGAGCAAACGGTCTCGGGCTTCAGTGAGGAGGCGAACTTGGGATTGGAGGTGTCTTTGTCTCTTGAACATTGGCATCACTTTTTCTGAAAACTTATCTTGCAAGCTTATGGAAGGCTCCATAACAGTTATGCTCGAAAGAGTATTCCTGTTAAGTGAAGGTATAGCACCGCCACTATTCAAAGTCGTGAAGTCTATTGTTTTAAGTAGGCAGTAGATGTAAAACACGTTATGTCCTTTAAAGTCACTTATATAAAGCGACGTGTTATGTGGCCAAAAATTGTCCCAAATAAGTTGGTACACACCTAAACTCCCTGACCTGCCCGTTACAACGCCTGGTCCTTCAATCTTATATTTGTTGTGATTACCTATTATTGAAGTAGAGCCAACAACAGGATAAGGGCCATCAACAAATTCT
Organism: uncultured Prevotella sp.; assembly: GCA_947167845.1. GTDB lineage: Bacteria > Bacteroidota > Bacteroidia > Bacteroidales > Bacteroidaceae > Prevotella. The sequence goes on along the minus strand of CAMVJQ010000008.1, from coordinate 17,834 downwards.
TTGTGGGTTAAGTCATACCCTCTATGGAAAGTAAGAATGTTGTTGACGTTTGTATTCTCCCATCCTTCAGGTACACCATCCACAATCTTGGTGTTTTCGTGTCCAGGGAAGCGAAGGTCAACAAACCATTCCTTATATAGCCGCTGTGCTGCTTCCTCCAACAACTTTATCTGCTTCTGATAGTTCTCTATCAAAAAGTCATAATGGGAGAGAACAGTAGTTATCCTTTTTTGTGTTGTAAGTGACGGTGTCGTTATGTCAAGAACGTAAAGGTGATTTCTGTTTAATGTTGGTATAGCAGCGCCTCCACCAGCAATATCAGTCCCAAGATTTTTCAAGAAATAGTAAACAAATAGAGGCTCGTTACCTTTGAAATCCTTGACAAACAGAGAGGTGTTATGTGGCCAATAATTCGTTTTAACATATTGAACTTCCCCTAAAGTTCCAGAACGTCCAATTATAACTCCTGGTGCTTTAACTTTATACGAATCATGATAGCCCATAATAGAAGTAGAACTAACAACGGGATATGGCCCATGAACAATTTGTTCTTTAGTCAAATCATACCCTCTCTGTAATGAGATAAAATCTCCCAACTTCACCTTCTTCCACTCGCTCATTCTTCTTCCTCCGTCTTCTGCTTTTTCTTTAGTTCCAATTCTGCCACAGTGCGGTCAACCACCTCTTGCAGTTGATATGTGGCTACGCCTAACGGTTTGTTGATGTCTTTCAGCGACCATTCAACGACAGTCTTGTCCTTTGACTTGCAGATAATCAGGCCAACGGAGGGATTGTCGCCTTCACCACGTAGCAGCTCGTCTGCCGCAGTGACATAGAAATTGAGCTTGCCTGCAAACTCTGGAATGTACTTTACGGCCTTGAGCTCAATAATTATGTATCGGTGCTGGGGTATAAAATAGAACACCAAATCAGGGAAAAATGTCTGCCCGCCAGGCATCTGTAACTCCATTTGGCGACCTACGTATGAGAAGCCTTTGCCTAACTCCAGTAGGAATTGTGTGACATTGGCTACAAGTGCTTCTTCCAACTCATGTTCATCATACTTGGCTTTCATCGTGAGGAAACTGAGGTTATACGGATCCTTCAGTATCTCTTGTACCAACTTGCTTTGTGGCGATGGTAGGGTGCTCTCGAAATTAGTAATGGCAGCACCTTGAACTTGGTATAGTTGCTCATCTACCTGTTGCTCCAAATAGAGACGGCTCCATCCTTCGGATGCAACTTTGTTTATATAGAAAAGTGCTTCCTCAAGCGACTGGCTCTTGGTGAAGATATACACATGATGTTTCCATGGAACAATACCAAATTGGGGTGGCATTTCAAATTCGTCACCAGCCTGGTGACGAATTGCCTGAATCTGGTTTTGTATTTCGTCAGCAGGCTGCTGACGAATTTCGTCACCAGCTTGGTGACCAATTTGGCCAACTGGCGGTTGTCTATTTATAACCTTCTCAAAATAAAAGAGATACCACCGCTTCATATATTTGAGATTAGTCACAGAGAACCCTTTTTCATTTGGGAACATTGCTCTCATGTCAAGGCTTAGCTGATTGAAGAATCCGCTGCCCCATTTACTTTCTGCTTTCTTCTGGATGATGTCACGCCCCAAGCTCCAGTAGAACTCCAGCATCGCAGTGTTAACCTTGACTGCAGCTTTTGCTTGACATTGTCTGTAACGTGCTTTCAAATCTTTCAACCACTGCACATAGCCGTTGTCTGCCAACATCCCATCTCGATATATAAATTTAGGTTCGTTCATTTCAGTTCCTCCCATGCTTTTTGTATTTCATCCATCAGTGTGTTAGCCTCCTTGTTTAGTTTCGCCAACTCCGCATGAATCTCGTTTATGCGCTCATGGAAATCCACACCATCATCTTCCTGCTCAGCCACACCAACATAGGCACCAGGAGTCAGTGAGTAGTTCTTCTCTTCAATCTCCTGTATAGTGGCCATCTTGCAAAGCCCCAAGATGTCTTGGTAATTTCCTTCTTCGCCAAACTTCGACACAAGCCATTCACGCTGACGTGCGGTTTCGAGCGTATCCTCCAGTTCTGTCGTTAGTGCGTTCTGCTCAGCCTCTATGCGCTTCTTGTCCTTTCGTATTGCCTCGGCTATCAGTTGCTTGGCTTCCGCCTTCTGTTTCTGAAGGGCTTCTTCAGCAGTGGCTACGGTCTGACCGTTCAATGCCTTGTCGTAATCTGCAATGAGAGAGCGATACTTATCTGTCTCTCCACGATACAAATGGACGATGGCCTGCAGGTTGCGTAGTTGCCATTCCGTCCACTCATTCAGAGTACGGTCAACGACGGTATAGTAGTTACGGGCATCGATGAAGAGTACCTTGTCACGGATGTCTGCATGCTTGTTTCTGTCGAAGAACCACAGCGAACAGGGCAGTGAGAGGGTATAGAAGAAATTGTTTCCCACACTGACCATTACATCTACATCGCCAGTTCGGACTAACTTCTCACGGATGTACCTGTCCTTGTTGGCACTGTCTGTTGCCGAACTGGCCATCACAAAGCCAGCCCGTCCGTAATCGTTCAGATAGGCATAGAAATAACTTATCCAAAGATAGTTGGCATTGCCAACCTCCTTTGTTTTGGCATTGACACCTGGGAGTCCGAAAGGCAAACGCCCGGCAGCAGAAGCAGAATCAGCTTTCACCTTATCCACATTGAAAGGTGGATTGGCCATCACATAGTCGCACTTGCCAGCAAGGTTGTGGGCATCGTGATAGAACGAGTTGGCTTCATCGCCAGAGATAATGCGTCCGTTCAGACCGTGAACAGCCATATTCATCAGACAGAGTTGGGCGTTATACTCCACCTTCTCCTGTCCGTAGAAGGTCATCGTGGTATTAGCGTTAAGCCCTGCCTGATTCACGAAGTCGCCCGTCTGCACAAACATGCCGCCACTTCCGCAGGCAGGATCAAGCATCACACCCTGCTTGGGTTCCAGCACGTTCACCAGCATTTTCACTAACGACTTTGGCGTGAAGAACACACCATCGTCACTGGCTACTGCCTTGGCAAACTTGGATAGGAAATACTCATAGATACGTCCGATGACATCGCCACCCACCTCGTCGATTGTCTTGTTGTTGAAGATACGGAGCAGTTCGCGCAGCAAGTCATCAGCAAAACTGGTATAGGTCTTAGGCAGCACACCCGTAAGTTGTTCGCTCTGGTCTTCCACCAACTGCATGGCATTGTTGACAGCCTCGCCCAATGAATTGATGTCGTTGCCGTCCTTGGTCTTCAGTCCTGCCGAAATGATATTGTCGGGCAGGTTCACCAGATAGTCATACTGTGCTTCCTTTGGCAGATAGAGCGCACTCTTTGCCGCAAAGTCACTTGGCTCTACGGGCATCACACGTCCTCCACGCATCGGACGGCTCTGCAAAATCTCTGCCTCTACCATCTTATAGCGGCTATAGGCATAGCGCAGGAAAAGCAGAGCCAGTACTGGCATACAGTATTGGCTACTTGTCAGTTTGCTGCCCTGACGCAGCAAGTCTGCCGACTCCCATAGTTCTGCCTCCAATTTTCTTATGTTAATCATTGCTCTCAGTCTTACTGGTTAATAACGTACGGGTATCACAATCCAGCAGGTCGGCAATCTTGTCAAGCGTTTGGAGATCGGGCTGTGCAGAGTTGGTACACCACTTACTCACAGTCGAGGTGTTCTTACCCAACTGCTCTGCCAGCCATCTACTTGTCCTCTTCTTCTCTACCAGGACAACTTTTAAGCGATTTAAATCCCTCATTTAATCAAACATGTTTGGTTTGAACGCAAATTTAGTGTTTTTTGTCCAAAATGCCAAATATTAGGTACAGGATTTAATGTTTTTAAAGAAAATAGAAGGAGATTACAGGGTATTGCCCATTCTTTTTGCTGCCCTATGCTCGTTTGTCTTCAAGACCTTCTCTATATCAGATTCTTTATAGACACACTTGCCCTTCATCTCAATATAAGGCAGAATACCGTCATTGCGGTACTCCTGTAAGGTTCTTCGGCTAACCTTCAGGAAGTCCGACAACTCAGCATCGGTCAAAAGCCGTTCACCATTTAGCAGTGGACGATAATCTTCACACAGGCGTTCCGCCTTCCTGCTTGCTTTCTGCATGGTGGCTATCGCCCTGCTGATAATCTCGTCACGCAGGATGAGTACATTCTCGTATTTTTCTTGTTCCATTTTCGTATTTATTGTAGGATTACACATTATTTGTATATGTACCAGACTGATGCTGTACCAACTCAACTTCTTCTGGACGGTAATAGAACTTACGGCCAATCTGCGTATAGGCTATTTTGTGCTTATAGCGCAGTTCCTGAAGGGAACGGGGACTGATGCGCAACAGTTCACATACGTCTTCATTAGTTATCCATTTAGACAGTTTCCTGTCCTGGCATTTTCGCGAAAGTGTCTCAACTCTCGCTGTGAGCAGTTGCATATCCTCAAGCATCTGCTCAAACGCTCTTCTTTCGATTGTTATTACCTCTATCATATTATGTCTTGTTTAAACCGAATGCAAAGTTAGGAAGAATCATGTTGGAACAGCGTTTTACCCGTTTTGTGGCTCCTTTTGACACTCCGAAGGGAGCCAGGAGTGCCAATTTCAAAAAATATTTTCTTCACGTTGTACACAGTTGAACTTCCATGTTGTTTTCTTGGGATAATTTTGCAGCGTCAAAAGGACAAAACGAATAAAACGACATAGTAATTTATGGAAATTATCACAATGGAAAGCGAGGCATACCAGAATCTGGTTGCCAGCATCAAAAGAATCGAGCAACACATGCTCAACACATCTGCGAAGAATAGCACACCTGATGATGAGGTATGGATTGGTACAAAGGATGCCTCCTTATGGAACTGGGGCAGGGATACTCACGTATCTGCGAATTCATGAGAAACAGGGTTAAGGACTTCATCGGAGGCAACATCGTCGTGGACGGCATGCTGAAGAACTACAACTCGAAATGTGGCTCGCTCTCCGAATTCTCACGCAAAGGCTCGAAGAAGGGTTCCAAGGATATCCCGTTTACATTCTGAAATCGGATGCGGCCATATTGCCCAGTGTTAAACAGGTATTCTGCCCTCAACCTCATGCAAACATCAGCACACTGCTCTGCATTCGATAGTAGAGGCATATCTACTACGGCATGGTTGAGTGACTGAAATCTGCCATCACCACCTGCATACAGCTGCACTTTCAATCCACGTCCTTTCAGCGGTAGGTTTCGCAGATAGTCAGTTATTTTCCCTATCTGTCTCGACCGCTAAAGCAATTTTCTGCTTGATAAGAGCCTGTACAAACCAAAGCATTCGGTGCTGTACGAATTGTATCTTTGTACTGTCATGCTAGGAACAAAAAGATTTCCGAACACAAGCACACGAATAACTAAAACATATCTGAGGAGCACTAAAAAATTTGGCCGTTTGGGAAGAATGCACTATCTTTGCAGCAGGATTCGATCAAAATGTAAAAATGTAAAAAGGAAAAAGGGAAAAAAGTAAAAGGAGAAAATGAAAAAAGAAGAACGATACGAGAAGATACTTAGCCACTTCAGGGAGCAGATGCCAAACGTGAATACGGAACTGGAGTTCGGGAGCACGTTCCAGTTGCTGGTTGCCGTGATACTGAGTGCACAGTGCACGGACAAGCGGGTCAATCAGGTGACGTCCGAACTGTTCCGCCATTATCCTAACGCACAGTCGATGGCTGTTGCAGAAGTGGAAGACGTGCTCGAATATATCAGCAGTGTCTCCTACCCTAACGCCAAGGCCAGGCATCTGGTAGAGATGGCCCGCACACTTACGGAACGGCATGGCGGCGAGGTGCCTTCAGACATGAATCTGCTGCTGGATCTGCCAGGGGTGGGAAGGAAAACGGCTAACGTGATACAGAGCGTGGCTTTCGGCAAATCGACACTGGCTGTCGACACTCACGTCTATCGCGTGGCTCATCGGCTGGGACTTGTATCGAAACGTGACAATACACCCTATAAGGTGGAGCAGGCTCTGGTCAGGCATATACCAGAGGAAGACATACCTAACGCGCACCACTGGCTGTTGCTGCACGGGCGCTACGTCTGCACCTCGCGTAAACCCCACTGCGAGAAGTGTGAACTTGAGCACTTGTGCCCCAAGCTGCTGGAGAATTCGAAACTGGAATGAACGAAGAAAGAGCATCTCACTTACGATGCTCTTTCTTCTGATGCGGCCGCTTGCCCTCGCCCTGTGCCCAGTTGCGGAACATCCGACGGTGGAAACGGTCCTCGGCCTTGATGACATCATAGACCTTAGAGGCTGGCAACACGGTGAAGAACTTGTTGTGATATGTCTGCTGGATGTTTTTCTGCTCCAGGTCCAGTTCATCATGCTTCTGAATGGCTTTCTTGCACTCGGCTTCTTCTGTGGGCTTCACTTTCCCCAATGCCCTCATCTGGCCAAGCACTTCACGCTGCTTCTTCTGCATCTCGCGATAGAGCGGGAAGAACTTTGTGGCTTCTTGCGGCGTGAGACAGGCCTCCTCAGTGATAAACTGCTCTAACTCTGCCTGGAATTTCTCAGGAGAGAATTTCTGCTGCGGTTCTGTAGCAAAGGCACCGAGCGACAACAGGACAGTCAGACAACTTATGATGAGTCTTTTCATTTCAACACCTTATTTATTATTAATAGTCAGACGACAGACAGGCATAGATATCCTGATTGTCTACCATCGCATAGTCAAGGGCATCGTCGAATGAATTGTCTGCCACCTGACTTATTCCCTCCGCTGACAGAATCAAGGGGACAGGCCCTTGATTCACGGCTTTGCCGTCGGAATCAAGCGACCTGTCCCCTTGATTCTGGGCTGAATAATTATGGTATGCCACAACACTCACAAACAAGGCGCACACACTGGCGGCAGCATAGAGAACGGGGCGAAGCCAAACGGTGCGTGCCTTCGGCCCGGCGGGCTGCTTCTTCTCTGCGTCGACACGAGCCATCACCTGACTTGTCAACGAGTCAAAGTAGTCGTCGGGAACCCTGAAAGGATTCTCTTTGCCTAACTTTTCTATCAGATACTGTTCTTCTTTCATACTTTTTTGACGATGGTAATAGGAAAAGGTTTAATCATGGGAATGAAAAAAATCAGAAATCTTCTTGACCGCTATGTGGTAGGAGGCTTTCAGGCTGCCTTCTGAAGTGTTGAGGATCTGGCTGATCTCACTGTACTTCATATCATCGAAGTATCGCAGTTGGAAGACGGTGCGCTGCACATCAGGCAGGCTAGCGATGGCCTGCTGAAGCAGGGCCTGCGTTTCATCTCCGTCGAACCAGGCGTCTGCCATCAGCGTGTTAGCAATACCACTGTCGTCATCGGCACTTAGTGTGGCATGGGATTTCTGACGGCGAAGGAAGTCGACACTCTCATTGACAGCAATGCGGAAGAGCCAAGTGCTGAGTTTGGCATTGCCATGAAAGGATGAAAGGCCATTCCATGCCTTGAGAAAGGTGTTCTGCAACACATCGTTAGCGTCGTCGTGGTCAAGCACCATCTTACGGACCATCCAATACAGGCGCTCGCTGTACTGGCCTACCATCGACTCAAAAGCCTTACGCTGAGTAGTAGGGTTCTGTAAAAGGACTGCCAACTCCTCGTCGCTATACATAATAGTAAAGAGTTAAGAATTAAGAGTTAAGAGTCTACTTTACGGAAATCTTTCTCACGACATTACCAACCTTAACGATATAGCATCCCTTCGGAATATTCAACTCTATCTTTTGTGCAGGACTGTCGATCTTCTGCTGCATCACCTTCTTGCCTGTCAGTGATACAACTTCGAGCGTCTGGCCCTCAGCCCCCGACACATAGAGCACACCTTCACTATAAGAGATGGTTACTTCCTGCTCCATCTGATAAGCCATCTCCTCTACAGCCATACTCTCAGTGGCTCCGGCATAAGCGGGAACCGTCGCAAAAAGCGCTATGGCAAATGAAGTCAGAAGTAAACGTCTTATCATACGCGACATATTTATTTTGTGCAAAAGTAGTAATTTTATTCCAAACTTCCAAATTTTTCTGCAAAAAAATGGCTATTTGGAGCAAATCAGACATCAATTACGTCCATTTCGTTAGTCAGAAAGGTGTTTTTGAACACTTCCTGCGCCTCTTTCAGCAACACGTTTTCATCTTCATAGCGGGAACTGTAATGCCCCAGCAACAACTTCCCCACCCCGGCATCGCGAGCCACCATCGCTGCCTGGCGAGCCGTAGAGTGACAATACTTCTCAGCATTCTGCAAATGGTCCTCGCCATAAGTGCTCTCATGATAGAGTGTGCTGACGCCCGTCAACTGCCTGTAGAGCGTAGGGATATAACGGGTATCACTGCAGTAGGCATAACTGCGAACGGGATCAGCAGGCTTCACCAGACGGCTATAGGGTATAACCTCGCCCTCAGGCGTCGTCCAGTCGCTCCCGTTCTTGATATTATTGATCTGGCTGATTGGAATCTGATAGAAGTCTATCATCTCCCGACGGATATGAGGAAGACCGGCCTTCTCACGAATCAGATAGCCACAGGTGGGCATACGATGCTGCAGAGGGATTGTCTCAACGATGACACTGCGATCTTCATAGGCTACCGATGGCTGCGTGGTATCCACAGGATGGAACTCTACCTCGAAACCCAGGTCGTGCGTAAAGAAGGCTATCTGCCCCTTCAAAATCGGCCCCAAAGCCTCAGGAGCATGCACGTGAAGCGTGGCAGTGCGCCCAAGCAGTCCAAAGGTAGAGATCATGCCTATCAGTCCGAAACAATGATCGCCATGCAGATGGGTAATAAAAACATGGCTCAACTTGTTGAAGCGCACCCTTGAACGGCGCAACTGCATCTGAGTGCCTTCAGCGCAGTCGAGCATAAACACCTTCTCACGCACCTCGACAATCTGCGACGAGGCGTTATGGCGAAGAGTGGGAAGAGCACTTCCACACCCCAGAATATAGACTCTGAATGGTTCCAAGACGTCGGCAATCTTATCAGAGACGGAACTCATCCTCAGCATTCTCCAACTGCAGTCCGTGGAGATCCATCTGCTCAGGCTCCTTCCAGCGGCTGTACTCGAAGGTCTCCATCTCCTCCCTCGGCTTATTAACGGTCTTATAGACTAAGGAATCAGCGCCCAACTTGACAATCTCATAGAGGTTCAACTCCTCTTCATCGCCTCCGCCATCGCGCTGCGAGAGAATTTCAAGTTTTCCATTGTAAATCTTCCACGTCTTGTAGATAATACTACTCTGGTCGATACTCTCTGCGATACCACCTTCCTTGATGCGGATGCCCACCTCCGAACTGCCGTCGATGGGATTCGGCATCACCCAGTCGCCAAGCAGGGAGTTCTGGTTGATAACAATGAGGGCCTCCGTCTTGTCATCATTGGCCATCACGGCCATGCGGTCGCCCACTTGCAGACCGCCGAACACCTGCCCTGCCTCAAGGGCACGGGTAATGCTCAGGTTGAGCGTGTCGCCATTGTCTCGCAGCAACTGGAGGGTGTTCATCGCAGTACCATTACCACAAATACCATAAAGTGTCTGATCGTGAGGAATCTGTATCTCCGTAGAATCAGTCTCTGCAGCGGCCTGAGCCTGCTGATTACCAGATCCTCCACAACTGCTCATCGTTATCACGACAGTAGCCATCATTCCAAATAATGTTGTCTTTCTCATAACTTACAGTCTTTATTCTCTTGTTGTTTTGCCTCATTCCATAAAGCATCCATCTCAGCCAGCGTCATGTCCTTAAGGGGCTTGCCGATCTTGATGCTGTGGGCCTCAATATAGTTGAAGCGGTTGATAAACTTGCGGTTCGTCATCTCCAGGGCATTGTCCGGATTGAGTTTATAGAGACGGGCTGCATTGATCACGGCAAACAGGAAGTCACCCAACTCCTTGGTAGAGTTCTCCTTGTCCTCCTTACGCAGTTCGTCTTCCAGTTCACCAAGTTCCTCGCGCACTTTCGCCCAGACATCCTGCTTGTCCTCCCAGTCGAAACCCACATTGCGGGCCTTGTCCTGGATGCGATAGGCCTTGATGATACTGGGCAGGGCAGCGGGCACGCCGGAGAGGACAGACTTGTTGCCGTCTTTCTCCTTAAGTTTGATCTGCTCCCAGTTCTCGAGCACCTGGGTGACACTGTTCACTTTTGTCTGCTCCTGGTCGGCAGCCTCTTCTGGCACATAAGGCAACGGTCTGGGATTCTCCGCATCAATCTGCGAGGGATGATAGACGTGAGGATGGCGGGTAATCATCTTACGGGTCAGCGCATTGCAGACATCCGCCATATCAAACTGCTGTTTCTCCTCTCCAATTTTCGCATAGAAACAGATGTGCAGCAGCACGTCGCCCAGTTCCTTGCATATCTCATGGGCATCGTTCTTGATCAGGGCATCGCAGAGTTCATAAGTCTCCTCGATGGTATTGGGTCGGAGGCTCTCGTTAGTCTGTTTCTTGTCCCAAGGACAATTGACCCTAAGTGCGTCAAGCACATCGAGAAAGCGGCCGAAAGCCTGCATTTTTTCTTCTTTTGTATGCATAAACCTTAAAATATTGGGGCAAAGATACAAAATAATTCATAATTCATAATTCATAATTCACAATTATTTTATAATTTTGCAGCGATTTTTAGAGATTATCGTAAAATATATATGGAATTAGCAAGCAAATACGACCCAAAAGAGGTCGAAGCCAAGTGGTATCAGTACTGGCTTGACAATAAACTTTTCTCAAGTAAGCCCGACGGGCGTCAACCCTATACGATTGTGATTCCGCCGCCCAATGTGACGGGTGTGCTCCACATGGGACACATGCTGAACAACACGATTCAGGACATCCTGGTGCGTCGTGCCCGTATGGAGGGTAAGAATGCGCTCTGGGTGCCGGGTACCGACCACGCTTCCATCGCCACTGAGGCCAAAGTGGTGAAGAAACTTGCCGAGCAGGGTATCAAGAAGCACGACCTCACCCGTGAGCAGTTCCTGAAGCATGCCTGGGACTGGACGCACGAGCATGGCGGCATCATTCTGAAGCAACTTCGCCGTCTGGGTGCCAGTTGCGACTGGGACCGCACTGCCTTCACGATGGACGAGAAGCGCTCAGAGAGCGTCATCAAGGTCTTCGTCGACCTCTATAACAAGGGACTCATCTATCGCGGGCTCCGCATGGTGAACTGGGACCCCAAGGCCCTGACCGCCCTCTCTACCGAGGAGGTGATCTACAGGGAGGAGCAGAGCCACCTGTTCCATCTGAAGTATTATGTAGACGGTTTGACCACGCTCGAGAATGAGGAAGCCTTGAAGGCTGAAGGCAATATCATCCACAAGGATGCCAAGGGCTATTACGCTGTGGTGGCTACTACTCGTCCTGAGACCATCATGGGCGATACCGCTATGTGTATCAATCCCAAGGATCCGAAGAACCAGTGGCTGAAGGGCCGCAAGGTCATCGTGCCTCTGGTGAACCGCGTCATCCCCGTCATCGAGGACCGCTATGTGGATATCGAGTTTGGTACGGGCTGTCTGAAGGTGACACCTGCCCACGACACCAACGACTATATGCTGGGCAAAACCCACAATCTGGAGACCATCGACATCTTCAATGCCGACGGCACCATCTCCGAGCAGTCGCCCATCTACGTCGGCATGGACCGTATGGACTGCCGCAAGCAGATAGCCAAAGACCTGCAGGAGGCTGGCCTGATGGAGAAGATTGAAGACTATACTAATAAGGTGGGCTACTCAGAGCGCAACCCCGACACCGCCATCGAGCCGCGGCTCTCCATGCAGTGGTTCCTCTCGATGAAGCACTTCGCCGACATCGCCCTGCCGCCCGTGATGAACGACGAACTGAAGTTCTATCCCGCCAAGTACAAGAACACCTATAAGAACTGGCTGGAGAACATCCAGGACTGGTGCATCTCGCGCCAACTCTGGTGGGGGCACCGCATTCCTGCCTATTACTTCCCCCTCCTACAGGAGGGGACAGGGGAGGTCACCGAAGCCTTCGTCGTGGCAGAAACCCGTGAGAAGGCCCTCCGCCTGGCTCAGCAGAAAAACCCGAAGGTGACTGATGCCGACCTGCGTCAGGACGAGGATGCCCTCGACACCTGGTTCTCCAGTTGGCTCTGGCCTATCTCCCTCTTCGACGGCATCAACAATCCAGGCAATGAGGAGATCAAGTACTACTATCCCACCAGCGACCTCGTGACAGGTCCTGACATCATCTTCTTCTGGGTGGCACGTATGATCATGGCCGGCTATGAGTACATCGGCGACATGCCCTTCAGAAATGTCTATTTCACAGGTATCGTGCGCGACAAACTGGGTCGTAAGATGTCGAAGAGCCTCGGCAACTCGCCCGACCCCATCGAACTCATCGAGAAGTTCGGTGCCGACGGCGTGCGTATGGGTATGATGCTCTCCGCTCCTGCGGGCAACGATATCCTGTTCGACGAGGCCCTCTGCGAGCAAGGCCGCAACTTCAACAACAAAATATGGAATGCCTTCCGCCTCGTGAAGGGCTGGACTGTCAGTGAAGATGCCCCGCAGGAAGGTGCCAGCCAATTGGCCGTCGCCTGGTTCGACGCAAAACTCAAGGAGGCTAATGCCGAACTCAACGACCACTTCTCGAAGTACCGTATCTCGGAGGCTCTGATGACGGTCTACAAACTCTTCTGGGACGAGTTCTCCAGTTGGTATCTCGAGATGGTGAAGCCCGCCTATGTGGACGGCAAGCAGCAACCCATCGACCGTGTGACCTACGATGCCACACTGCGGTTCTTCGACACACTGTTGAAGATGCTCCACCCCTTCATGCCGTTCATCACCGAGGAACTGTGGCAGGCCCTCTATGAGCGTCAGCCTGGCGAGAGTATCATGCGTGAGAGCCTGCACCTTGACGCTCCCAATGCGGATGAAAAGATCATGCTCAACAATGTGGATACTGTCAAACAAGTGGTAAGTGGTGTACGTACCGTCCGTGCCCAGAAGAATATTGCGCAAAAAGAGAAACTGGCATTGCAAGTCATCAACTCCCAACTTTCCGGCAATTATGGGAAGGCGGTGATGAAGATGGCCAATCTGGAAAGCATCACGTCAGTCAGCGAGAAAGACTCCACTGCGAGCACCTTTATGGTTGGCACTATCGAATATGCCGTCCCCTTAGGATCTCTCATCGACGTAGAGGCAGAGATTGAGAAGATGGAGGCTCAACTGCAGCACCTCGAAGGCTTCCTGGCCGGTGTGATGAAGAAACTCTCGAATGAGCGCTTCGTGGCCAATGCACCAGAGGCTGTCGTTGCACTAGAGCGCAAGAAGCAGAGCGACTCGGAAGAGAAGATTGCTGCCCTGAAGGAATCTATCGCAGCCCTGAAGAACAAGTAACAGGAAACGCCTGTATATATAATAAGGTGTGGCTCCCGTCTGGAGCCACACCTTTTATTTTTCAATCTCTGACTCGGAGAAGTAGAACTCTCTCAGCGGCTTGCTGACCGTCTCACCAGTCAGCGTGACATTCTGCTGGAGTCTGATGTCAGCAGACGAAGCACCCACTTTAACGACAAAGGTACCAGGATTGACATGCCATTGGCGCTCAGAGTAGAAGCCGAACTGCTCTGTGTAGAGTTTCACCTTCACCGTCTTCGTCTCGCCAGGCTGCAGTTTCACACGGGCAAAGCCATGCAACTGTATGGGGCGAATCTGCTGATCCCCAGATACCGGCGAGAGATAGATCTGCGCAATCTCATCGGCGGCCATCTCGCCCGTATTGCTGACCTCGAACGACAGGCTCAGACTCTGGTCGGCTATCGAAACCTGTTCGGCGACCTTCAGGTTCTTATACTCAAAGGTGGTATAGGCCAAGCCATAGCCGAAGGGCCAGGCCACGCGCGGATCCGGCTCAGCAGAGCGGTTATAGCAGAGCGGCTCGTAGACCTCCGTGTTGGGATAACTGACAGAGAGTTTTGCCGACGGCGACACCCTGCCGTAGAGGATGTCAGCCACTGCGTGCCCGCCTTCCTCACCAGGATACCAGGCCTGAATGACGGCACTGCACTTCTCGGCAATGCCGGAGATGACCTGTGCCCTACCGCCGAACACAACCAGCACAACGGGCTTGCCCGTAGCGAGCAGTTCCTCCACATACTGTTCCTGACGCCCAGGCAGACGGAGGCCCTGACGGTCACGGTTCTCACCACAGAGCATCACATTCTCGCCGACGGCAGCGATGATCACGTCAGCCTGTCGGGCCATCGCGAGAGCCTCAGCCCTATCAGCCTTCTCCCCAGAATCCACTTTCCGATGCAGCAGGTTGTACTCCCAGGCTCGCTCGTCGCCACCTTCGGCATACTTCGTCTCTATCTCCTCCGTCCAGTCGCAGCCGCGCGCGTAACTGATGTTCATGTGGTCAGGCTTGCGGTCGCGCATCCCCTCCAGCAGTCCTATCACGTGTGGATGATCGAGATCCTCCATCATTTGCTTCCAGAAATAGGTCATGGCGGGGAAGGAGTAGTCGCCCAGCATGGCCCACATCGAATTGGCGTTGGGCCCGGTGATGAAGATCTGCTCAGGCGACTTGCCTTCATCGAGCGGCAGGGTGCCGTCGTTCTTGAGCAGCACGATGCTCTGAGTGGCAATATCGTAGGCCGTCTGTCGCTCCTCAGGTGTATCGAGTTTGATGTCCTCCGTGCTGTAAAGATACGGTTTCTCGTCGAACAGTCCTGCGCGGAACTTATGGCGCAGCACATTCTTCACCGCCCGCTCCAGCGTCTCCGGCTTCACCAGTCCTTCGTCGATGGCCTTCTGCAGATGCTGATAGTTGGCCCCGAAGGGGAAGTCCACATCGTTGCCCGCATTGATGGCGGCAGCGGCCTTGTGCATGGGATCCTCAAGACCAGGCAACAGGTCGATAGCCGTATAGTCGCTGACTATCATACCGTCGAAGCCGACATAGCCTCGCAGGATATCCTCCAGAATCCGGCTGTTGGCCACACAATTCTCCTTCTCTCCTTTGGTTCCCGCCATCGCATGATAGCCAGGCATCACCACATGGCTCCCAGCCAGACGGATCATCGCCTCGTGAGGCATCAGGATTTCCTCCATCAGTTCCTTCTCTTCTGCATCCCCTCCGCCACCATAGCCGAGATAGTGTTTCGAGCAGGCCCCTACCCCCTTGCGGAGATCACCCTGCTGGAGACCTTTCACAAAAGCCACACCCATCACTGCCGACAGGTAGCCATCCTCGCCATACGACTCCTCCAGACGGTTGAAACTCGGTGTGCGACACACGTCGACCATTGGCGAGAGCGAGAGTATACCTCCCATCTTGCGCAGGGCGATGCCCGTCTGCTGGGTCTTCAGTTCTGCCAGTTCCGGATTGAACGAGCAGGCCTGTCCTATCTGTTGCGGATAGATAGTGGCTCCGCGCGAGTTGACACCAGAGAGCACCTCCTCATGGCAGAGGGCGGGGATGCCGTTGGGCGTATGCTTCATCAGCCAGTCCTGTACGGCTGCCACACGGTCGCGGAGTTCATCCGGGTCCCGGGGCTTCTGCATAGCAAACTGCGAGAAGTGGCCGATGCCATTGGGTATCAACTGGCGGCACTTCGCCGTGTCCAACGCCCCCTGCTCATCGAAGAGGTCGTCCATATACATACTTCTCAACTGGGCGATGCGCTCTTCCTGCGTCATCCTGCCGTAGAGTTCATCAATCTGCTGCTCCATGTCAGGCGCAGCAGTGCATCCCATCAATAAGGTGGTCATACTGATCATCGTTAGTTTTCTCATAATGAATAATTGCTAATAGTGCGCAAATTTACGAATATTCCTGCAAACGACAAAATATCTGAGCAGAAAAAATGCCCCGACATCGAGATGATGTCAGGGCGAGTCACGTTTACAATTAAATAGTCAGACTTCGGTTAACAGATAACTAGCGGGGTTATTTCTTTGATACCATGAAACGGAAGTCGATGCCGCCGCCGAAGTCACCGATACGGTCGTCCGACATTGCCATCATCTGGAACTTCTTGCCGTCCTTCTCCACGACGTAACCACGCACCTTGTCGGCCTTCAGTTGCTCCGCCGTCATCTCCTTGCCGCTGAAGGTGTGATAGCACTTCACGCCCTTTTCCGCGAAGACGTCAGCCAGCCTGTCGTGGATCATGTCCATATCGCCCTCTGCAATCTGATGGTCGCCATAGAATCCCACGCCGATGCTTCCCCCCATAGAGCCGCTCGACATCTTCACCGCCCTTACATTGGGAATGCCCTTCAAGTCCTCAGCCTTGATGCCGAGCGCCTCGAAGGCACCGTCATATTCAGGCGCATTCTTGATCTGGAAGAGTGACACGGCGAAGTTGTAGACGATAAAATACCGCTCGTCGCGCTCCGTAATCTCAAAGGCGGGATTGGGCTCGTCGGCATAGTACTCGAAGTCCATCTCATGCTCGAAGTCGTAGGCGATTCTCAGCCCTATGTCCATGCCCTGCTCAGGCTGATAGACGACGGCATCCAGGTCTGAGCGCCCTGCGTCGAAGCGCTCCTTACTATACTTAGGGATGCGGAAGCCCTTCTCCTCGAGCGTCTTCACCCAGGCCTGCAGTTCCTCCTTCGTCACACCTTTGTAGTCGACACGATACTGATAAGACTTGTCATCACCCGAAAGTTCGGTATAGACGATCTTGCCCTTCGTCTCGATCTCCGGGATGCCGTACTTGTCATAGACGGATGCGGGCCACTGGCCGTCCTTCAGCCCGCTGGTGCTGCCACCTGATTCACCACTTGAGGCCGAGCCTCCACTTTTTCCGCCGCCGCAGGCAGTCATGGTCAGGGCAGCGACGCACATCAGTGCCAAATAGATTTTCTTCATTATGATTGATTTTAGGGATTAATAACACTCTTCGGGCACAAAGATACGATATTCTTTCTATATACACAATACCCCATTTGGGGGTTTTTTAGTCTTTTGCGCATATACTTTTTGGCAATTATTCTTTTTGCATTATTTTATTTGCATAATTGGAATAATTTACGTACCTTTGCCACGAAATAACGGCAAGATCATACAGAAGGCAATGGAAAATCATGCCAACAAGGCCATCGACCCCGACGTCATTCCGCTGGTGTATCACTTTTGGGACGGTGTCACCCTCTATGTACATCGCATCTTCCACGATGCCTATGCAGAGACCCAGGCAGGTGAGACCTGCACGGAGGCGCTGATTGACGAAGTAACGAGTTCGTTTATCAACCAAAATGAGAAACGGCTCCGCGAACTGCTCTCCTTTGTCACCGACCAGCAGAAGCAACTTCTCTATGCCATCGCTCATGAAGGCAAGGCTAACGGCATCACGTCCGGAGCGTTTGTCAAGAAGCACAGTCTGAAGTCTGCGAGTGCTGTCCAGTCAGCCGCAAAACGTCTGCTGGAAATCGATATGATTACGAAAACGGGCCAGACATATACTGTGTCTGACCCGCTTCTCCGTATCTGGCTCAGAAAAATGCTCACTTCTTGATAAACTCCACGCGGCGGTTCTTGGCGCGACCAGCATCGGTCTTATTGTCAGCCACTGGCTCATGTGAACCTTTACCAACGGCACGCATGTTGAAGGGATCGCAGCCGAGACCCTCAAGCGCCTTCACCACAGCCTCAGCACGCCGCTGCGACAGCGGGTCGTTCACAGCGTCAGAGCCCTGATTGTCGGTATGGCCCTGCACCTCGAAACGCGCGCTCGGGTTCTTCTTCATATAGTCGGCCACCTTCT